>JBBRLR010000096.1:0-18045 GCA_038231255.1 Thermomicrobiales bacterium | reverse complement strand
TCCTCGAAGCGGCCGATACGGTTCTCGTAGGAAATACCCATCGTGTGATGCTCGTAGCCGGAGTCGCCGCCGCCGATGCCGAGGATGACACGCCCGCCGCTGATTTCGTCGAGCGTGTCCGCAATCTTGGCGAGGACGCCGGGGTTGCGGAATCCGGTGCAGGTGACGAGTGTGCCGAGTTCAACGCGCGGCACCGCCGCCGCGATCGCCGCCATCAGCGTCCAGCAATCCCAGAAGCCGGAGGCCGCCTCCCGCTCCCCCTTCGCCGTCCCGTCCGGGTTCAGGCCGAGATCGCCGCGCGGGAAGAGGAACTGATCCGGGACCCAGAGCGAGTCGAACCCCGCCTGCTCCGCGTGCGCGGCGAGCGCGAGGATCCTTGCCCACTCCGGCTTGCGCCCCTCCGGCCCCACCTGCGCGTGCTGGAAGAACAATCCCACCTTCAGCGGACGTTTCGTGCTCGATGTCGTGGACAACGGTAACCCTCCTTCGTACGGGACGCGTGCGACGACGAAACCCATGCATTCGTCGTGGTGCGTTGTGCAGCGATTTCCGTGCGGCGAGTATCGGTCATTGTCGGCGTGAGGGCAAGGCATAGTTCGTAGGGGCGATTCGCGAATCGCCCCTACGAATCGGTGCGCAGCGTCTTTTCGAGGAGTTTGACGCTCGCGTAGATGGCGTCAATAGCGGGTGTGGGGATGCCGGTGAGGCGACCAAGTTCGGCGACGGAGCCGACGATGGCGTCCACTTCGGTGGGGCGGCCAGTTTCGATGTCCTGCAACATCGAAGTCTTGTGCGCGCCGACTTCTTCCGCGCCAGCGATGCGCTGATCAATGGAGATCGGGAACTTGACGTCCAGTTTTTCCGCGATGGTCTGTGCCTCGGTCATCATGGCGCGTGCCAGATCACGGGTGGGGGGAAACTGGCAGATGTCCACGAGGGTGGCGCGGGTGAGGGCGCTGATCGGGTTGAAGGCGAGGTTGCCCCACAATTTGACCCAGATTTCGGCGCGGATGCGCGGGCGGACCGGCGCTTTCAGACCGGCGCGGATCAAGGTCTGCGCGAGTGATTGAATACGCTCCGTCTTCACGCCGTCCAGTTCACCGAGGGAAAAGCGGTCGCCCTCGATGTGCCGCACGACGCCCGGCGCGGCCAGTTCCGCCGCCGGGTAGACGACGGAGGCGATTACGCGGTCAATCTCCGTGTGCGCCTCGACGATGCCGCCGGGGTCCACGGATTCGATGCGCGTCCCCTCGTACGGCCCTCCGTGCTTGCGGAAATACCACCACGGGATGCCGTTCTGCATCGTCACGACCAGCGTTTCCGGGCCGTAGAGGGCGCGCATCGCCGGGGCGACGCCGGGCACGCTGTGCGCTTTGAGCGTCAGAAAAACCGTGTCCTGCGGCCCGGCTTCCGCCATGTCGCTCGTCGCGCGCGCATTCGTCGCGATGGTTTCGGTGCCGTCCGGCGAGAGGAGTTTCAGGCCGTCCCGCTGGATGGCGGCGAGGTGCGGGCCGCGCGCGATCAACGTCACGTTCTCACCCGCCAGCGCCAGTTTCGCGCCGAGGTAGCCGCCGATGGCGCCCGCCCCGACGACGCAGATTCTCATGCGTCCCCCGTCAGGTTGAGCGCCTTCGCCATCGTGATGCGCTGCAGCTTGCCTGTCGCGCCGCGCGGCAGGGCTTCGAGCACATGGAAGCGGCGCGGTACCTTGAACTCCGCGAGGTGTTCGGCGCAGTACGTCCGCAACTCGCGCTCCGTCGCCTCGCCCTTGAGGACGACCGCCGCGTGGACCTCCTCGCCGAGCGTCGGGTGCGGCACGGCGAAGGCGAGCGCCTCGGCGACCGCCGCGTGGCGCAGGAGGATGTCATCTATCTCCAGCGGGGAAATCTTCTCGCCGCCCCGGTTGATCAACTCCTTCAGCCGCCCGGTGAGCGAGAGATAGCCGTCGTCGTCCATCCGCCCCTGATCGCCAGTGCGGAACCAGCCGTTGACGAATGCGGTCGCGTTCGCCTCCGGGTTGTTCTCGTATCCGTCAATGACATTCGGCCCCCGGACGACGACCTCGCCGAGTTGACCCTGCGGCAGAATGTTGCCGTTGTCGTCCATGATGCCGACATCCACGCCGAAGCCGTAGCCGACGGTGCCCGCCTTGTGTCGCTTCGGCGGCAGGGGGTTGGACGCCATCTGATGCGACGCCTCGGTCATGCCATAGGACTCCAGCACCGGCGCGTGGAAAAGCGCCTCGATCCGCTCCATCACGACGGGCGGGAGCGAGGCGCTGCTGGAACGGATGAAGCGGAAGGGATTCGCCTCGATCGTCTCTCTATTCCGATCCGCGCGGGCGAGTAGCACCTGGTGCATCGTCGGTACCGCCGAGTACCACGTCGGCTTGAACGTGTCCACGATGTTCCAGAATTCCAGCGCGTTGAACCCCTGCGGGCAGACGACCGTGCCGCCCGAGGCGAGGGTGGCGAGCATCGAGGCCATGATGCCGTGGATGTGGAAGAGCGGCATCACGCAGAGCGCGGTGTCCCGCTCGGTCAGATCATAGGTGCCGCCGATATTGCGGGCGGATGCCGCCATGTTCCGGTGGCGGATCGGCACGCGCTTCGGGCGGCTCGTCGTGCCGCTCGTGTGGAGGATCATCGCGATGTCGTCCGGCCCGGCGAGCGCTTCGGGCTGTGCGGGGTGGGCGTTCTTAACGGCGACGAACGCGACGGTACCGTCCGCGTTCGCGCGGGCCTCGATGATCGCCATCGCGTTTGTCGCCGCCGCGTGCGCCGCCGGGATCGTGCCGGGCAGCGTAATCAGTGCCTTGGCGCGAGTATCCGCGAAGTAAAAGGCGAACTCATCTTCTTTGTAACTCGGGTTGAGCGGTGCGGCGGTGGCGCAATTCGCGGCGGCAAAAAAGGAGACGATCAGTTCCGGCCCGTTCGGCATCGCGATGGCGATCCGATCCCCGCGACCGAGGCCGAACTGGTTGAGTTGTGTCGCCAGCGCGGCGACATTCGCCTGAAGTTGCCCGTAGGTGAGCAACGACTTTCCCGGAGCGACGAGCGCGGGGTGATCGTCCGCACCGGCCAGCAGATCGAGGAGCGTCATGTCCGCTATCGCCTTTGCCATGATCCATTCCCTTCCGAATGCGGCAAATCCTGATGCGCTCAGTATCGCACGCCCCGGTTGTGCAGGGAATGCGCGGGTACGGTAGGATTCACCCACCTCCGGCCCCTCCCGACGCGGGAGGGGGCAGATATGGAAGACATCGGGGCGTATAGCAACAGCAGGATAATCGCGATGGGTTCCTCCTCCCGTGCCGGGAGGGGGCAGGGGGTGGGTACGTGCTCGAAGATTTGGTGCGCAAATCGGTCCGCGATATTGATCCATATGCGTGGGAACTTTCCAGCGAGGCGGTTGCGGCGCGGCATGGGATGCGCGCGCGGGATGTCGTGCGCTTCGACCTCAATACATCCCCTTTCCCGCCCGCATCGTGGGACGCGGCGATGGAGGCGGCGCGCGCGGCGGGCCAGCCGAATGAGTATTTCGACACGTCGTACGCGGAACTGATCGAACTCTTTGGCGCGTACTACGGCGTCGGCACGGACTACCTGATTGTCGGCGCGGGCGCGGACGAGATTCTGGATATTGCCACGAAGACGTTTCTCGACAACGGCGACTGCGTGGTCGTCTCGACGCCGACCTATTCGATGTACCCGATTGTCTCGGAGCAGATGGGCGCGACGGTGCATCGCGTACCACTCCTGGCGGATTTTGCGCCGGATATTGATGGCATTCTCGCGGCGGCACAGGGCGCGAAGATCATCTGGCACTGCAACCCGAACAGCCCGACCGGCAACGCGACCGACCCCGCCGAGATGGAGCGGTTAATCGCTGACGCCCCCTGCATGGTCGTCGTGGACGAGGCGTACGCGGAGTATGTCGGCTGGTCCGCCGTGCCGCTGATCGCGAAATATCCCCACCTCGTCGTCGTCCGCACGATGTCTAAGGCGTTCGGCATGGCGGGGATGCGGCTCGCCTGCGGCGTCGCCGCGCCCGACGTGATCGGCATGATGAACCGCGTCCGCCCGCCGAACAGCGTCAGCCGCGTCACGGCGCGCGTCGGCGCGTCGGCCCTGCGGGACATTCCGGCGATGCGCGCGAATGTCGCGGCGGTGATCGCCGAGCGCGAGCCGTTCGCGGACGCCCTCTGGGAATGCGGCGCGCACATCTACCCGTCGGTGACAAATTTCCTCTTGACACGCTGGGAAAGCCCCGCTGTCGCACAATCCGTCTACGACTGGCTGGAAGCGCGCGGTATGGTCGTCCGCAACTTCTCGCAGCATCCCTTGTTGCCCGGTCATCTGCGCATCACCGTCCGTATGGCGGACGAGAACGCCCGCCTCCTTACCGCCCTGAAGGAGTGGCGGCAGAAAGCGTGACACACGTCCGCTGTCGGGATCGCCTTAGCAACGCAACCAATTGGGTTGGTTTCGGGATGTTGGGAGGGTGGGTGCTGGGTAGCGGCAAGCGGCGAGGCCGACCTTAGCGTGACGACGGGCGATTAGGGCGCCTGGATCAGCCCGATGATATTGCCGTCTGCGTCTTTCACCGATGCGGTCAGCATGCCCCCGCCGACATCCTTGACCTCTTGCTGCACCGCCGCGCCAGCGTCGAGGAACTGCTTGAGACTCTCCGCGATGTCGTCAACGCCCCAATAGCCGATGGGCCCCGCCATGCCCTGGTTGAGGCCAGGGGGAAGCAGGGCGATGTCCAGGTCCCCGACACGGAACCCGACGTAGTACGCCTCGTCCACATTCGGCGCGACACCCATGAGCGCGCTGTACAGCGCCTTCACGCGCGCGAGGTCCGTGATGGGATAGGTGATTGTTCTGATGCCTGAGGTTATGAAGAACTCCTCGTTAGCTCGTTGTGTACTCATTGCCGGTCGCTACGCATTGTTGAATGATGTCTGTCTGGTTCCACCTCCCTGGTTTGTCTGGCTCTGATGTATAGCCGCCGCGCTGCCCGTGCCGCTCAACCCCACTCGCCAGCTACCTGCCGGGTGGCGACGTTGAGGCGGTTGAAGAGGTTGGTCGTGGCGATCGAGAGGGTCAACGCCGCCAGCGCCGACTCGTCGTAGTGCCGGGTGGCCTCGTCCCAGATCGCGTCGGGGACTGGGTCCGCTTGGTCGCTGAGTCGGGTGATGGCCTCGGCGAGTGCCAGCGCGGCGCGTTCGGCGTCGGTGAAGCAGGGCGCGTCCCGCCAAGCTGCCACCGCGAAGAGCCGCTCACTGCTTTCACCCGCCTCCTCGGCGGAGCATGTACCTGAGTCAATACAGACGCTGCAGCCATTGATCTGGCTCGCCCGCAGGTGGACAAGGCTGAGCGTCGCCGATGGCACACCGCCTTTTTCTGTCGCCGCGAGCAGCGCCTGTATGGCCTGCATGGCGTCGGGAAGGATCATCGCCGGGTTGCTGATTCGTGCGTGCATGATTACTCTCCTTCAGGTGTCTCTGCTGAACCGGGATGCCAAACATCAAGGTTTCCACGTCTCCTTTCCTTGTCACATCGGCCGGATTTCGTTCGTCACTGGTATGACGGAACGCGATGAGGGAATGTGACCGATGTGTTTCTCTCGTCACTACTTATGACGGAACGCGACGGGGGGATGTGACCGATGGACGAACACGACGGGCTGGCGGAGCAATTCGAGGCACACCGCTCCCACCTGCGGGCGGTCGCCTACCGGATGCTCGGCTCCCTGAGTGAGGCGGACGACGCTGTGCAGGAGTCCTGGCTCCGGCTCGGCCGCTCCGACACGAGCGGCGTCGCGAACCTCGGCGGCTGGCTGACGACGGTCGTCGCCCGCGTCTGCCTCGACATGCTACGCGCACGCAAGTCACGGCGGGAGGAGCCGCTGGGCACGCACCCGTCGGACCCGATCGTGAGCCGCGCGGGCGGGAGCGACCCTGAGCGCGAAGCGCTGCTGGCCGATGCGGTCGGTCTCGCGCTGCTCGTGGTCCTCGATACGCTGGCTCCCGCCGAGCGGCTCGCCTTCGTCCTGCACGACCTATTCGCCGTGCCCTTCGACGAGATCGCCCCCATCGTCGGGCGCTCCCCGACCGCGACGAGGCAGCTCGCGAGCCGCGCACGCCGCCGGGTGCGGGGAGCGGCCCCAGTTCCCGACGCCGATCTTACTCGCCAGCGCGCGGTGGTCGACGCCTTCCTTGCCGCCTCGCGCGTCGGCGACTTCGCCGCATTGCTCGCGGTGCTCGACCCGGATGTCGTGCTCCGCGCCGACCGCGCAGCCGTGGATGCGGGCGCCGCACGGCAGGGCAAGGGCGCACCGAAGCTGGCGCCGGAGATCCGTGGAGCGCCGGCTGTGGCCAACACCTTCTCCGGACATGCCCAGGCCGCACAACCGGCGCTCGTCAACGGCGCCGCAGGAGCCGTGTGGGCTCCGGGCGGACGACCGCGTGTCGTTTTTGGCTTCACGATCACGCGTGGGAAGATCGTCGCTATCGACATCCTCGCCGACCCCGCGCGCCTACGCGAGCTCGACCTGACGGTCCTCAACGACTAACGAGCCGACCGACGGTGCGGCTCGGTCAGCTTTGGGAGTTCCGGGCCGATCAGGTACTCGCGGTCGGCTCCTGTCGTGACGAGTGAAGGATTCCCTCCCGGTGTATGATGGAGACTGAGAGAGTAAGGTGCATCTGGCGCGGAGGTTCGATTGTTGAATCGGAAACCATAAACCGTCGGCGAGCACACTAACGAGGAGGCAAACAATGCGCACGATCAAGGCCGCTGTTCTCTACGACTACAACACGCCGATGGTGATCGAACAGGTGCAACTCGACGATCCGGGGCCGAATGAGGTGTTGGTGAAGATGTCCGCCAGCGGCGTCTGCCGCAGTGACCTCCATGTGCTAAAGGGCGAGTGGAAGCCGCCGCTCCCAACGGTCCTCGGGCACGAGGCGGCGGGCCGCATCGCGGCGGTCGGCCCCGGTGTCACGCGGGTTAAGGAGGGCGATCCGATCGTCCTGTCGTTCAAGCCCAATTGTGGCTACTGCGAGCAGTGCATGTCCGGTCATCCCCATCTCTGCACCGGCTTTCGCGGTCCGGCAGGGACGCTGCCGGGCGGGCACACGCGGCTCTCCAAAGATGGGCAGCCGATCCATCATTTCGCCTCGACCTCGTCGTTCGCCGAATACGCGGTGATCCACGAAAGCAGCGCGGTCGCCATCGGCCCGGAAACATCGCTCGAACTGGCGGCGCTCGTCGGCTGCTCCGTGACGACGGGTGTCGGTGCGGTGCTGAACACGGCGCAGGTACGGCCGGGAAGCACCGTCGCCGTGATCGGCTGCGGCGGCGTCGGGCTGAATGTCATCCAGGGGGCGCGGTTCGCCAACGCGTCGCGGATCATCGCGGTGGACATCAGCCAGCAGAAACTGGAGTTCGCGGAGCGCTTCGGAGCGACCGACACGGTGGATGCGCGCGAGGAGAACCCCGTGCAGGCGATCCGGCGGCTGACGGGCGGCGGGGCCGATTACGCCTTCGAGGTGCTCGGCAGCGGCGAAACGGTGCGCACGGCCTTCGAGGCGATCCGCTCAGGCGGCACGGCGGTCGCGGTCGGCATGGCGGCAGTCGGGGAGTACGCGCAGATTGACGCCTACTTGCTGGCGGCGCAGGAGAAGACGCTCAAGGGCTGCTTCTACGGCTCCGCGCGTACCCATGTGGACATGCCGAAGTACATCGCGCTGGCGCAGGCGGGCAAGCTCGACCTCGACTCGCTCGTCACACGCCACTACCCGCTCGAAGAAATCAACGAAGCGTACGACGCGCTGGATCGCGGCGAGGTTGGTCGGGGGCTGATCGTCTTCAACTGAGCCGCCTCGGTGGCGTAGGCTTTCAGCCTGCGCGAGAGACCGCAGGCTGAAAGCCTACGCCACCGGGATTACCAATTCGCCATCGAGTCGCGCAGGATTTCCGCGAGGTCGTCTGCGCTCGGCTCGCGCGGGGAGATGATGAGCAGACGCTGCTGCTTCAGCGCGCCTTCAACCAATGCATCAATGTCACCGTTGTCGTAACCGAGTTCAGCGATGCCGCGCGGGGCCTCGATGTCGCGCATCAGTTGGATGAGTACCGAGGGGAGCGTGTTTTCGTCCGCATTCGGTAGTGGGTGGCCCGTGAGCAGTTCCGCCGCGTGGTGGTGCTTCGCCGGGTTGGTTGAGTAGGTGAAGCGGAAGGCGGCGGGTGCGGTGACGATCACCGAGTGGCCGTGCGGCACGAAGGGATGATCGGTCGAGTAGCCGGGTGGCTGGTAGATATGCTTCAGGCCGGCAATCGGATACGAGCAGGCGTGCGGGATGTGTGTGCCCGCGTTGCCGAAGCCGATCCCGGCGATCATCGCCGCCAGCGACATCTGCGTGCGCGCCTCGATGTCCTCCCCATTCTGGACGGCGCGGCGCAGGAATTGGCCCCCGAGTTCGAGCGTCTTCATCGCCCAGATGTCGGAGATCGGCGTCGAACCCTGAAACATCGGGCGGTCGCCGGGCGTCTCAGGCGTCGGGCGCGAAGTAAAGTCCCGCGCGAGATACGATTCCACGGCGTGGCAGAGCGCGTCCAGCCCGCACGACGAGGTCACTTCGGGCGTCATCGTCAGCGTCAAAAGCGGGTCCACGATGCCGATATTGGGGCGCAGCCAGCGGTTCGAGAGGCCCGTCTTGACGTGCTGCTCGGGGATTTCCAGCGCGGCGACCGAGGTCGCTTCCGAGCCGGTCCCGGCGGTCGTCGGCATGGCGAGCAGCGGCATCAGCGGACCGGGCGGAACGCGCCCCGCGCCAATAGGCTTATTGACGTAGTCCAGCAGCGGTGCGGGATACGTAACGAGCAGGTTCGCCACCTTCGCCGTGTCAATGGATGAGCCGCCACCGAGGCCGACAAAGCCGTCCACCCCTTCTGCGCGGGCGAAATTGGCGGCGTCCTGCAACGATTGCACGGTCGGCTCGACGCGCACCCGGTCATAGACAACACAGGCGACGCCTGCCGCCTCGATGGCCCGCTGCACCCGCTCGGTGATCCCCGCCCGCACGATGCCGGGGTCGGAGACGAGTAGCGCGCGCGTCACGCCGAGCCGCCGCAACTCCCATCCCGCCTCGTCAGACGCGCCCGGCCCGAACTTGATCGGCGTCGTTTCCAGCGTGAAAACCGTCTCGTGCCCACTCGTCCGCATGGTGGCTCCCTTTCTCTCCGTTCAATCGCCGCAGTATACCGCGATCTCACATCGCGGAACCGTGCAGCACGTCGGTGCGTTGTACCAGTGTCTATACATCACCATGCGTCAGGAGGAAAACGATGCCGAGTTTCGCACCGATCACCGTCCGGCAGCCGCAACCGTATGACATCGTGGACGATCCTGTCTCGATTTGCGGCGTTGGCACCGGCTTCGAGGGGACGTTCTCCGCCCGCGTGCGCGACGGCAACGGGGCGGAAATCGCGTCAACGAGCATCATGGCGGGCGGCCTCGGCATCTGGGGCAACTACCACGCATTGCTCGCCCTCGGCGCGATCCCCGCGACGGCGAATGGCACCGTCGAGGTCTTCGAGTTCCCGCCCAGCGGCATGGGCGACGAGTTGAACAAGGTGACGGTGCCGGTCATCTTCGGGCGTGCCTTGATTGACCCGTATCACGGCTTTGCGGAGTACACCGTCATCGCGGGGAACACACTTTCGGGGATCGCCCAGCACTGGTACGGCGACGCGACGCAATGGCCGCGCATCTTCGCCGCGAACACGGACGAGATCGCCGACCCCAATCTGATCTTTCCGGGGCAGGTGTTCCGCATCCCGCAATAAGAACGTTTTCGAACCACTAAGACGCCAAAGAAAACACAACACAGAGCGCGCGGAGGACGCAGAGGTAGAATACACAAGAGAACGATTTATGATGTTTCGCTCCTTTTTTCTCCATCTCTGCGTTCTCTGCGTCCTCCACGCGCTGCGTTCAATCTTTCTTCTCTCGGCGTCTTGGTGGTTTAACCCTCTTCTCGCCCATCTGTTTGACTCGACATAATGGCACCGCTACACTGGGGGCATGAAGCGATACCGCATCCTGCTACTATTCCTCCTTGTTGCGTTGCTCTTCCCGGCCTGCGCCGCGGCGGATGCCCCGCTCTTCGTGCCGACGCTCACGCCCGTCGTGCGCGGTCAGGATGCACAAAACCCGCACCCGGCGACAACGGACATCCCGCCGCTCGCAGCGGACTATATCCTCGCCGCGACGGTTGGCGATGCGGGGCCGAATGGCGCGATCCACATCAGCGGCACGGAGCAAGTGCGCCTGACGAATACTGGGCAGCAGGCGATTCCCGCCGTCACATTCAATGTCGCGGCGGCGCATTACGGCTGGTTCACGCTCGATGGCGGCACGATTGACGGTATCGCGGCAGCGGTGGATCAGGCGGAGGTGCGCGTCTCCTTCCCGGAATGGGCCGCCCTCGCACCTGGCGATAGTCGGATGGTCGGCTTCACCTTCCACCTCGACATCCGTGACGGCGGCGACGGCTGGGACGTGACGCGCCGGGATGGCGACATCCTCCGACTCGGTTACTGGTTCCCGATGCTCTCCGACGATCACGGCTACCACGACCAGTTCGACGCCGTCTACACGGCGACGGGGAATTTCCATGTGACGCTGACCGTGCCGACCGCACAGACGCTCGCCGCCACCGGCGTCGTCCAGCACAAAGAGGTGAGCGGCGCGCATACGGTCTACACGATTGACGCGCCGAATGTGCGCGATTTCGCCGCGCTCCTTTCGCCCGCGTACACTGTCGTGCAAGGGACGACCAAGGACAATGTGCGCGTCGAGGTCTTCACGATTCCGAGCCACCTCGCGTCCGGCGCCGAGACGGACGCGGATATTCTGGCGTATGCGATCCACGCGCTCGAATGGATGAGCGCGACGGTCGGCCCCTATCCCTATCCCGTCTTCCGCGTCGCCGATGCGGGCACGACGATGCCGGGCGGCGTCGAGTTCCCGACATTAGTGATGATCGGCACAAAAGTGCGCGGTGTGCCACTGCGCACCCTCGTCTCGCACGAAACGTCGCATCAGTGGTTTTACGGCCTGCTCGGCACGCACCCGCAGACCGAGACGTGGGTGGACGAGGGCGCGGCGAGCCTTTTCGAGGAAGCGATTAGCGAGGGCATTAACGTGCCCGTTACGCTTGCTCGTCCGCTCCCCTGCCCGGTCAATATTACCGTCTGGGACACGAGCGTGAGCGACCGCAATCATTACGACTGCGTCTACACCGGCGGCGCGCACGTCTACGCGACGATCCGCGACACGATGGGCACAGATCGCTTCGTCGCCGCGCTCCACGATCTCTACGCGCGGTACCGCTACGGCATCATCTCTAGCCGCGATCTTCTCACCCTCTTTCAGCAATACAGCCCGACCGATCTCCGCCCCGCCCTCCGCCCATATCTCACCTACGATTGGCTCGACGCCCTCCCACCTCCCGGTGGCTAACCAGATCATCGAAACGCCAAGACGCCAAGAGCGTCAAGCGGAAGAAGAAGTGAACGCAGAGGACGCCGAGGAGGGAAAAAGAAATTCATCCCGTGATCTCTGCGCTCGCGCCCTTTCTTGGCGCTTTTGGCGTCTTGGCGGTTCAATCGTATCTGTCTGCTACAATCGCGGTGTATGAACACGGCGAATTCTTCGGAGATGAACGGTGTTGTGGAGCGTGCGTACGTCGTCGGGACGGCGGGGCATGTGGACCACGGCAAGAGCACGCTCGTGCGCGCCCTCACCGGCATTGACCCGGACCGATTGGCGGAGGAAAAAGCGCGCGAGATGACGATTGACCTCGGTTTCGCGTGGCTGACGCTCCCTTCCGGGCAGGCGGTCAGCATCGTGGATGTGCCGGGGCACGAGCGATTCATCAAGAACATGCTGGCTGGTGTCGGCGGGATAGATGCCGCCCTGCTCGTCGTCGCGGCAGATGAGGGGCCGATGCCGCAGACGCGCGAGCATCTGGCGATCCTCGACCTGCTCGGCATTGATCGCGGCCTGATCGTGCTGACGAAAGCGGACATGGTAGACGAGGAATTTCTCGAACTGGCGGCGGAGGCAACGCGCGAGGCAGTCGCGGGGACGACGCTCGCCGATGCGCCGCTGATCGTGACCGCCGCGACGACGGGGCAGGGGTCGGACGCACTGAAAGCGGCGCTCGACGCATTGCTCGCCGGTACGCCGCCCCGCGCGCCCCATGGCCGCCCGCGCCTGCCGGTGGATCGCGCCTTCACGATCGCGGGCTTCGGCACAGTTGTTACCGGCACGCTGCTCGACGGGACGCTCGCCGCCGGGCAGGAGATCGAGTTGCTGCCGCGCGGCATCCGGGGCCGGGTGCGCGGCGTGCAGACGCACCAGGCAAAGGTGTCGCTCGCGCTGCCGGGGAGTCGCACCGCCGTCAACATTAGCGGCGTCGCGGTCGAGGAGGTGCGCCGGGGCGATGTGCTGACGCCACCGGGCTGGCTCGTGCCGACGCACTTGCTCGATGTGCGCGTGCGGATGACGGCGACCGCTCCCGCACTCGAACAGAACGACCCGGTGGACCTCTTCGTCGGCGCGTCGGAGGTGCAGGGACGCGCGACGCTGCTCGGCGCGGATCGGCTCGGGCCGGGTGACGAAGGCTGGGTGCAACTGCGGCTCGCGGAACCCGTCGCGGTCGTGCGTGGCGACCGTTTCATCCTCCGTCGCCCGTCGCCGAGCGAGACGATCGGTGGCGGGATCGTCGTGGACAGCGCGCCGCGCCGCCATCGCCGCTTCCACGCCGCGACGCTCGAACGGCTGGAAAGCCTGCAACGCGGCACGCCGCAGGACCTCGCCCGGCAATTGCTCGCCAATGGCCCGCGCGAGGTGCGCGAGGTGATCGCGGCGACGGGGTTGGAGCGCGAAGCCGCCTATCCGATCCTCGCGGGGCTGATCGGCGGGGGCGAACTGCTCCTACTGCAACCGGGAGTGGATGCCCTGCCGCCGAACGCTTTTCTGTTGCTGGAAAGCGGCGCGAGCGCGATGGAATCGCGGATGACACTGCTGCTCGCGAACTTTCATATGGCAAACCCACTGAAGCGCGGCATGCCGCGCGAGGAGGCGAAATCGCGCCTCGGCCTCGCGCCCCGCCTCTTCGACGAGTTCGTCGCCCATCTGCACCGTAAGGGGAGCATCGTCGCGGAAGCGGGGAGTGGTGCGCCGATCCTCCACATGCCGGAACATGCCGTGGCCTTGCCTCCCGCCCAGCGCGCTGCTGCCGATGCATTGCTCGCCGCGCTCGCGAAGGAGCCGTACGCGCCGCCCGACCCCGCGACGCTCGGTGTCGGCCCGGAAACGCTGACAGTGTTAGCAGACGAGGGCAGCATCGTTCGCGTAGCGGAGGGGATCGTTTTCGCGCGCGACGCCTACGACCGGATGGTGGCGCAAACCCTCGCCTTGATTGACGCGCATGGGAGCGTCACGCTCGCGCAATTCCGCGATGCGGTCGGCACGAGTCGCAAGTACGCGCAGGCGATGATGGAATACCTCGACGCGCGGCGGATCACGCGGCGGGCGGGCGACGCGCGCCTGCGCGGCCCGATGGCGCGGGAAATCGTGCCGCTAGTCGGCTGAATCATCAACGGTGGTACGAGTACCCTCTGGGCAGATTTCCAGCTTGCTTCCCTGCCCTGAAAGGCAGGCTGGAAAGCCTGCTACCACTACCACCGGGAATTCGCCGCGAACTGCGTACGTTCTGGAAAGGTTATTCACGGATGGAACGTGAGCGTCTTGATCCCTTCGCCATCCTCGCGGCGCTCGGCGTCACGGACGCGACGGCGGCGACGCGCGTTACCGGCGGGCAGGATACGGCGATCTGGCGCGTGGATTGTGCGAGCGGACCGTACGCGCTCCGTGTCTTTACGTTCGATGAGGCGCGCAAATGCACCCGCGAAGTGGCGACGATGCGCGCGGCGGAGGCGGGTGGCATCCCCGTCCCGACGCTATTTGCGGAAGGATCGTGGCATGGACGGCCCGCGCTGCTGCTTGCGTGGTGTCCGGGTCAAACGCTCCTCGCCGCCCTGCAGGAGAAGCCGCTACGCGCCTGGTCGCTGGGTGTGATGTTTGGGCGGATGCAGGCGCGATTGCACGCGATCCCGCTCCCGGAAACGCCGCCGTACGTGCCCGATCAATGGCTGAACTGGGGTGGCCCTTTGGCTGCGCCGCTCCGGGATCGGCTCATGGTCGTCGCGCATCACCCGTTGGTCCTCTGTCATTTCGATTACCACCCGCTCAATGTGATGACGGACGGCGGGCGCGTCACCGGCGTGCTCGATTGGCCGAATGGCTTGCCCGGCGATCCGCGCGCCGATCTGGCCCGCACGATTGTCCTGATGCAGTTCATCCGCCCGCCGCTACGTCCACACGAGGAGGCGCTGATCCGTGGCTTCCTGCGCGCGTGGTGGCATGGCTATCACCGGGGGCGCGGATCGCTTGGGGAGATGGCCCCGTTCTATGCCTGGGCGGGCGACGTGACGCTGCGCGATCAGGCACGGAAGATTGGGCGACCGGGTATCGCCCTCCAATCCACCGACCTCGATCCTCTTCGTCGCTGGACGGCAGGTTGGCTGCGGCGGGCGGGCCTGCCACCATCGGGCGATTGACCCACGGACGAGCGATTTCACCGAGGCCACAGTTATCTCTGTGTACACCGGCGTCACGTACTGCTGCGTGGCGCGTTAAGCGGGATGACTTCGTCTTTGGTGACGAGGCGGAGACGCTGCGCAATGATGCGCGCACAGGAGCGATGTGAGCGATGAATGACGGGGTAATCCAGGAACGTTTTGATGCGGGCAACGGCGATCCTACCTCAGGCGGGCGCGCCCGGCGCGATGTTCGCTCGGAGACGCCGATCTGGTTTCGTCCGGGGCTGCCGACATCGTCGCTCCGGCTCGCCGCCGAATCGTTCGTCGCGCAGTGGTACGGCGGTGGGTTCGTGATCGGCGACTATTCCTATGCCGCGAATGGCGACGCGCGCCGGGGAACATTCGCGTTGCGCGGCGGCGTGTTCACCCATCAGATCGCCTATCACGCCGCCGCGCAACGGTACGAGGTGCGCTACCTCGACGCGGTGTGATAAATGTCTACCCGGATGCGCTTGCATCCGGGTAGACATCGCTCCTCAGCAGTTTGCATCATCTCTAAGTCGGGTAGCCCCTACCCCCCCTTACTTCTTGGCGAGGACGTCGGCGACCTGGTGCAGGAACGTCGGCAAGTCCGACACGACATGCTCGTGGCGGAGCGGATAAAAGACCTTCTTCGCGTAGTCGCGCGTCGCCTGCTCGTCCACCGAAACCGCATTGGTCTTGGCATCGAAGCGGACGGGCGGGAGCGGGAGCAGGCGCTCGAATCCCGCCATCTCGTTTGCTCGGGCAATTACTGCCGGGTGGGCCGCCGGGCCGGGGCTGAGGCGCGGCTCCGGACTCGCCGCTTGGCTGACGCAGAAGGTCGCGCCGTTGCTTTGTACGTCGTCGTACTTGCTGTAGAACCGCTGGATGTTCCAGGTATTCGGCCCGACGGTGATCGAGTCCGGCTCGCCGTTGCAGATGTCGCCGTTTTCCGCGCCGCTGCCGGAATCGTACCAGGCGTTGAGTTGCGGATCGGTGATCATCTCGCCGAACTCGTGGCAGGCCACCTGCGTGACCCGCTGCTCCTGCGTTTCCGAGAGATGCAGCGAGCAGCCCGCGTCGCTCGCGCACGACTCGGTGAGGCAGGTGTCGTTGAGGGCGGGGATGATGGCGTAGTAGAACGGGTGGCCGGCAGTCGTGGTGAAGAAACTGTGATAGCCGAACGCATCGTCGTTTGTCGGTTCGCAGAGGACAAGTCCCGCCCCCGGATCGTTGACGCCCATGTTCTCGTCCAGGAAGATCATCAGCACGCTGTTCACCGTCGGTTCCGCGATCGCGCCCGCATTGATGCACGCCTGAATCGTGCTGTGGATGATCGCTTCCGTGAGCGTGTTCGGGACGTTGTGGAGGAACGAGGCGCGGACGAACGCGCCCGATCCTGCGCCGAACCCCGCGCCATACTGGCTCATTACATTCATGAAGTTGCTGCGGATCAGGTCCTGATGGAACTGGCTGAGTCGCCCGGCCCGCGCGATATGCGCCGGATCGTCGAGCCAGAGAGCCCCCCAGAAACTGGTCGAAACGAGCGGACACGAGACGACCGGGCCACCGTGGTAGACGAAGTTGGGGAATGCCGCCGATGTATTCGTCGCGCCAGTCGGCTGCACGATCGTTTCCGTGCCGCGCGTCGCCGGGGCGTGGGGAACCGTGCTGACGCCACCGCGCGCGATTCGCTCGGTCGTCGCGATTTTCGTTGCGGTTCGTGCCCCTGCTTTCGATGCCATTTTTCGGGTCCTTTCCTAAAGATCAATCGTGGCAAACGGTGAAGGATGCGTGATGCGCCACCTCCTTTCCGTCGCGGTCGCCGCCCGGAGGGACGGTGATGCAGGGCGGGGTGGTGGACGGTCGCCCATCCACCACCCCGCCGCTCAGGGGATGAGCGTCACGGTGTAGTCGTCGTTGCCCCCGATGTCGAGTTCGCGGAAGCCGACATCGCGGGCGGCGGTGCTGCTCGTATCCAGGCACCAATCGAACGCCGCGTCCGTGACAGGCTCGACGACCGGGCCAGCCCAGAATGCCCCGTCGTCCGCCTCGGCATGGAAATAATAGTAGCGATTGACCTCGTCGAGGTCGTTGCCGAAGACGATCTTGCTTTCCCCCGGCGCCATCCCCCACCAGCCTTCTTTTTCCCACTGGCTGCCGTCCGGGCAATCGGGGCTGTACCAGATAATCGTCACCCAGGTCGTTGAGGGGTAGTGATTGGTGAATCGAAGCATCCGACGCTCCTTTCATGCGTGCTGTGTCGCCTTTCGCACCGTTTCCGGGCGCGGCGGCTACGTCGTGACCGCTCGCTTTCCCGGAGACAGGCGATTCGCCTTGGCACCGGTCGCTACGGCTGTGGTCTTCTGCGGCGCGGCCTCGACAGTGCCGGGGCGGTGCGTCGCATTGCCAAATCGCTTGCTCGGGGAATGCGAAGTCGCGCCGCGCGCGGTGCGCGGGCTGACCGCTGCGCTCGTGCTCTTTTTGGGCGGGACGGGAGTGTTCGACATAGCGATCTCCTTTCAGGAGCCTTCGGCCGAAAATCATTCGATGCGCGCAGATACAGCCTAGTGGAGCGCGAACGTTTGAACATCCGTACAAATACCTATTCGCATCTTGTCTTCATAGGAACTGCGAAGGACGTACGCGATGCACGAGCGATTTCCCGCTGTGATAGACTAGCGAACGCGCGGATGCGCCCGGACAGACCTACCACGAGGAAGGCAACACGCATGGTCCAGACCCGACCCGAAACCGCCGACGCGTACCTCGATACGCTGCCACCGCCCACCGAATTCCCGGATGCGCGAGGGCGA
Organism: Thermomicrobiales bacterium; assembly: GCA_038231255.1. Lineage (GTDB taxonomy): Bacteria > Chloroflexota > Chloroflexia > Thermomicrobiales > JALYUS01 > JALYUS01. The sequence continues at coordinate 527 of JBBRLR010000096.1, read as the reverse complement.
TACGGTCGTTTCGGTGGGCAATATGCGCCCGAAACCCTGATGCCCGCGCTCGACGAGTTGGAGGCCGCGTATCAAGCGGCACGGAACGACCCCGCGTTTCTCCACGAGATGGGCGATTTGCGGCGACATTACGTCGGCAGGCCGACGCCGACCTACCACGCGAAGGCGCTTTCCGAGCGGCTCGGCGGCGCGCAAATCTGGCTGAAACGGGAAGATTTGGCGCATACCGGCGCGCACAAGATCAACAACGCGCTCGGGCAGGGGCTGCTCGCCAAGCGGATGGGCAAGCCGCGCGTGATCGCCGAAACCGGCGCGGGGCAGCACGGCGTCGCCACCGCGACCGTCTGCGCAATGCTCAACCTCGATTGCGTCGTCTATATGGGCGAGGTGGACATCGCGCGGCAATCGCTCAATGTCTTCCGCATGAAATTGCTCGGCGCGTCGGTCGTGCCCGTCGCGAGCGGGTCGCGCACGCTGAAGGACGCGCTGAACGAGGCGATCCGCGACTGGGTGACGAATGTGGAAAC
>JBBRLR010000095.1:0-18326 GCA_038231255.1 Thermomicrobiales bacterium | reverse complement strand
GGCATCACGGGGATCACCGGGCATGCCTGCGAGATGGAGGTGTCGGCGGCGATGTACCTCGCGCCCCGGATCGTCAAGCAGGATGCGCTTGCCGCCGGGGAGATGACCGACCTGACCTACGGTTTCCGCAATCAGATGCAGCGGTATAATGTCACCGTCCCCTTCCGCTTCGACGAGTACACGCGCAACGGCTGCCTCGGCGACGCGCCCGCGAACGCCTCGCTCGAATACGGCGCCGCGATGATGGAGAGTGCGCTCGCGAACTTCGTCACCTTTACGGAAGAGATCGTTGCTATCTCGCCGATTGGGGACGAAGACTGACGCGTCAATAGGGGTGTCAGCGGCTGGGATATGACCACATGCACTCCATGAAGAGACGATACATCGTCTTATTTATGGACGATGGTTCGCCCCAAAATCGGAAGAGGACGCGATCCATCGGCGGAATATCCGACAATGGTTAGGCACATGCAGAGCGATTTCGTATCTACTGAGCCAGGGAGATCAACGGGTAGCGGCTGGCTTTCACCTGCCGCGAGAAGGATCAGCAGGCGAATGAGCCTCCATCATCGTGTGTCTTTACCGTTGGTCGCAGCCCGTCGTACTGTCAAAAGGGGGGTGTGGCATCGTGCCACACCCCCCTTTTTTGTCTGTCTTCCTCGGCTAAGGATTATCCGTCGCCGAGGCGGCGGACGAAGTAGGCGGGCAGGCCAGTAGACGGACCGGTCGTCGAGGTCGTCGGCGCACTGCTACCGGCGCTGCCGCTCGGGCCGCTGGAGTTGCCGGTACCGGAACCAACGGGGCCGGTCACCGCAGGTGGATTACCGGCCGGCGGCGCCGCGACCGACGGCGCAACAGCCGACGGCGCGGCAACGGATGGTGCGGCGATTGATGGCGCGGCGGGTGCGGCGGCCGAAGCCGGCGCTGCTCCGGCAGCGGTTACGACGACCGAGGCATGCATGTTCGGGTGAACCGTGCAGAAGTAGGTGAAAGTCCCGGGCGTGCTGAAGGTGATCTTCCCGGACTGGCCTTTTTGCATGATGCCGGTATCGAAAGTGAACGCGCTGCCGGGATCACTCGTCGCGCTGTGCGGCGCGGTGTCCTGATTCGTCCAGACGACCGTCGTCCCGACCGGGATCGTGAGCGGCGTCGGGTCGAACTTGAAGTTCATGATGTTGACCGAAACATCGGCGGAAACCGCCGTCGCGAGATGGATGCTGAGCAGCCCCGCGATCAGGAACGCGAGCAACGTTCCCCAAAGCGCGCGATGATACCGTCGGACCTGTCCAATGGCCTGCATACGTCCCCTCCTGTTTCCTTGCGCACCGATCGTCGGTGCGCCCCCGTGGAACCCAATCCGCATTAACCTATTACGGCTGATTGAGTCTGAACGGATTGTACTCAAGAAGCAAGGAGAGTAAAGAGGAATCGGTGAGCGATTTCCGCTATCGGCCTGAACTCGGGAGATCTGGTTCGCCGATGCGCTCCAACACCACCGTGATACACTCGTGCGGGGACGAGACAGGGATGGGGAGGGAGAGATATGACGCACGTAAGGACGCAGCCGAAGAAACTTCTCGCCCTCGTGGACGATCTGATGTTCGCCTCTCGGATCGAGGGGATACTGCGTGCGAGCGGCTATGATGTGCGTGTCGCGCCGGTTGCAGTGGACACAGCGGCAGTCGCGCGGGAATGGGGGCCGGACGTGATCGTTGTCAATTTCGGTGCACCGTTCGAAGCGTGGGAGGGCGCGATCCGGGCACTGCGGGCGGAGCCATCGCTCGCAACAACGCCGCTCCTTGCCTTCGGCCCGCATGTGGACACGACGGGGCGCGCGGCGGCGACAGCGGCAGGCGCATCGCGCGTCGTCACGAATGGCGCGTTCTTCAACCGGATGCCGGAGGTTGTGGCAGCGTTGTTGGGGATGTAGCCAGTAGTCGGTAGCCAGGTGGGAACGAGCAGATAGCTCTCCCGTGCATAGGCAAATACTTGCGCCATCGCTGTCGGTTTTCTGACTACTGATTATTGGCTGCTGGCTACTGACCAGTACACAGGAGGTACGGATGCAGTTCGTAGATAGCGCATGGTTGGCCGCACATCGGGCGGATGGGAGCGCGATCGCGGTGGACACGCGGACAGCGCAGGAGTATGCGCAGGGGCACATCCCCGGCGCGGTTTCGGCGTATCCCTATGGGGCGCAGGCGGTCTCCACCCCGGCAGGCGACGCGCAGTTCCGGGCGTATGTCGTGGAATACATGACAAATCTCGGCATCACCGGCGATGAAACGGTCGTATTTTATGCGATGAAGAATGAAACGACCGACGCGCGCGGCCTGTGGACGGCCCATTTCGCCGGGTACGAGAACGCGGCGCTGCTCGGAGGTGGGCTGCAACAATGGCTGGCGGAAGGTCGCCCGGTCTCGCAGGAACAGGACAACGCGCGCCAGCGGGTCGCGTTTACCCCACACTGGAACGAGGCAACCTTCGCCACAGCGGACGAGGCGGCGGCGGCGAGCGACAACCCTGCCGTCGTGCTGCTCGACGTCCGCTCCGAAGGGGAGCATACGGGCAGCGCGCAGGGACGCTATGCGGGCGTCAATCCCCGCCTCGGTCGCATCCCCGGCTCAGTCTGGATCGAATGGACCGAACTCGCCAATGCCGACGGGTCATACAAATCGCCCGACGAGATCCGCGCGCTGCTGGCGGCGAAGGGCGTGACGCCCGACAAGGAAGTGATCACCTATTGCCAGGGCGGTGGCCGAGCGGCACATTCATACGCCGCCTTGAAGAGCGCGGGATTCAATGATGTCCGGCACTACGTCGGCTCCTTCGGTGACTATTCCCGCCGCCCCGATCTGCCAATTGACAAAGATGCCGACGCCGACTGACCAATCGAGCGGATAGGGCGCGCCGATCTATCCTACTTCGCATCATGCCCCGCGCTGCTCCTCCGCCTCGCGCCCGTCCGCTTCGCCGATCATGACGACGCGCACGCCGACCGGGCGGTCGAGGATTTTGCCAAGAACGATGGTCAGGTCGGCGAGATGCTGGCGTTCCAACCGCTCGCGCTGCACGCGGTTGCGCGCCCCGATCACCACCGTGCCGTCCGCGTCTATCGTGAGCAATTCGGCGGGACGGACCCAGACCGCGAAAGTCGCGCCGCTCATCCGGCCCTGCAAATCCTGGAGCGCCATCGCCCAAACTTGCCGAGAGGTCGGCCCCGTCGCGGAGAGCGGCACCGACGCCGATTGCGATCTATCGGGCGTTTCGGCCCGTTCCACGGGTCGCGACGGCGCATCGGGACGCTCGGCACGCGGAGGTTCCGGCTTCTCTATCGGCGGGGCAGGCGTGTTCGCGACCGGGACCGTCGGGAACGATCCAGACGCGGACGGGGCGGGCCACGACCACGGTGTCCCGGTTTCACTGACAGGCGGAGAGTATACCTGGGTGGACTGTTGTACCGGGTGCGCGGATGATACGGGCGGCGCAGGCGGTGTGGAAAGGCGCGTCGCCTGGAAGACGACATCCACCGTGTGGCCAAGCGCTTCGCTCATCCGGCGGCTGATGAGTCCGCGATACGAGGCAAGTTTCAGGGCGGTATCTGCGCCGGGCACGATGACGATCACGCGGTCGTGCTCGATGGTCGTCACCCGCGCGCCGATGAACCAGCGCTCGAGGGCGTCGGGGTGCAACACGCCTTCGAGCCGCCGCATCACTTGCTCCCATAGGCGACGCGCTTCGGCCTCGGTCGCCATTGTGTTGGCCGTCGTGGCAGGCGGGGCGGACGTGTAACCGATCTCCGGCAGGATCGGCAGCGGCGCGGAATCGGTGATCCCAACAGGGGGAGCGGTGATCGGTGGTTCCCCACTCATCGTCGGCATCGGCCAGATCGGGGGCGACATGTGGACGGTGGGGGGCGCATTCGGGTTGGCGCGGTTGTCCGATCCGAAACCCTCCGCGACCCAGCGGTCACAGATTGCCGCAACGAGCTTGGGGGCGATGAATCCGCCGCGCGTGCTGCCACTATTCACAGCTTCCCAGATCGCGGCGAGCACCCAACCGAGGCCCGTCCCCGGCCCGTATCCTTGCGACTGTGCTGCGGCGTCGCACTCTCTCGCGACTTGCACGAGGAGGGACATCTCCATATCACTCGGCGGACGGCCATTGGTCATCGTTAGTGCCGCCTCGATGTCGGTGATTGTTGCGGTCTGCTGTGCGTAGGCACCGGTCGGCGGCTCGGTTACATCGAGGGCACGGACGATAACCGCGCCATCTTCGGGCAGATCGGGCACCGGCGGAAGTGGCTGCTCAGGCAGGAATGAACGCGCCTTATCCCCTGCAACCCACGGCGGCACGACGGTATCAGGGATGAGTGCATCTATCCGTTCCCGTTCCTCCCGTTCTGCCAAAGCCTCAAAAATTGATGACACTGATTCGCGCGTACTTGTATTCCTTGTACTTGTTCTCGTTTCTTCTTCACTCACTCCCTCTTGGTTATATATACTGTCCACCGGTGCGACGAAGGATGACCGAGCAGGTTCGATGAACGTCTTACCTTCGTCGAGCATCGAATAGTCTTCGGGGTCGCTAGGGGAGACATTCAGACTTTCCAGGATGCTGTCGGCGTCCACACGAGCGACACCGTCCGTTCGAAGGGCAGAACCAGTGTCTTCAGCGGTACCTTTGTCGGTTATCGAGGACGCTAAGTTAGTGATTCCGTCGGTGGTTACGGCAGCAATGTCATTATCTTGTGCAGAGGTTGGCTCTAGGATGTCATTGGTTACTGTTGCCTCTGGCGGTACGAGCGCGAGCAGCTTCTTGCCACCACGGCGCTCGCGCTCGGCGCGCTCGGCGAGTTGTTCCCACAGCGGCAGCTGCCGCAGTTCCGGCAGGAGATAATGCCAGATGCTCGTCCGATCAATCGGGGCGTACTGCGCTCCGAAGATGTGACGGACGTGGCGGAAGACATTCTTGTCCCGGTTCGCCAGTTCAAGGACGCGGACGACAGCGGGCAGATTGAGGACAAGGCCGTCGCGCGGGTCCTTGACGCGGTAGAAGTTGTGCGGCACGCGCCAACGCCGATTGCGGTCGTCCTGGCGGAGCACCATCTCCTTATGGATCTCGATCAGGTCGAGGGCGACGAGGATTTTGTTGAGTGTAATCAGTTCCTCGCGCCCCTCGCCGTAGAATTTCCCTTCGGCGTCCTGCGTCGGAAAGGCGTATCCCTGGTGTGGCGATCCTTCGCGCCGATCCGTCCAGACGGTGTAGGAGTTGAGCAGGCCAACGCCCTTGAGTCCGAGCAGGGGTGCGTACTGGGTGATCAGCGTGTTCCAGTGCCAGTACCAGCCCCGATGGCGGACATCTTGTCCGGCCGCCGCGACCGCACCATCCGCTGTCGTGCCACCGGGCGGCACGACGCCACGGACACCACCCATTCCGGCCGGGATGCCGATGCGCGCGCCGATCGCGGTCGGTGCGGGCGGAGGGGGTGCATGTGGCGCGGCCGAGCCGGGGAGCGCCGGGGGCATCGTATTGGCCATCCCGCCCGCTCCGGCGGAATCCGAGGAAACGCCCGCGCCCGGATCGTCTTCGGGTGCGTCGGCGGGGATCTGTGGCCCCTGTCGCTCATCGTTCATTGGACGCTGTCCCACTTTCTGTGTATCAGAGAAACGCCGTGAATCGGACGCACGTAAACACCGGCACGGTTGCCCGCCACGCCGATACATTGCCCATTCGTTCGGTCAACCGGATGACGGGTGCGCGCCACCATGCTTCGCCGCAGCGAATATCCGTGCATGATGGTACGCGCGCTATCGTCGCTGCCGACCTTGACGCCGCTTCCCCTGCCGTCTACACTGGTAGCCGGAGCCAGACGTACGTATCTGGACACCCGGCTGGGTTGGTTGGTCCCACTTCCACTCCGGTCAGTTTCACGAACGGCCGCGTTGCCCGCGCGGTCGTTCGCTTTGTCCGGCCTTGTCGGGCCGCGAATCCCATTGCCGATCCCCTGCCGATGCATCCCCGTCTCCTTCCCACGAGCGACACACCGAATACCGCATGCGGAACCCGAAGCGACAAGTACCTGGGTACTTGCGTACCTGGCTACTTTCATTTGTTTCCCCCGATAATCGTTTCGGCATAGCCGCGCATCGCGTCGAGCGTCGTCAGTGCGACGCCGTCCCGCTCGGCGGCGGCGGCGAATGCGGCGAGGAGGTCGAGGGCGAGGCCGACGATCTCGCTTTTCTCGACGCGGCCATCCGGCGCGCTGTTCAGCCGCGCATGGAGTTCGCCGAGGGCGCGCACTTGCTCCGGGTAGAGATACGCGCTGATCTGCTTGCGCGTGCGCCGGGGCGCTTCGGTGCGGTCAATCGTCCCAGTGAGGACATCCACCGCGCGGAAGCGCCGCTCGCTCGTCTGCCGCTGTTGCCCGCTCGCCATCGCTCAGGCCACTCCCTTGAAGACGCGCGTCTCGATCACGGCCGCCGCCAGTTCCGCATTGACGGCGCGATGACCAAGGAAGACCGCCTCGACGAGGCAATCGGCGCAGAAATTCGTGATCGCGCGTGGAATGCCGCGCGACGCCTCGTGGATGACATCCACCGCCTCCTCGTCAAAGATCGTCTGGCCGTGCGGCAGGCCGGCGACCGTCAGGCGGTGCGCGATCATGCCGGCCGTGTCGCGCCGGTTGAGCGGGTTCAGTTTGTGATCCATGCCGACGCGCTGGGCGAGATTCCGCTTGCGGACGATTTTGTCCTCCAACTCGTTCTGGGCGAAGATCACGACATTGATCAGTTTGGCCGTCGGGGTCTCGAACGAGAGGAACGTGCGCAGAATCTCCAATTGCGTGCCGGAAAGGTTCTGCCCCTCGTCAATGACGAGCAGCACGCGCTGCCCCTGGACGTGCATCGTTTCGAGGAATTGAAGAAACTGGTTCGTGTACTCCAAACCACTGCGGCCGTCCGGGCGGAGGCCGAACTGCGTCAGCACGCCGCGCAGGAACTGCACATCCGTGCGGCAATCGCGCGGGTTGTTGATAATGGCGATCTCGAAGTCCGGTTCGCGCTGCAACTCGGTGAGCAGGGCGATCTTGATCGTCGTCTTGCCGTAGCCGATGTCGCCGAGGATGATCGCCAATCCGCGCTGCAACTGGATCGCCAGCTTCAGCCGCTCGTAGCAATCCTCGTGGCCGAGCGTCTTGTAGAACATCTGCGGGTCCGGCGTCGTGCCGAATGGCTCGCGCTCCAGCCCGAAGAACTTATAGTACGTCACGCCATTAACCCTCCCCTCACCGGTTCAGCCGCGCCTTGATCGCCTTGAGGCCGATGCCGCGCGCGCGCCACTCGATCACCTGCCGCAGGAGCGCGAGTTCGTTATCGTCGAAGAGCAGATAGCCGCTCTCCGTGCGGGCCGTCGGCAGGATGACACCCGCACGCAGGTAGAAGTCCATCGCCGTGCGCGGCACATTGGTCGCGACGCGGAGGTCGGCGGTCATGTAGAAACGGCGAAGCGGAGCCGGCTGATTGGCGGCAACGGGCAACGGCGTCGGCTCGCCGAAGAGCGACCGTTGCCGTGGCTCGATCCGGATCAGGTTGCCCCCATCATCATCCTGCCGCTCCCGCTCGACCATCTCCCCTGTCCTTCCGTGAAACACTTTGCCGCAATCAACTTTGTCTGACGAGCTTGTGCCGAACCGTCACACTTCGACTGATACAATCCGGGCGGGATTGGTATGCAGACGCAGAGTGCCCGTACACACAGTCTAGCGTCCATTTCGCCACTTGACAACTCTGGTATCCTGATGCGCTAGCGGGGACGATTTGTGTACTATTCGTATGCATCATTTAGCCGATTGGGACGCTCTGCAACGACGTTCCACCGCGATTGACCGACAATGAGTCACCGTCGCTGCCTTGCACAGCAGGCACAGAACGTACATGGTATGAGTGAGTGATACTCATCTATTAGTGTCTCGGAGGCAGTATTATGTCATGTTGTCGTGTGGCGGCTGGCGGCACTCTGGGGGCGTAGCACGGCCTCGGGTTGTGAACAACGCGCTATGGATACGGATAGGCATCAATCAGCATACCCGAAGCGTCCCGCAGACTGATCGTTTCCGGGCCGGTATTGTCGAGGATGCCGCCGGATTGGCCCCAGTAGCGTTTCGTTGGGCTGTCTGTCCCCTTCCCCGTCGCGAGGGTCAACTCGCCATCGGGCGGCAGAGTGAACGGGCCGAAGGTGTAGACATGGCCGCGCGTGTCGCGCAGTGTCCAGCCCGTCATATCGAGGGCGGTGGACGATCCGTTGACGATTACGACTGTCTCGTCGTTCGGGTCGTTGCTCGCGGCATCGCCGTCGTAGGCGACCTCGACGATCAAGGCGGCGAGCGTCGGTGTTTCGGCGGGGGGTGCAGGCGTCGCGGCGACGGGCGTGGCCGATGGCGCGGGCGTCGCGGTCGATGGCGGCGGCGGCGTTGGCCGGGCTGTCGGCGTCGGGGGGCTGGCGAGAAAAGCGCGCCAGGCGCGGTACTGGAGGCCGACATTGCCTGCCTCGACCGCGAAGCCGGGGGGGTTGCCGGGCGTAAAAGTGAGGGTGCGCCGCTCGAAGACCTGGATCAGCACGGCCTGTTCCTGTCCGCCGACATGCACGACGCTCCAATATGCCTCCGTGACAGGGAAGCCGGTCGCATAGAAGGGCGAGCGGAAGAGCGGTTCGGTCGCGCCGCCGTCCACGATGCCGCCGCTCGTCATGAAGTTCCAGAACACATCGGCCACCGTGTGTCTCGTTTCGAGCACATACTGCTGCGCCGTTGCCTTCCCCGCCCGCGCGGGGTCCCCGGTGACCTGCCCGTCCCGGTTAACGATGGCGGTGATCGGCGTCCCGGTGGTGAGTGCGGGGGCATTGCGGAGCGGGCTGAAGGCGGCGTAGGTCGGGCCGGTCAGGTCGTCGAGATCGCCCGCGACGGTGACCGCCGCCGGAGTGTGCGCCTCGAAGAAAGCATCGCCGAGCTGGACATTGCCGGTCAGCATTTCCGTTGCCAGCAGGCCGTTCGTGACATAGAACGGGTCCGCCGGGTTCCCTTTCGGGTTGGTCAGTTCCATCCGGCTCTTATCAAAGTACTGGACGAGTCGCGTGCCGCCCGGCGACTCGCGGTACGGCTCGGCGAGCGCGCTCGTGCGCGGTTCCGGACCCCAGATCCACGTCCGTGCCACCGCCCCGCCTCTCACCGGCCCATCCGTCCGCACCCACGTCCGCGTGAACGCGGGATCGGCGAACACTGCCGCTGAGATGCGATATGTCGCTCCAAACGCGCCGATCATGCCGACGAGCAGCACGAACCCGACAATCATCCAGCACAAGACCCGCTGTCGCATCGCTACCTCGTAGAAATCAGTAGCCAGTAGCCAGTAGTTAGACTGGGTTAAGTTCCAACTGACTACTGACTACTGACTACTGGCTACTCCGCTATGTACGGACACTTCTCTCCCCTATCGTACCCGATGACGGGCCTCCCGTGAACGGGGGCGGTGCGGTATGCTGCGGGGATGGAAGAAGTGCAATCGGCGCCGATGATGCGCCGCCTCCCCCTCGCCGTCTCGATCGGCAACCGGCTGATTTCCCCGGATTTCATTGATTGCGCATTCCGCCGGGTCGGCGCTTCATGGCTGGCGAGTGGCGTCCTCGACCGGCTGGCGCCCGTCGGCTTGCCGCGCGCGGACGGGGCGGCGGTCCTTGCGCGCATTCGCTCGTGGGATGCGTGGCCCGAGGTGTGGTCGGATCGCGCGGAAGAATATCTGCATGTGGCGGATGCGGCGAACGATCCCGTCGCCCGGCGGGATGCGTTGCATGCGGCCGCGCTCGCCGTCCACGCGGCGCAATTGCTCGTTACCGAGCCGGTGGAGCGGAAGCGTGCCCTCGCCCACCGTGCCGCCGCGCTCTATCGGCTCGTCGCGCCGCTCCGCGATCCGCCGAGCGAGCGGATTGAATTGATCTTTCGCGGGACGCGCGTGCCCGGGTATCTCGCCCTTCCACCGGGCGCATCGCCTGCCCAACCCGTACCGCTCGTCCTGTTTTTCAATGGCGGCAGCACCGTCAAGGAGGAGTTGGATGGCTGGCGCGCGCCATTCCTCGCGGCGGGCATGGCGACGCTCGCCCTCGACAATCCCGGCACGGGTGAAACATGGGAGTCCACGCGCTTCACGCCGAATCAGGGTGCGTTACTCGAAGATCTGCGTCGGCTCGTGGCGGCGCGACCGGCGCTGGACGGCCGGATCGCGCTGGTCGGCGTCAGTTTGGGGGGGATGCTGGCGGTCCATCTCGGCGCGGAAACTCCCGATCTCGCAGCCGTCGTAACGATCACGACCCCCTTCGAGCCGGCCGAATACATCGCGCGGATGCCCCCGCTAACGCAGTGGGAAGTCGTCCATGTGACGGGTTTTCCGATGGATTGTCAGCCCTACATCTGCGCGGCGATGGGCCTCGCCCGCGCCGCGCCGCGCCTGCACATGCCGCTTCTCGTCGTCGGGGCGGGCAAGGATCGCGTTGTGCCGCCCACCGAATCTCGCCGTCTCTACGACGCCGCCACCCCGTCGCGTACGCTCCACTGGTATCCGCGCGCCAGTCATTGCTGCTTCTCGCACCTCACCCCGATGCTTGCGAACACCGCGTACTGGCTCAAGCGGGCAATGAGCAATGAGCAATAAGTAGGAATGCCCGGCCTCATTGCTCATTGCTCATTGTTTTGCGGAGGCGATGGCCGCAGCGGCCTGATCGAGATGCGTGCGGTCATGGTTGCGCATGTCGGCCGATTGTTGCAGCGTACGCTCGCCGTATCGGGGATGGATACCGGTGCGAGCGAGTTCGTGCGGCCGCAGACCCTCCAGAAGCGCGGTGATCAGATCGCGCTCGCGCTTCATGAATTCGAGCGCGTCGGTGCTGGTGAGCGCCTGGTAGTTCGCCTCCGCGACGCGCGCGTCCGGCTCATAGGCGGGCAATGTGGGATTGTCTTCCATCAGAATCGCGTTGAACCGCTGCGTCCGATTGAAGGCATCGAGGTCGGCGATGTGGCAGACGATCTCGACGGCTGACCATTCCCCTTCAGCCGGGCGGTGATGCAGCGTTTCTTCGCTTTCCGGCGCGAAGAGTATCGCGAAGGCATCCGGCGCGTCGTGCAACTCCGTAATCACCGGCCCCATCACCTCGTTCCCCGCCCCTCCCGGTGCGTTTAGGGTGCTGTCCTGCATCGCGTGCCTCCTTTGCTTCAAACTCGCGGGTACCGTGCGGCGTATCGTAGCGGATTGCGCGGCCGAGCGAAAGCCGGAACATCCTCAGCGCGGATGGTCGGGATCGGTTTCGTCGGGGTGTGATGCGCGCCGGACGCGAAAAATCGTACGCAGGATTAACGCTACAAGCGCGTAGCCGAGCAGCGCGACGCAGAGCAATCCGAGGAAGACCGGCATGAACCGGCTCAGGAAGGCATCGAAGACGGCAGCGAAGATCAGCAACCCGAAGAAGAAAACGAGCATCGTGGCGAGCGCGAAACCGCGCCAGCCCCGCTCGTCGTTCACAGGAATGACGCGAGCAGGGCGACGAGCGCCCAAAGGAGCACGATCACGGTTGCGAGCACGAGCCAAATAAGCAAGCACCCGAGCGCACACGCCGCGCCAATCTCGCCCGCACCGAACAATCCCGTGCCGACGAGCGCATTCTTCGCCGTTTGACTAGTTACCGCACCTTTGATCGAACGCATACCGCTTTTCATGCAGGAAGGATACCACGAGCGGGGGAAGTTCGGTGTTCGGAGTCCGACGTTCGGAGAAAAACCGTGTGTTCTTCGAACACCGAACACTGAACACCGAACTTCCCCGCCGTTTGACGCGCGATAGGGCGGCGCGTACACTGTTTTCGTCCGTACGCTCGTTGTGCATGGTTGGCCGCGCTTCCTTTCCTTTGCGGTGGAAACATCCCGGATGCCACCGATTGAGAAATGAAGCGCGAATCGTCGCAAGCGAGCGGCACGCGGTGTGGAGGGGCGGCGCGAAGGCGCGATCAAGGGAGGCACCGACAATGAGCGATGACGAGCGAACCCGGCTCGGAGGACCGCCCGGCGGATCACCCGGCGGACAACCCGGCGGCTACGGTCAGCCCCCTGGCGGTCAGGGTGGGTATGGCGCACCCCCGCCCCCGGACCAGGGCGGCTATGGCCAGCCGCCGCAACGCCCCGATGGGTATGGTCAGCCCTCGCCGCCGTCGCAGGGCGGCTACGGCGCACCCCCACCATCGCAAGGTGGCTATGGCCAGCCGCCGCCGCAACAGGGCGGTTACGGGCAACCACCCCCGCCGCCGCCCCAGGGTGGGTATGGCCAGCCGCCGCAACGGCCGGGTGGCTACAGCCCGCCGCAAACCCCCGCGCAACCCGGCTCCGGTTACGGCCAGCCACCGGGTGGTTATGGCGCCCCTCCACCGCAGCAGGGCGGCTACGGCGCGCCACCGCCCGCATATCCCGGCGGTGCCAAACCGCGCGCCGTCTCGTTCGATATTAACGAACTGATCGCCGGTCTCCGACTCGGTGATCTGCTCGCAGTCGGCGGCGCGGTGCTGTACTTCTTCGCGAAATATCTTCCGAATGCGCGAGTGAGCGTTAAGCTGGCCACAAACAACATTATCGGCCGATCGGTGAGTGCGAACGGTTGGGAGGCGACGCGGAACATCATTGACTTCGTTCAGGTCATCTTTATCCTCGCGACAATCGCGACCGTCGTCGTGATCGGCCTGAAGCTGTTGCCCGATATGAAACCGCTCAAGGGATGGATCTACACCGGACTTGGTGGCCTCCTGACGCTCCTGGCGCTGATCGCGTTCTTTGATGCGAAGAGCCAGTTCCCGGCCGGATTCAATATCTCGGTTGGCCCGCACATCGGCTTCTTCTTCCTGATTATTTTCGGGCTGGTGATCGTCGCGGGCGGCTTGATGAAGCAGGCGATCATCCCCGGCGATGACGCGGTTTCGTTCGGTGGCGGTAGCAGCGCACTCGCGGCGAATCGCGGCCCGCAGCCCTTCTCCAGCACCTATTACGGCGGCCAGCAGCCCCCAGGGGGTTACGGGCAGCCGCCGCAGTCCCCTCCCGGTGGGTACAGCCAGCCGCCGCCCGGTGGCTACGGCGCCCCGCCGCCTCCGCCCCCGCAAGGTGGCTATGGCGCACCCCCACCGCCGCAGCAAGGCGGATACGGCCAACCGCCGCAGGCTCCTCCCGGCCCTCCCGGCGGCTATCGCCCGCCGCCGCAGCAAGGCGGATACGGCGGGCCACCCCCGCCCCCGCCGCAGCGGTGATGCGGCGAGTATCGGCGCGGTGACGACGCAGCGCCAACGACAAACGGCAGGGCAGTTCGCCCTGCCGTTTTCCGCGCGCCGCAGGGGGCGGGCAGTCAAGCGCGGCTTATTCGTCGTCTTCGCCATGGCGTCGTTGCTTTCGGGGTGCGGGGCGCAACAGAAGGCGCCGACCGCGCCGATCCGCACGCATCTCGAAGACGCCGCCGCTTTCCTGCCGCAGATACCGGCGACGACGCCCTGGCGACGATTCACTTTCAACGACTGGGAGCGGCTGCGCGCGCGCGCGGGCCTCGGCGATACGCCGGTCGCCGATTGGTTGGCGGACACACATCTCAAGGCGTTGGACGCGCTGCAAGGGTGGCTGCTCCCGCCTGGCTCGGTCGCGTTGGCGTCGGCGCTTGCCCCGCTCGGTGTGGATGCGGCGACGCTTCGGTGGCAGGCCACCCTCGATGGGCCGGACGATCAGCCGATTGCGCGCCTCGTCACCGCGCCCGCGCGCGACGACCGCGCGAAGCAGATCGGTGCGGCACTCGCTCCATTTGGGTACAAACCGATGCCGCCCGTCGCACAAGCGGGCGCACCAGCGGTGTATGTGCGTGCAGTCGGCTCTGCCGCGATGTTGCCCGCGCTGCTCGACAGCGATGCTGCGGCACTTGTCGCGACGCCTTCCGCCTTTGTCACCGTTCACGATGCGGCGCGCGTGCCGGACGCGGTCGCGGCCGCGTCACCGAATGGTGCGAACCTCGATGCCGCGCCGTTCTTCCACGGATTGATCGCGGGGATCAGCGACATCGAGGCGATGGTCATCTATCGGATCGGCGCGGACGGCTACCGCGACGCCACGGCACCGCCGCTCGATACCGCTCACCTCCCCTTCGACGCGCTCGGCGCCGCGTTGCACATCACAGACGCGGGCGCGCAATACGTCACGCTCGCTTTTCATGTCGCGGCGCTCCCCGGTGGCCGATTGCCGGAGGGAATGGCGGAATGGTGGGCGACGCGCTTCGGGCTTGACCAGGCGGATTTCCGCGTCGAATACCTCGAAGCCTTCGGCAACGACGGCTGGCTTTTCGCCCGCTACCGCATCCGTTCACCGGACGAACGCGTCGGCGGTGTGCCGCCCGGCGAAACCCCCTTCTGGAAGTATGTC
This sequence comes from Thermomicrobiales bacterium, assembly GCA_038231255.1. Taxonomy (GTDB): domain Bacteria; phylum Chloroflexota; class Chloroflexia; order Thermomicrobiales; family JALYUS01; genus JALYUS01. The sequence continues at coordinate 3,850 of JBBRLR010000095.1, read as the reverse complement.
ACTTCCTGGCAGCCCGTCCGGCAACGCTGGGTGAATTTCACCCCGCGCAATGCGGACCCGATCCCGCGCATCGGATCGTAAAGCGCCGGGTTGGTGGGGATGCAGTGATCCAAAACTGTTGGGTAGCCGTCTAACAAGCAGAGATATTTCGCTGCACGAAGAATCCTCCTGGGAACGCAAGTTAGCGTGTTGCGCCAGCCAGTTTCGCGGACGGTGGGCAATGACTATCGTCTGTCAGCTAACAAACGGCAACTCGTCCACTCCGGGTGTACGTTCTTCAGCAGTATAGATTGTGGTAGACTCATGCATCATTCGCATAGGGCACGAGGGCGGCGGGTCGCGGTTCGGAGAGCGGGTGCGGCAGCGACGAAGATTGTCAGAGAAAGGGGTAACCGATGGAAGAAATGACACGTATCGAGCGGGTGCGCGCCGCGGTGGGTGGCCAGCCGGTTGACCGACTGCCGCTTTGTTTCTGGCATCACTTTCGCCCCGGCGGTTCCGGCGCGCGGATGGCTGAGGCGACTTTGCGCTTCTTCGATCAGGAGTTCGATCTCGACATCGTTAAGATCATGCCCGATCTCCCCTATCCCTTCCCGCGTCGCGCGGTGCGTGAGCCGGAGGATTGGGCGCTGATCGAGCCGGTGGCACCCGATCAAGGGATGTTCGACCAGCGGCTCGTCGCCATCCGCATGCTGCGCGACGCGCTCGGTGCGGAAACGCCGATCATCCTGACGATCTACAATCCCGTCGCCGAGGTGCGCCGGTTCGCCGCCGATGCCGAAACGTTCGACCGCCACCTGCGCGAGCATCCTGACGCCGTTCACCACGCGCTCGGTGTCATTGCGGAGAATCTGCAGCGCAACATCGCCGCCGCTATCGCCGCCGGCGCGGACGGTGTCTACTACGCGCTGCAAGGGATCACGAAGGACGGCCTCGGTGATGGCGGCTATCGCGAATTCGGTCGCCCCTATGACTTCACTGCCCTGCGCGGTGCGGAGAGCGGCTGGCTCAATGTTTGCCATGTTCACGGCGATCACGATTTGCTGATGGACCTCGCGGTTGATTACCCTGTTAATGTCCTCAGTTGGAGCGACCGCCTGACAGGGCTTTCGCTGCGCGAAGTGCGCCTGAAGAGCGACAAGTGCCTGATGGGCGGGTTGCACGAATTCGGCGCTCTCGCCAAGGGAGACGAGCGGGCAGTGATCGCCGAGGCGCAGGACGCGGTGGAGCAGACGGGCGGGCGGAAGTTCATCCTCGCCAATGGCTGTTCCGTGCCGGACGATACGCCCCATGCGAATCTCCGCCGGTCACGCGCCGCGCTCGGTGATATACGCCCAGGGTGAACGTGCGATATGTACAGATTCATACAATATGAAAGTCCACCCGGGTGGACGGAGTTGACGGAGTGTATCAAGAGCGATGACGGCGGTTGCGGTGGCTGAATCTCCCCATATTGCGGTGCCGAGTCGGGCGACGCTGCTGCGTACGGTCGCCGCACGCCGGGCTGCACGCGATCTCTTGTCTGCCGCCCCCGCCAGTGTCGAACCGGACGAGACGACACTCATCCATCAGGCGCGCGAAGGGAGCCGCGAGGCATTCGGCCTCTTGTATGAGCGACACCGCGCGACGATTGCACGCTATGTCGCTGCGCGTATCCGCGACGCGTCCGATTCCGAAGACCTCACCGAAGCGATCTTCGAAAGCGCATGGCGAGCAATGGGCCGCTACCGTGAGCAAGGCGTCCCCTTTCTCGCCTGGCTGTATCGCCTCGCGCATAATCGCGTCGTGGATCACTACCGCGCCCTCCGCCCGACGGTTACCCTTATCCCCGAAGTTCACGAAAGCATCGAGGATACCGGCGCGCCGCTCGATCTCAATATAGACTCGGCCGATCTCCTTAAGGCGCTCCAATCTCTCACCGGCGACCAGCGTGATGTGATCGTCCTGCGCTTTATCCAGGGCATGAGCGGTCGTGAGGTCGCGCAAGCGATGGACAAGCGGGAAGATGCAATCCGCGCGCTCCAATTCCGCGCCCTCGCCACCCTGCGCCGTATCCTCGCGGGAGAAGAGGTGCACGGGTAATGTTCCGCCAATGCCGAGCTGGTGCATACATCGTCGGAATAGCGAGACCATAGCGTACGGACGTAGCGTCCGCAGCGAAGAAGTATGTCGGAGTGTCAGGGGTCGGGTCTGCTTTCGTTTCCGCGTTCTTTGATATGGTTATTTCGTCCCCTGTGTCAATCTTCGACTTGCTGAAGTGCACTGGCACGCCTTCTGCTTTGAAAGGTGCGGGGGCACTACCCTTGGACGACCGCGTCGTTGGTCGAGCAGACCGACCACAGAAGGAGGCATACAATGTCCGAACAATAGAAACAGCCGCTCACCCCAGAAGAACTGATCGCGCGCAAAGGTGACAACACACTCGATCACCAAGAATCGCCATGTGGCGATGCACCTGTGACGACCACCGTACAGCACGCGACAATTCATGCGAATGGCGCGCAGCCAGCGACCGATGGCGTGCGCACGATAGCGAATGCTGCACCTCCCGCCTAGTCCGCCGCAATTGTATCTGTGGCGATTAGCGCCGGATCGTCATGGAAGACACGAGTAGACATATCCCTCTCGGTCGTGCCCTGCGGTGGGCCGAGTATGGCATCACGCACCATGCTAGAATGGCACCCTCCAACCTCTTCCTGGCAAGGGAAGGGGAGGAAGAGCGGATGGCGGCAGCACTCCCTCCTTGTCGGGAGGGATCGGGGTTAGGCAGGAGGCCGGAAGCATGGCGGTCACGGAAGAAAAACTGGTCGCGACGGCAGGGATGGACGCGCAGCCGCCGCCTCTTCTCAGGCGCGACGAGGACGCGCGCGCGGCGGTCGCGGAACTCGTGCGGCTGCTCGGCGCGGAGCGGGTGCTGACCCACCCGGCGGCGCTCTTCCCCTACACCTACGATGCCTCATTCAACTCCGAGGCGCATCCCGGTCGGCCCGACTGCGTTGTCCTCCCGCGCGACACGCAAGATGTCGTGACGGTGATGCGGGTAGCAAACCGCTACACAGTCCCCGTCGTGCCGCGCGGCTCCGCCTCGGCGTATAGCGGTGGCGCGGTGGCACACTACGGCGGCATCGTTGTCGCGATGAATGTGATGGACCGTATTATCGAGATTGATGCCGACAATCTCCAGGTCCTTTGCCAGCCCGGTGTCATCCACGCCAATCTGAACGATGCGCTCGCCAGGTACGGCATGATCTTCCCGCCCGATCCCGGCAGCAGCAAGATTGCCAGCGTCGGCGGCATGACCGCGAATAATTCGAGCGGCATGCGCGCCGTCAAGTACGGGCCGACCTTGCACTACGTCCTCGGTCTGGAAATCGTCCTGCCGACGGGCGAGGTGATCTGGACGGGCGGGGAGAACTCCAAGGCGCTCCAGTCCGTTTCCGGCCTCAACCTGACGCCGCTTTTCATCATGTCCGAGGGGACACTCGGCGTCATCACGCAGTTGCGCCTGCGGATCATCCCGAAGCCCGAAGCGCGTGGCCTCGTCGTCGCGCGCTTCGACAGCCTGGAGGACGCGGCGGAGATGACGCGGCGCATCTTCCGGGGCGGCATCCTCCCTGCCGCATTGGAGATCATGGACCGCTCCGCGATTCGCGCCGTCAACATCTACAAGCCGGACCTCAAACTCGTCGAGTGCGCGGCGATGCTCCTCGTCGAGGCGGACGGCACCTCGGCGGTCGTCGCGGACAGTGTCGGCCGCATCGAGCAGGTGGCGCGCGAGCTGGCGACGAGCGTCGAGACGGCGACCAATCCGAAGGAGATGGAGGCGCTCTGGGCGGGCCGGGCGGTGCTC
>JBBRLR010000094.1:0-18715 GCA_038231255.1 Thermomicrobiales bacterium | reverse complement strand
TAGACTTCCATCACCATCGGCATAATCATCGGGCGGCGGCGGGTTTGCTCGTACAAGTACGAACCGGCGACATCCTTGATCTTGCGCGTCAGGTAGCTCCATTCCTGCGGGTGGTGGCCGTTCGTGGAGATCAGCGAGTCGCGGACGCGCTCCTTTGTCCCCTCGATCAGGTCGGTGGTGCGCCGCTGCGAAACGAACCCGCGCGAGACGATGTCCGGCCCGGAAATCAGTTTCCCCGTCTCCTTGTCCACCGAGACGACGACCATCAGGATACCGTCGCGCGCCAGCATCTGCCGGTCGCGGATGACGACCTCGCCGACCTCGCCGGAGCCGACACCGTCCACCAACATGAACCCCGAATGCACCGTCTCGATGATCCCGGCGTACTCATCCGAAAAACCGACGACGCTGCCGTTCTTGGCGAGCACAATCGCTTCCTCGTCCCAACCCATGCTTTCCGCGAGCCGCTTGTAGAGGATTAGGTGTCGCTGCTCGCCGTGGAGCGGCATCACGTACTTGGGGCGCGTGAGGTTGAGCATCAGTTTCAGCTCCTCGCGGCTCGCGTGGCCGGAGACGTGGACCGTCGTCAGAGCGGAGTAGATGACGTCCGCGCCTAACTGGAACAGATTGTTGATGATTCGCCCGACGCTCGTCTCGTTGCCGGGAATCGGCGTCGCGCTGATAATCACGGTGTCGCCGGCCAGGATCTTCAACTGGCGATGATCGCCGCCCGCCATGCGGCTAAGGGCGGCCATCGGCTCACCTTGGCTGCCGGTCACGACATATGCAACGCGGTTCGGCGGCAGTTCGGATGCCCGCTTGACATCCACGAGCACGCGCTGCGGATCGTGCAAATAATCCATGCCGAGCGCCATCTCGACATTGTTTTCCATGCTCCGGCCAATCGGGCAGACCTTGCGGCCGTATCGCTGCGCCACATCCACAACTTGTTGAATGCGCGAAATCAGCGAGGCGAAGGTCGCAACGATAATCCGCCCGTCGGTCTGCGCGAAGATACGGTCGAAGGCTTCCTCGACAACGCGCTCGGAGGCGGTGAATCCCGGCGTCTCGACATGGACGCAGTCCGTGACGAGTGCGAGGACACCCCGGTTGCCGAGCGCGGCAATCTTGCCGAAATCGGTCGGGCGGCCATCCACCGGGGTCAGATCGAATTTGTAGTCGCCCGTGTGAACGATTAGACCGGCGGGCGTCGTGATACCGAAGCCGACCGCGTCGGGGATCGAGTGGCAGACGCGGAACGGCTCGATCGTGAACGCACCCGCCTCGATCACGTCCTCCGGCCCCATCGGGATCAGAACGGCCTTTTCCAGCAACCGTCGCTCGCGCAACTTGACGCTGATCAGGCCGAGCGTCAGCGGCGTGCCGTAGATCGGCGGATTGCCGAGTTCGGTGAGCAGATAGGGCAGCGAGCCGATATGGTCCTCGTGCCCGTGGGTGATAAAGATGCCCCGAATGCGGTGCAGTTTGTCCGCGAGGTAGGTGGCGTCCGGGATGACGAGGTCCACGCCGAACATCTCTTCTTCCGGGAAACCGACGCCGACATCCACAAGGATGATGTCATTGCCGTATTCGTAAACGGTCATATTTTTGCCGACTTCGCCCATCCCGCCGAGCGGGATAATGCGCACGCGCTTTTTTGTTGTCTTTGCCAAGGGGAGTATGCCTCCTGAGAAGTGGGTCGTCCTGCGGCATCATGTTTCGTCACCATCCCAACGTCCGCAGGGCGCGTGTGGGTGGTATTCAAGCCTAGATTAGTGGGCAGTAGTCAGTAGTCGGTAGTCAGTTTGGGAATCGCCGGAGTGTGGACCCACTGCGTATCGCGTAGCCGTGGACATCTCCGTCCCATCTGACTACCGCCTGCTGACTACTGTCTACTTCTTTCAAAAGAGCGACAACTGCGCGGGCGATCCCTCATCATTCTCCGGCGCGGCCATCGCTTTCGCTTCCTCAAGGAGGGCCGGGATTTTCTTGATGTCTTCCTTGACGTGCTCCATAAATGCCGGTTGATGGAGGGCGGCGGCGGGATGGACCATCGGGAAGTAGATGCGCCCGTCCGCACGCTTCGGCTGCCCATGAATCTTCATGATCTTTTCGCCGGGGAAGTACCGCGCCATCGAATACCGCCCGATCGCGACAATCATGCGCGGGTTGATCAGCGCGATTTGCCGATCCAAGTAATTGCTCGTGCAAGTGCTGATTTCGTCGGGCAGTGGATCGCGATTGCCCGGCGGGCGGCATTTGACGAGGTTCGTGATGAATACCTGGCTGCGTTCGATGCCGACCGAGGCGAGCAGATCATTCAGCAGATTCCCGGCGGCCCCAATGAACGGGTGCCCGCGCTGGTCTTCGTGGAAACCGGGCGCCTCGCCGATGAAGAGGATTGGTGCGTCAGCGGGACCATCGCCGGGGACCGCTTTCGTGCGCATCTTGCAGAGTTCGCACTTCGTGCAGACGCGGATTTCCTCCGCGATTCCCTCCAATTGCGCCGCGATGTCGCCGTGCTCCGGTCCATTCGCTACCGTACCGTGTTCCTCCTGCATACTGCCAGCCTACTCCATTTCGGTAAACGCCACACTGCCGGTTGCTATTCCGCAACGGAAGAGCATAAGAGAGTATACCACGCCCACTACCCGAAACATCAGCGACGCCTGGCGTACGTACGTGAACGCCCGATGCGCTGCCGCGCGGGTTCATCGCTTTCTATTGGAGTTGCCGACGTATCATTTTCAACCGCTACGGGCGGCGCGGCTGCGGGCGACGGCTCACCATCGAGGATCGCACGACCAATCGCCAGGAGTGATTCAACCGTCTCTGGGTCGCGCGCCTCGGCGTAGATGCGTGCGAGCGGTTCCGTGCCGCTGGTGCGGACAAGTAGCCAGCGGCGATCCTCGCCGATCAGTTTGACGCCGTCCAGCGTCACCGTCCTGGTAACGGGTGATCCGGCGAGGTCTATCACGTCCGTCTCGACCGCTGCGAGGCGGGTGCGCACCGTATCCATCGTGTCCGCCGCGAGCGGCACATCCTGCCGCCGGTAATGCCAGGCGCCGGTGCGGATTTCGACGCCGTAGCGCAATCCGGCGATGTCCGTGCCGCGCCGCTGCATCAGATCGAGGATATACAACGCGGCGACAAACGCGTCGCGCTCCGGCAGGTGCGTGCCAAAGGCGAAGCCGCCGCTCTCCTCGCCACCGAGCATCGCCCGATGCTCGATCATCGCGGGGGCGATGTGCGCGTAGCCAATCGGCGTCTCGATCAGCGGCACATTGTACCGCTCCGCCAGCAGATCGAGCTGCACCGAGCCGTTGACGGAGCGAACAATCGCGCCATCGGTCACATCATCCCGCTCGCCGAGGTACATCGCGAGCATCGCGAAGGTGTCCTGACTGCTGACGAACTCGCCATTGTTGTCCACAAGCGCGATCCGGTCACCGTCGCCGTCGAAAGCGATGCCGACATCCGCGCCATGCGCCTTCACCGTCTGCATCAGCGGGCCGAGCGTTTCCGCAAGCGGCTCCGGACCCTTCATGCCGGGAAATGCCGGGTTACGCTCCGAGCGAATGGCGATGATCGGCCGCGTGCCGGGGCCGAGTAGTTTCTGAAGCACACCCGCGCCCGCGCCGTACATCGCGTCCACGACAATCCGCAGATTCGCGCCCCGGATTGCCTCGATGTCCACCAGTTTCCGCACCGCCGACTGGTAATCGGTCAGCGGGTCAATCGGCATGTACCGCCCGTCAATATATGGCTCACTGAACTTCAGCAGGGGAATTTCCTCGCCACTCAATCGGCGGGTATCGGCGTAAGTTTCGATCACCGTTGTCGCAATCCGGTCGGCGGGCGCGCCGATCGCCGTCTTCACCTTGATGCCGTTATAGATCGCCGGATTGTGGCTAGCCGTGATCATCACGCCCGCCGCCGCCTGCGTGTGCGGCACGGTGAACGTCACGACCGGCGTTGGCACCGGACCGTGGTCGCAGTACAACACGCGCACGCCCTGACCGAGCAACGCCTCCGCGACCGCCTGCGCGAACTGCTCCGACAGAAAGCGCCGGTCGTGCCCGACGACGACGCCCCGCTGGGCCGCGCCCTCCGTCTGCTTCACCCAATCGGCGATTGCGGCGGCGCAGAGACGCACATTGGCGAGCGTGAATTCGTCGGCGATCACCGCGCGCCAGCCATCGGTTCCGAAGCGTATCATCGTCGCGGGACTCCTTGGTAAGGTCCGAGGACTAAGGACTGAGAACTGAGCAGGAATACCCTCTTCGCCGGTAGTGTAGCCTGCCGCGCGGGGTTTGTGCGAATACGATCATGGTAGCGGAGGCTTTACAGCCAGCGAGCGGGACGCAGGCTGGAAAGCCTGCGCTACTACCGCCATGGCGCCCTCATTCCTCGACAGGCGGGAGGGCATCGTCGTCCTCTTCGAGCAGTACAGCGTCGAGGTCGGCCTTCGACCAGTCCTCGGCGGCGGCATCGTAGGAGACGAGCGATTCCGCGAGCGCCCACCACCCGGAAGCCGCGTCGCGTTCATCGGGAAGTGAGAACTGCCCCGGCTCGTCGGCGTGGTGGTGCAGCCACCGCTCGATGATGTGCAGTTCGTCCACATCGTCCTGGGGGACGGCGGGGAACCTCGCCCCCGGCCCCTCTCGCACGGAGCCATTGCGATGGAGGGGGGCGCCTTCCTTTGGGCGCTTTGATGTCTCTTCAGCATCTTCACTATCTGGTACTGCTCCCCTCTCCCGCTTGCGGGGGAGGGGTTGGGGGAGGGGGCTTTCCGCCGCGCGCCGGTATGCGGCCATCAGCCATTCCGCGACGAAGGCGACGGGTTCGCCGAACTTGACACGCCGCTGCGCCGCGATTCGGCCGTGGACGACGAGCAATGCCTCGGTATGCCCCGGCGCGGCGGATGGGAGGGCGAGGACGAGATTGCCGGTTTCGACCTGCTTGGCGAGCGTTTGGTGGATGCTCGCGACGCTCGTGATGGTACGGAGCGCGTCCCGAAGGCGGGCGGCGTCCTCGAAATCCAGCCGCTCCGCCGCCGTTTCGAGTTTCGCCTGGAGCCGGTTGCGGATGCCGTCACTCCGCCCTTCGAGAAAGGCCATCGCGTCGTCAATGAAGGTGAAGTATTCCGCCGGGTCGCCCTGCCCGACGCACGGGCCGAGGCACTTGCCCATGCCGAGGCGCGGGCACGGATTGCCCCACGTTTTCGAGTTCGAGAAGCCGCGCGTGCAGGTGACGAGCGGCAGCACCTCCGCCAGCACATTGACCGTCCGTTCGGCGGCGCTGCGCGAGCGGAATGGGCCGAAGTAGCGCGCCCCGTCCTCCTTCAGCGTCCGCGCGAGGCGAATGCGCGGCCACGGCTTTTGCACCTCGATCTTGATGTACGGATAGAGCGCATGATTCTTCATCGCCCGGTTGTAGCGCGGCTGGTGGCGGTGGATCATCCGCGATTCGAGTAGCAACGCCTCCAACTCGCTCCCGACCACCTCGATCTCGATGCGCGCGACCGATTCGAGCAGGCCGTCCATCTTGCGGGTCAGGCCGAGATGCTGCGAGTAGTAGGATGAAACGCGGTCGTGCAGGTTCTTCGCCTTGCCGATGTAGATCACGCGACCGTCCTCGTCCTGCATCCGGTAGATACCCGGCGCATGGGGCACCGTCCGCAGCCACGCGCGGTCGAGGTACGCCTTGCCGCTGCCGACCGCCTCGACGCCGCTCGCGTTGCCGTGCGGCTCGGCGGTCGCCGGGACGGAGAGCGCCTGCATCGCTTCCAGCGTCGGCAGGCCCGCCTGCTTGGCGAGCGGCAGGAGACGATGGAGCGCCTCGGCGGTCAGGCGCGCATCGCCTTCGGCGCGGTGGCGATGGGTGATCGGCACACCGAGCGTTGTCGCCATCCGTTCGAGGTTCGGCTTCTTCAGCCCCGGCAGCAGCCGCACGGCGAGCGACAACGTATCGAGGCGCGGGTTGACGAGCGGCGGCTTGCCGATGCGCGATAACTCCGCATTGACGAACGAGATGTCGAAGCGCACATTGTGCCCGATCACCAGCCGCTCGCCGATGAAGCGCACCAAACTATCCGCGACAGCGGCGAAGCGCGGCGCGTGCTGCACCATTTCTTCGGTGATGCCCGTCAGTTCGACGATGAAGCCGGGCAGCCGCTTTTCCGGGTTGAGCAGCGACGTGAAGACATCAATGACGACGCCCTCGCGGATTTTCAGCGCGCAGACCTCGATCAACCGCTGCTTGAAGGGCCGCAAGCCCGTCGTCTCGACGTCGAGCACGATATATTCGCCGATCCCCGCGAGATCGCCTACCGTCGTGGGAACGGCGATCTCCTCGACCAGCGACCAATGCAGATCGGGCCGCAGGCGGAAGGTCGCCGGTTCGTCCAGCACCGTCCGCATCAGCGTCCGCCACAATACGGGTGGCCCACCCGATCCGAAAACATGCCGAATGACCGCATCCTCGTGCGCCGCGCCGCCCTGCTCGCGCAAATACACGAACGTCCGCTGCCGGAGCCAGGCATACTGATCGTCCGCTGCCAACTCTGTCCCATTCTCTTGTTCGCTGTTCACTGTCTCATCATCGGCCATCGCCGCACATCGTTTCTCGTAATCAATGTGAACGTACGTTCTGCCGAACAGCGTACCGCAGCGAGGCATGTGCGGCAAGTCCGGTAGAGAACCTAACCCCGGGCCCCTTCCCCGCGAGGAAGGGGGTGACTCGCTGAATTGTCCGGGTGTTCCGCTTCGCGCCTCAGTCTGTCGAAGGTCTTCTCCCCTTCCTCGCGGGAAGGGGCCGGGGGTTAGGTTCTCTCAATACCGCAAGACGCACGCGACGCCCGCGAGCAGCAGGATCGCGCCGACGATGCGACCGGGGCTGATCGGGTGGACGAGGTAGCCGACCCAGCCGAAATGGTCAATGACGACCGACGCGACGAGTTGGCCCGCGATCACGCACGCGACCAGCGCCGCCGAACCGAGCCGAGGCCCGGCGACCACGCTGACGACGACATAGAACGCGCCGAGCAAGCCGCCAATCCAGATCCACCACGGCGCGTGCCCGAACTGCCCGCCGCTTGGCCACGCCCGCCGCGTGGCGACGAAACAGAGCAGGAGCGACGCCGTCCCGACGATAAACGAGACGAACGACGCCCAGATCGGCTGCCCCGACACGCGCCGCAACTGCCCGTTCACTCCGAACTGCACCGCCACGCCCACGCCGGCCGCGACCGCGAGCAGAAAATACTGTGCTCCCATCTTCATCACATCTCCCCTGTTCCCGTCGTTGTCCACCGTACGGACATGATATACTTCGGAGCAGCGAATGGCACGAACGAAGGAGCATCCGCGCGTGAGCGTCACGGACAAGGCAGAGATCGAGGCGACATTGCAGGCCGCGCCGCCGGTGCAGATCGAAGAGCGCGTCGCCGCCCTCCGGCAGCAGATTGACCACGCCAACGTCGAGTATTACATCTACGATAACCCGACACGCACCGACGCCGAGTATGACGCGCTGCTGAACGAACTGCGCGCGCTCGAAGCGGAGTATCCCGCGCTCGTGACGCCTGACTCGCCGACCCAGCGGGTCGGCGCCGCGCCCTCGGCGGAGTTCGGCACGGTGACACACCCGGCACCGATGCTCTCACTCGGCAATGTCTTCTCCCAGGAAGATTTGCGCGCCTGGTCGGAGCGCGTCTACCGCGTCGCCGGGCGCGACACGATCACCTTCGATGTCGAACCGAAGATTGACGGTCTCGCCGTCGCTTTGACTTACACCGACGGGCAGTTCGTGCGCGGCGCGACGCGCGGTGACGGCTTCACAGGCGAAGACGTGACGGCGAATCTCCGCACCGTGCGCACGATCCCGCTCCGGCTGCGCGAGGCCGCGCCCGGCACCATCGAAGTGCGCGGCGAGGTGTATCTGACGCGCTCCGGTTTCCATCGCCTCAATGAGGAACGCGAGCGTGACGGGCTTGCCACCTTCGCCAACCCGCGTAATGCGGCGGCAGGATCGCTCCGCCAGCTTGACCCGACGATCACCGCGACGCGCCCGCTCGGCTTCTTCGCGTATGCAGCGGGCTACTGGACCGATCTGGCGGCAATGCCGGTGCGTGCGCAGAGCGCGCTCCTCCACCGTCTCCACGACCTCGGCTTCCGCCCCTCGCCGCACGCCGTGACCTGCGACACAGTTGACGCGGTCTGGGAACGCTGCCAGCACTGGCACGAGCAGCGCGACGCGCTCGATTTCGAAATTGACGGCGTCGTGATCAAGGTGGATAGCCTCGGGGTGCAGGAGGAACTCGGCAATGTCGCCCGCGAGCCGCGTTGGGCGACGGCGTACAAGTTCCCGGCAACGCAGGTTGTAACGCGCGTCAACGCGATCACGATTCAGGTCGGCCGAACCGGCAGCCTCAACCCCGTCGCGGAACTCGACCCCGTCAATGTCGCGGGCGTCCTCGTCGCCCGCGCGACGCTGCACAATGAGGACGAGATTCGCCGCAAGGGTATTCGCATCGGCGACACCGTAATTATTCAGCGGGCTGGCGATGTGATCCCGCAGGTCGTGCGCGTCGTCACCGAGCGCCGTACCGGCGACGAGCGGGAGTTCCGCATGCCGGAACATTGCCCGGCGTGCGGCGCGCTCGTCGAGCGCCTGCCGGACGAGGCGATGACCTATTGCACGAATATCTCCTGTCCGGCGCAGGTGCGGGAGCGGATCAAGCACTACGTCTCACGCGGCGCGATGGACATCGAAGGATTGGGCGAGCGGATCGTGGACCGCTTCGTGGACCTCGGCTTTCTGAGCGATGTCGCGGACATCTACCATCTCGACCCCGCCAAATTGCTCGAACTGGAGAAGTTCGGTGAGAAAAGCGTGGAGAATCTGCTGCGCTCCATCGCGGGGAGCAAGGATCGCCCCTTGGCGCGCCTCGTCTTCGGCCTCGGCATCCGGCACGTTGGCGAGCGCTCGGCGGGGCTGCTGGCGGACGCCTTTAGCGCCATGGACGCGCTGATCGCCACATCGGTCGAAGACCTCGGCAAGGTGAACGGCGTCGGCGAGATCGTCGCGCAAAGCATCGTGGACTTCTTCGCGGAGCCGCGAAATCGCGACCTGATCGCCAAACTCGCCGATTCCGGTGTGCGGATGGCCGACGCCCCCCGCGCCGCGCCGACCGGGCCACAACCGCTCGCCGGGCACACCTACGTGCTCACCGGGCGGCTGGAAAGCATGTCCCGCCCGCAAGCGGAGGAGCGATTGAAGGCACTCGGCGCGCAGACGGGCAGCACGGTGACGAAAAAAACGAATGGCGTGATCGTCGGCGCGGAGCCGGGATCGAAAGCGGAGCGGGCCGCCACATTGAAAGTGCCAATCCTCGACGAAGCGGGATTGCTCGCACTATTAGCGAGCAATGAGTGACGAGCAATGAGTAATGAGGGGACGCCGTTCATCCCGTCTCATTGCTCATTGCTCGTCACTCATTGCTCAAGAAGAAAGGCGTGTGGATTGCCACGCAACGATGAAGCCCGGTTCGCACCGGGGTACGCGCACCCTGTCCGCGAAGACGATCCTTACCACACGGTGCGGACAATCGGGCGGCTCTGCCAGATGATCCTCGAACTGCGCGACGAGTACGAGCGCCGCCCGCGCCCGGACCTGCTCGACCAGATCGAACAACGGCTCAACGACCTTGCCAACCAACATATCGAGTTGCGCGAGCGTCGCCTTCCACATTCCGAGGCGTAGCGGCGGCACGGCGCGACATGATGAGTGCGGGGCTAATAGGTCGAGAGCGGCTTGCGCGCGAAGATAACGGCCTTGTCGTCGCTGTAGGAGTAGACCGAACCGTCCGAGTTGTATTTAACATCGAACGCTTCTTTGGTCGCGGCGGAAGCGTTCGCCCATGCACAGCGTACATCGTCAGCGTTCGCGTTCGCGCGGCCGATCCACTGCTCCAGCTCATGCTCCTTGCGGTACAATTCGACGCTCACCACCTCGAATTCGGCGTCGGCGAGGAGCGCCACCCATTCCGCCTCGGTCGCGGAGCGAACGTGCGAGCCGTCGCGCAGTTTCTCGATGTGGTTGAGCAGGTCGCCCGCCTCGCCCTCCGGCACCGCGCTATCTTCGAGCAGGAACCGCCCGCCCGGTTCGAGGACACGTGCTACCTCATGGACGAAGGCGCGCGTATCTGGGAAATGGTGCGGCGCGATCCGCGTCGTGACGAGGCTGAATGCATGGTCCGCGAAGGGCAAATCCTCCGCGTCCGCGAGTGCGTACGCGACGTTCGCCATTCCCTTCGAGCCGATGAAATCGCGCGCCGTCAGCAGCATCTTCTGCGTGAAATCGGACGCGACGACCGTGCCCGCCGTCTTCGCCACCGCGAGCGCGGTATGCCCGCCACCCGTGGCAATATCGAGCGCGACATCGTCCTCCACCGGCGCGGCAAGTTCGACGAGGCGAGCGAGGTCGTCCCCACTTGCATGCCCCTTGCTGACCACGTAGTTCGCCGCCGTCGCCGCGAATTGCGCCTTTACCCGATCCTTGATCGCCGCGTTTTTCTGCTCGGTCATCGTACGCTCCCCTCAATCGAACGGTTCGTGCGCAGAGCATAACACGATGCACGGGAGTTCGGCGTTCGAGGTTCGGAGTTCGAAGAACGAGATTCGCTCCTCTAACCTTCGAACCTCGAACGCCGAACCTCGAACTCTGAACCTGCATTGTGTCATCCGCCGAGGCGGGCGAGCGCCGTTTGCGGCTCCTTGTAGTTCTTGTCGTCCACGAGGGCGAGTTGGTATTCCCGCTTGGCGGTCGGCATGTCGCCCTGCTTCTCGTAGATGATGCCGCGCTCGTAGTGCATGATCCCGAAAACGCCCGCCGTGCGGATATTTTCCTGCGAAACCTGCAACGCCTCGTCATTCATGCCGAGATTGACCATCGCCGTGACCGGCCACGACTGATACCAGAGCGTCCACGGATATTTCTGGATCAGCCCCATATTCCGGGACTTGTGGTATGCGTCCACAGCCTTCTGGAACTCTCCGGCGCGGAAATACGCGCCACCGAGCGCGAAGTACAGCTCGGCATTCGTCGGTTGCTGCTCGATGCGATTCTGTACGTAGGCGATGTCATGCGCGACATTGACCGAAAGATTCATGTCGTCGCCCATCACGCGCTGCACGCCGGGGGCAAGGCGGTCGTTCCAGACAGGGATGTAGACGTAGTTGTACACCGGCCAGAGGTCGTCGAACTCGGCGTACGTGATCGGCACCGCCGCGCCCTCCATCGAATCATTGATAAGGAAGACGCCCTTCGCATCGTCGTAGCCGCGCACGACGCGCCAGTGGCCGATCCCCGCATGGTCGGTGCGGTTCTGCCACTGCCCGACGATCACCGGGACGCCGACCGCAACGAGCCGCTTGACGCGATCCACCGTGCCGCCGTGGTACGCCTCCGCATGGACGTTCTGGCCGCGCAAATAGTCCACGATCCGGTTCGACTCGACGTTCTTGCTCCCCTTCGGGCCGTTGTTCGGCCGTAGGTACGCCGTCACCGTGTTCGGGTCGAGCTTGCTGCCGAAATACGACAGCGACATCGCGATGGATTCCTCGGCACATTGATTCCAGCCCTGGAACCAGTGCGACATCGGCTCAAGGAAGGTCGCGGGGGCGATGGATTCCGGCTTCGCCGCAGGCGCGACGGTCGGCGCGGCGGGTACGGCGGTTGGGGCAGGCGTCGCTGTCGGAAGCGGCACGCTGGTCGGCGAAGCGACGGCAACCTGGGCAACGATGATCGGCGCGACAGTCGAGGCCGGAACCGTCGCTGCCGGAGCGGTCGGGGCGATTGCCGGCGGCGCGATGATCGCCGTCGCTTCCGGCGTGGCCGACGCCGCAACGGCTGCCGTATCCGCAACCGGCGCCGGCGCTTGCTGACCGAGCGAAAGCACGACACCCGCCGGGGTCGCCGTCGGCACGGGGCGGTTCAGATACGGGAGATGCCCCCGCACCCGCGTGGATTGCAACCCAATTGCGACCGTAATCAGGCCGAGGATGATCACCGATGTGACGATGCCGAGCCAGCGGTTCGCGCGGCGGGATGGATGGTTCATGGCGGCTTCCCTCTTGAGGCACATGTGCATTCCTGCTCAGAAGATGGGCCAATGATACACATTCTGTCAAGTTGACGCGAATTGTCGGCACACGATCAGACAGCATAGCATCGGCGATGCCACCGCCGTGCTACTTCGGCAGACCGACGCTGACTTCCGGTTCAGTGCAAGCAGAGCGAATCGGTAGTGATAAAGACGCAGGTTGCAGCCTACGCTACCGGAGAATAGCCGCCATTTCGCTTGACACTATCACCATTATTCGACTAATATCTAAATAGATGTATAGCGAATGAGTGAGGATGATGCACAATGGGCGAAGAGGAACAGCAGGTCGCGTTGCAGTTTTTCCGCGCGCTGGCGGACGAGAGTCGCTTGAAGATCGTCGGGCTGCTCGCGAACGGAGAGCGCAGCGTGGACGCGCTCGCCGATGCGCTCCATCTGAAAGCGCCGACAGTTTCGCACCACCTCGCCAAACTCCGCGATGCGGGGCTGGTGCGGATGCGCGCGGAAGGGACGGTGCATCTCTACCGACTGGACGTGCAACTCCTGCGGCAGATGAGCCGGGACATCCTCACGCCGGAGCGGATTGCCTCGCTCGCCGACGATGAGGAGGGCGAGGCGTGGGATCGGAAGGTCCTTCGCCAGTCATTCGAAGGCGAGCGCCTCAAACAAATTCCGGCGAGCCGCAAGAAGCGCGATGTCATTCTCACCTGGCTCGCCGGCCACTTCGCGCCGGGCACACGCTACCCGGAAAAGGAAGTCAATGCGATCATCGCGCGCCACCATGAGGACTACGCGACACTCCGCCGCGAGTTAATCAACGGCGGCTGGATGGAGCGCGAAAACGGCGTTTATTGGCTGGTGGACGGCGACCGACAGCCGCGCGGCAGCGAAGAACTTGTCCGTCTCGTCGGGGAAGAGGGCGTGCGCTGGCGGATCGCGCACCGCGTCAACCGGCGCACCACCGCCGACCAATAGGCCACGGCGCAGATTCCGGTCATGCAAGCCGTACGAGCGCGGCGCATAACGCATCGAGCGCGATGCGGGGGTCGGCGTCGCAGCCAACATGCACAGGTGAGGTCTGAATGACGGCGCTTCGCGGTGCGGTGAGCCAGTGAAAACGCTCCGAAAGCGACAACTGAGCAATCGGCCCGCCACCCGCTGCCCCTTCGCAGATCGCGACGAACGCCTGGAGGTGATGCTCGATGCCGGCTATGTCGAGGGTCGGGGCGAAGGCACACAGTCGTGCCCGGTCAATCTCGATGCACGCGGACAGAAAGCGGGCGGTGCGGGCGAACAGGATCACGCCGACATTGAGAAATTCGCCCCGCTCGACGCGCGGCACGATGCGAACGACGGCGTAGCTATACCAGACGGCGGGCGGCGGCGGCATCCCGTGCCTCCTGTTCAAAGGGGCGCGGCCCGACGAGGCGGGCGAGGAAGTAGGCAATATATGCCTCACGGTAGGCGGCGGGGCTAGGAAAGTGCGCCTCTCCAGCCAGCCATTCGTCCGGCACCGCCGCGACGACCGCGCGGATCGCCGCTTCGGTGAGCAATGGGGTAAGCCGCTCGCTGGCGGCGGCAATGTCTCCGGCAAACGGCAGCAGAACGTGATCCTTGATCTGCGGAAAACGCGCGTCTGCATTCTTTTCCCACCCCCCTGGGCGGTGATGAAAGTAGAGCGATGCCCCATGGTCAATCAGGTAGTACGCTCCCTGCCAACGGAGCAAATTCGTGTTGCGCGCCGTGCGATCAACATTTGTGAAGAATGCATCGAACCAGACGATCGCGGCGGCGAGATCGGGGTCGAACGCGCGGTCGGCGGCGGGATCGAAGGCGAATGCGCCGGCGAGATAGCCGAGGCCGAAGTTCGCGCCGACGCTGCCACGCAGGATGTCCTGAATCTCCGGGTCGGGTTCGCTCTGCCCGAACCCCGCGTCGAGGTCTACCACCGCCGGCGCGGGCAGCGGCAGGCCGAGTAGCGCCGCCAGTTCTGCCGCAAGCGCTTCGGCGATCAGCGCCTTCACCCCCTGCCCCGCGCCACGAAACTTGACGACGTATGTTCCCGGTTCGTCCGTCTCGACCACGGCCGGCAGCGAGCCACCCTCGCGTAGCGGCACGAGATAGCGCAGGCCGGTCAGTCGCTTCACGCGTCTCTCCTCTTACTGCGACGCGCGATCATCCGCATTGTCGCGCCACCACGACGCGACGTGATCCGCCCGCGCAATCCAGACATCACCGAGGTCAACGAGATATTCGAGCAGTCGGGCGAAGATGCGACTCGCTCCAGGCCGCCCCATCAGGTGCGGATGGAGCGTGAAGCAGGCCAGTCCGCCCTCGTCGCGCAGCACGTCAACCGTCTCCTGCCAGACCGCGAAGGCATGATCGGGCGCAAGCAGGTTGTCCCAATAGAGGCTGTAGTCATCAAGCAACAGCGTTGGCGGTAGGTGGACGAGCGGGGCCAGCGCGGGATCGGGCCGCACGATCTCCGGCACATCGCCCCACGGGAAATCCATCTCGTACAGGAATCCGAGCGACTGAAGAATGGAGGGTGTCTCGGCGCTGGGCGCGAACCCCGCCGTCTTGTGCCCGACCGACGGCGTGCCCGTGATTGCGGCGAGCGCCTGCCGAGTGCGCACGACATCGGCACGCTGCTCATCCGCGCTCAGATCGTCGTAGTGGGCATGATCCCACGTGTGGCAGGCGACTTCGTGCCCCTCGTCGCGGCAACGGCGCACCAGGTGCGGCGCTTCTTCGGCAACCTGCCCAACCCAGAACCAGGTCGCCGCGATGCCGAAATCCGCCTGGACGCGCAGGAGACGGTCGGCGCCGGCGCGCAGATCGTACTGTCCAACGGCGCTCTTGCCGACGCGCCGTTCGCCGTACTCGCGCCGCAGCCAGGTGTCGCTGTCCACATCCACGCTGATCACGACCGCACTCCGATGCCCGGCAGGCCAGCGCGGTTTGGTCTCGTCGTTCGGTGCGTCCATCCGTCGCCTTTCGGTCAGGCCATCGCCGGGATCATCGTGCCGTGCGCGGCGAACAGGTCGTCCACGAGCGACCAGATCTGGTCCAGTGTCAATTCTGCCGCCAAGTGCGGGTCGAGCATCGCGGCATGGTAAACGTGCTCCCGCTTCTTTTCCAGCGCGGCGGCAATCGTCACTTCCTGCACATTGATGTTCGTGCGCATCAGGGCAGCGAGATGCACCGGCAGGTCGCCGATCACGGTCGGCTGAATGCCGTTTGCGTCCACCAGACACGGCACCTCGACGGTGCAGCCGTCCGGCAGGTTCGTAATCAGCCCCTCATTGCGCACATTGCCATAGACGACGGCGGGAATGTTCGTTTCTTTCGCGCGGATGATTTGCGCGCAGTATTCGCTCGTCTGCGTGACAGCCAGCGGGCGGGCGCTATTTGTCAGTTCGTCGCGCATCACCGCCCAGCGTGCATTCTGCGTCTCGCAGCGCGTGATGTACTCATCGAGCGGGATATGGAACCGCTCGATCAGTTCGGGGTGGCCGCGCTTGATGAAATATGGCACATACTCTGCGAAGTGCTCGCTCGATTCGGTGACAAAGTAGCCGAGCCGCCGGAACATCTCGAACCGGACGGCGTCGTGCATCCGCAGTTGCGCGCTGTCCGGTCGCTCCACTTCGTCGGGCGCGGGCAGGGGCGGATAGGCATCCGGCGCGCCGAACCGCTCGCGCAGCAGTGGGTAGGCATCTTCGCCATTGGCGCGCAATTCGAGATAAAAGGCCATGTGATTGATCCCGGCGCAGCGATACTCCATCGCCTCGGGCGGTACGCCGAGGTAGCGCGCCAGTTGCGCCGCTGTCCCCTGCACGCTGTGGCACAACCCGACGGTCGCGATCCGCGTCGCCCGCTGCACCGCGCCCGTGACCATCGCCATCGGGTTCACGTAGTTGAGGAAGAGGACATCGGGGCAAACCTGCTCCATGTCGCGGCAGATGTCGAGCACGACCGGGATTGTGCGGAGCGCGCGAAAGATGCCGCCGATGCCGAGAGTGTCCGCGATCGTCTGGCGGAGGCCGTATTTTTTCGGTATCTCGAAGTCAATCACTGTGCTCGGTCGGTAGCCGCCAACCTGGATCATATTGACCGCGTAGTCCGCGCCATCGAGCGCGACGCGTCGGTCGGTGGTCGCGGTGATGGTCGGACGCGCGCCGACCGCCTCCGCCACCCGCCGCGCGACGATTTCCGCGACGCGCAACCGCTCGGGATCACTGTCCATCAGCGCGATCTCGCTGCCATACAGTTCGGGATGCGACAGGATATCGCCGAGCAGGTTCTTCGCGAAGACGACACTCCCCGCGCCGATCATCGTGATCTTGGCCACGCTACCTCCAAGTGGGCAGTGGGCGGTGGGCAGGAATCCCCCGTCCGTATTTCCACTGTCCACCGTCCACTGCCCACAACCTGCTTACCCGTACCGTACCTGCTTCGCGGCGACCTGCGGCATGGCATTCATGATGTCGTCGAGCGTCTTGCTGCTCTTAACAATCTCCGCGAAGGGCACGCTGTTCGATTCGGGCACCCACCAGACGCGACCGCGATAATGGACGCGCACACCGCCGGCATCGAGATAGATATGCAGGCCGATTTGCCGTTCCAGCAAGCCTGCAATCGCATCCTCGCCGCCGATCATCCTGACAAAGCGACCGTACATTCGCTTGCCCATCTCCATCAGCATCAATGGGTTGATGACCGACTCCGGTTGATGGACTGTCGCCGGGTCAACGGCGTTGGCGATGCCGCCTGTCATCTTCACCGGCGTACCGATCGAAGGCCCGTTGCCGGGTTGGTCCGCCCGCGTCCTGCCGAGCGAATGATCCTCGTTGACGACGTGCGTGCGTCCGCGCAGTTCCGTCGGGTCGCTGCTCATGCTTTGCCTCCAGAGGCGGAGTAGATGGTTGCCAGTAGCCAGTAGCCAGTAATCGGTAGTTAGAATAATACGCCGACCCCTGTCGGCGTCTGCGGCAAGTATAGCAAAGCCACGGCACATCGGGCGTCGTGGCTTTCTCGCATCCTGGTTCTGACTACCAACGCTGGCTACTGGCTACTTCCCGACCCCTACTTGTCCGGGCGCGCGATGACGATCAGCCGGTGATCATCCACACCATAGGGCCAGCAGGTGACGAGAGTGAGACGTTCGTCGCCGGTCGTGCCGATAAAGGCGGCGTTCTCGATGCGCTTTTCGAGCGGCTCGCCAACTTCGGGCAGGAGCAGGATTTCGTCCACATGGTAGCCGATCTGGCGATCACCCGCGTGGAGACTCAACTGATCGCCCTTGTTCAGTTTGTACAAGTTCTTGAAGACCTCACCCTGCCAGTCGTCGTGCCCGGCAAGGACGACATTCTCCCCTTCGCCGGGGTTCGCGCTGGAAAAGTTGTGCCCAACCGCATACGGCGCAACATCCCAGATGTATGCCTGCTGCCCGTCAATCTCAACCGGCGAGATACCGACCTCGACCACATCCGAATCCACCTTAAGGGCCGGAATTGTCAGGTGGGTCGGTTTGGGCATTTTCGGTTTCGGCGTCGGCGCTGGTGCATCGGTCGGCGCGGCAGTATCGGCTGACGTGGCTACAGGAGTCGCAATCGGGGCGGGCACGGCTGCAATAATTGACCGGTCTTTGCCGTTGGACGTTGTCGCGACAGGTTGCGCGGCGCGGGTGCCGACATTCGCGGTCGGCGTGCGGGCCGTGTCCGGGACGAGCGCGCCGGAGATGGTGGACGGGAACGGGGTTGCTTGAACGCGAGATGCTGCTGCCCCCGACGTTGCCGGTGTTGACAGGGTAGTCGGGGTCGTCACACGGCTGAGGAAGGCTTGCGTCTCGGCGTCGTGCTGATGGCGATTCCACGCAGTGATGCCGATGGTGAGGAGAATCGTCAGGACACCCGCCGCGATCAGCAGCGTACCGAAGAACTGACCAATACCCCGGCGTACGGGCGCGGGCGCGTCGTTGTCGTCGCCGACAGTCGTCGTCGCGACGACAGGAGGTACAGCATCACCACCCGCTGCGGTCGGCTCGTCGGTCTGTGTGGCCTCCGGCGCCGCCGATTCCTCGACAGTTATTCCTGCTTCAGTCGGGCTATCGGCGCGTACAACGAGATCGTGCGCCGGTTCGTCGGTCGCCACTGTTTCCTCAGTTGTCGCATCCAGTACCATTTCCGGTTCGTCGGTCATCTCCCCATCCTTGTTTCCATCGTACCTTCACCACCTCGTACGTACAATAACGAGGGCATGGATCAATCGTCAACCCCTGCGGACACGGTTCGCAAATGCTGTCGAACGCTTGCACGACGTGTTCCACGGGGAGACCTAAACCCCAGCCACCTTGACGCAATGCGTCGAGCGCCGTATCATTAGAAGTACTAACAGTACGGCACACTAGCGATTGTGAGTATCTGATGCTGGCGACTGAGGACGAACAAACGACTGCCACTGTGGAAGACGCGGCACCCGCGAGCGAACTCGATACCACGCTCGTCACGGCGATGGATCGGACGATCAGCCGCTACCAGCGCTCGCTCCGCCTCGCCATCGAGCAGGCTGAAGGGCCGGGTCGGC
>JBBRLR010000093.1:0-18723 GCA_038231255.1 Thermomicrobiales bacterium | reverse complement strand
GGTTCTACAACACCCATCGGCGGCACTCGGCGCTCGACTACCTGTCACCCGCAGCATACGAAAGGAGATGGACAATCCTCGACCGTGTCGCGTAGTCTTTCACTGTCCACCAAACCGGGGTAACTCCAAAGCATCGATATCTTCTTGAACTTCCCCATCGGGGATATGAACAGAAATGTCTTGTGGCGGAACTCCGAGAACGTCGATTCAAAGCAAGCACAACGCATGACGGCGTACTGGGGTGATGAATCGTGGCATGAGGCAGCTTATGTGAAGACTCCAACGCTCTTTGGGTCAGACTGGGACATGAAAAGAACCAATGAGGCAATCGCAAAGGCATTCCGGACCAGACTTAAGGACATCGCGGGTTTTGCCCATGTTCCAGAGCCTATTCCCATGCGAAACAGTACAGGTGCGATCCTCTATTATCTATTCTTCGCTTCGCAAAAACCTGTAGCTGCAAGTATCGTCGAGGACATCTTCAGCAAGTATCGAGGAAAAGGCGGTGCATGATGGCGAACAATTCCAGTATCGAGTGGACCGAGGCCACATGGAATCCGCTTACGGGATGCACGAAAATCAGCCCTGGTTGCAAGCACTGCTATGCCGAACGTTTGTCGAAACGACTCTATGCGATGGGGAATCCCAATTACGCCAACGGTTTCGAGTTGACGATGCACGAGCATATGTTGGAGGTACCACTCAATTGGAAGAAGCCGCAGACAATCTTTGTCAATTCCATGAGCGACCTGTTTCATAAGGATGTGCCGCTCGAATTCATCCAGCGCGTTTTCGATGTGATGCAACGCGCGCACTGGCACCGCTTTCAGGTTTTGACGAAGCGTGCGGAGCGCGTCGCCGAACTTAGCCCGTTCTTGACATGGGCGCCAAATATCTGGATGGGTGTGAGCGTCGAAACGCAGCGGTACGCGTTTCGGATTGACCATCTGCGAGAGACGGGCGCGCAGATTAAATTCCTTTCGCTCGAACCCCTGATCGGCCCACTCCGCGATCTCGACCTCAGCGGCATAGATTGGGCAATCGTCGGTGGCGAATCGGGACCGGGCGCAAGACCAATGAATCCGGCATGGGTGACGGACATCCGCGACCAATGCAGACAGGCAGGAGTCGCGTTCTTCTTCAAGCAATGGGGCGGCGTGCAAAAGAAACGCGCTGGCCGGGAACTTGAGGGCAGAACGTGGGATGAGATGCCTGTAGCGGCGAACCCGCAACTCGCGATGGTATAAACGTTTCCTTCTTATCGGGTGCGGGCGACGAGCTTATGGGCGTCGTCCGGCGATCTGATTTCACCAGATGATGATGGAATGACCAACTGTGCGGGCGACCATGCCACGATCACGTAGAGCAGAAAGAGGAAAAGCGGCAGTCGCCAGTAGAAGAACTGGACATCGCCGCCATTGAAGGCGAAGAAGATGCCGCCAAGCAGCGCCGACCATTGGAGCGCGGACGCCATGTCCCGCACCTTGACGACCGCGAACCCGACGATGATCAGCAACCCCACCGCCAGCGCGAGCGACGCGAAGGGCTTGATACGATCCGGGTTGTAGCCGCCGAGCGCGACGACCTGCGCCGCGATGCTCTCGTTCCATTGCGGCGTGCCAAGCATCGGGCGAGGAAATTTGTGCGCGTGGTGGAAGTACGTCGAGTCAACGAACGCCTGCGGCGAGAGTAGCGCGAGCGGCGCGATCACCAGCACGGTCAAGATTGCCCCGGCGACCGGCGGCAGCCAGAACCGCCGGGGGATGGCGCGCACCGCCCGCCAGTCGCGCTCGCCCGCACGCCACCGTGCCCAGAGGTGTTCCGCGAGCGGTCGGACGAGCAAGATGCCCCACGGGATAGCGAAGATGAAGCCATACTGCTTGGTTCCCATCACCATCGCCGCCGCCAATGCGGAGCCGACGATCCGCCCCCGTGCGTAGAGCAGCACGGCGAGTGCGATCCAGAAGACGAGGAAGAAATCGAGGATGGCGAGCAGCAGCGCGACCTGAAAGCCGGGCAAAAAGAGCAGCCAAAACGCCGTCAACGACCGCGCGGGCCAGACGCCCAGCGCGCGCCGGGCGAGCAGATAGATGAGCAGCGCCGTCGCGAAGTCCGCCACCGCGAGGCCAATCCGCACGTTGCCGAGCAGGTAAAAAGGAATCTCCGCGAAGATGCTGCCGGGGAAATAGGTGTACGTCGGGTAGTTCACCGCGCTCGCCTGATGGTCGTAGACCCAGGTCGGCACATGCGTGTACGGGTTCATGCCGTGCAGGAGGAAATAGACGCCCTGGCTCGTCGCCCAATACACATCGCTCTTCGTGTCGCGCGTCGCCCAATCCCACCGCATCAGCGCTCCCGCCGGCCAGACGAGCAGCCAGACGAACCGGGTGAGCACATCCCACGGGATAAGCGTCAGCAGGATCAACGCGAGATTGACGAGCAGATAAAGGTTGATGTGTGGGATCGCCCTGGTCGCCGTGTCGTAATAGATCAGCATCTGCCCGATCAGCAGCGCGAGCAGCACGAGGCGAAAAACGTCCTGCCCCGCCCATGGCCCGCGCTGCGCCGCGATCACGTCGGTCTGGTTGCCACGACTTCGACTTCGATTTCGATTATTCCCCATGCATCCCCTCGAACGATGCGCACTTGCAGCCCCGGCAACACGACGCCCGCCCGTCAGCCTACCAGCCGCCATCGCCCCGCACAACGACGCATCGCGCGACTACTCGACCCGCTCCCACGTCATGCGGGAATCGGGCGTCGTGAGAATCAGGCGATTGCCCGTGAACTCATAGAATCGTTGCTGTTCCGTGCCGACACGGTTCGGATACAAACTACTTTCCAGCAAATGCGACACGTATCCCTCCGCTGCGTGGACTTCGTACCGACCGCAGTACGCGTTGTAGCCGCCGTACGCGGCCTGCACCTCCTCCGGCGTCGAGCGCCAGCGATCACCGGAGGTGAACGGTGGCCGGTCGGGGCGCATCATCTGCACCGCCATATGCCCGCCCGCCGTGTACATAATCATCCCCTGCGGTGTATCTCCCAGCGGATACGTCGCCTTCCCATCCTCCCAGACCTCCCACGCCACCAGCCGGTACACCCCGACAAATCGCTCCATACGCACCCCCGGTAAACCGAAACGGACCCCGATTGAACCACAGAGACGCAGAGGACGCAGAGAAGAATACATGAGGTGCGTAACGTTTTGACTGTTTTCCTGTCCTTCCTTCCTTTCTCCTTCTTTGCGTCCTTTCCGCTCTTTACGCCTTTGCGGTTCTCCCCGGTTTCATTCTTCGGGTGCGGGGATGCTATGCTGCGCGAACGTGACGATGGCAGATGAAGGAGGGGGAGATGGCAACGGGAGAGGCGATGGCATGGCCGAAGACGGTCGCGGTGATTGGCGCGGGGACGATGGGGCTGGGTGTGGCGGAGCAGTTCGCGGCCGCAGGGCTGACGGTGCGGATCACCGACCGCTCGCCCGAGGCGACGGCGCAGGCGCACGACCGGCTGATGCAGCGCGTCCGGGGCCATGCCGCTGCCGGGATCGTGCCGCCCGAGGCGGTCGAGCGGTGCGCGGCCGTCACCGCACACCCCGATCTCGCCGCAACGGTGGCAGACGTGGATTTCATCTTCGAGGCCGTCTTCGAGCAGCAGGAATTGAAGCACGATGTGCTTGCTCGCCTTTCCAAAGTGGCGCGACCGGACGCCGTGATCGTCTCGAACACCTCCTCGTTCCCGATTGACGACCTCGCCGAGCATGTCCTGAATGCCGAACGCTTTCTCGGCCTGCATTGGTTCAACCCGCCCGAATGGACGCCCGGTGTCGAGGTCATTCCGCACGACACGACCGACCCCGCCGCTGTCGCGCGGGTCGTGGATTTCCTGCGTGCCATCGGCAAACGCCCGACAGTCGTCCGCAGCGCGCCGGGCTTCGTCGCGAATCGCATCCAGAATGCCCTGTTCCGCGAGGCGCTCGCCTGTGTGGAGGACGGCCTCGCCTCGCCGCGCGAGGTGGACGAAGTTTGCCGCAGCACCTTCGGCTTCCGCATGCCCTTCTTCGGGCCATTCCTGATCGCCGATATGGCAGGCCTCGATGTTTGGGAGAGTGCCGCCGGGACGATGGAGCGCGCCTACGGCGAGCGGTTTAAAATGCCGCAAATCCTGCACGATCTCGTCGCCCAGGGACGCCTCGGTACGAAGACGGGTGCGGGCTTCTTCACCTACACCCCCGAGGAACGCGATCAACTCCTGCTGGAGCGCGACCGCCGCTACGCCGCCCTCAACGAACTCCTCGCCCGCCTCCCACCCATCGTCGCAGGCACTGGGGACGGGACAGATTGAGCGCAGAGAACATAGAGGACACAGAGAGCGCAGAGAAGAAGCAAAAGAGGTTTCAAACGATCTATAATCACCCCCTCTCTTCTCTTTCTCTGTGATCTCGACGTCCTCTGCGTCCTTTGTGCTTGTGTTTTCCGGATTATCCTAAGGGGGGATTGTTGTGGCAAGACTGAAGATTGGCATTATCGGGTGTGGGGCGATTGCGCAGATTCAGCATTTGCCGCATTTGCGCGAGTTGGATGACCAGTTCGTGATCGGCGGCCTCGCGGACCTGTCGCCGAAACTGCTGGAAGTCGTCGGCGACGAATACGGCGTGCCACCTGAGCGACGCTTCCTCGACTATCGGGAGATGGTGCGGGGCGACATTGACGGGGTAATCGTCTGCCCCTCCGGCTCGCACGCCGCGCCGAGCATCGCCGCCTCCGAGGCAGGCAAGCACGTCCTTGTCGAGAAGCCGATGTGCACGACCGCCGAGGAGGCGGAGGAAATGGTCGCGGCGGCGGACAAGGCGGGCACGATCCTGATGGTCGCCTACATGAAGCGGCACGAACCCGCATACCAGTTCGCGCAAGCGCGCGTCGCCGAGATGTCCGACGTGCGATTCATCCAAGTCAACCACCTGCACCCCGACAATGACCTGCACACGGCGGAATTCAAGGTTCATCGCTTCGACGACCTCCCGGCGGGCGTCCGCGAGCAGTCCCGCGCGGAGCACGACGCACTCGTCGGTGAGGCGCTCGGTTTCCGACCGGGCACGCTGCCGCAGGAGATCAACAATGCCTACAGCATCATCCTTGGCAGCATGATCCACGACATCGGCAACCTGCACGGCCTGTTCGGCCCGCCCGCGCGCGTCCTCAGTGCGGAAATTTGGGCGAACGGTCGCGCGATTAGCACCGTCCTCGAATACGCGGACGGTAAGCGCGCTGTCTGCTCGTGGGTGGACCTGCCGGAATTGTGGGACTTCAAGGAGACGCTGGAAATCTACGGCTCCCGCGAGCGCGTACTCGTCTCCTTCCCAACCGGCTTCGCGCGCGGCCTGCCGTCGTATGTCACGCTGCATGGCATGGACGCCGACCGCACCGCGTGGCGCAAAGACTACGCCTGGCACGACAACCCATTCAAACTCGAACTGTTGCACTTCGGTCACTGCATTCGCACCGGCACGCAACCGATCACACCCGGCCGCGATGCCGTCGCCGATGTCCGCCTCGTTGGCGACATCGTCAAGACCTATCTCAAAACGTAGGGTGAGTTCGGGGTTCGGGGTTCGAAGAAATACTCCGAACCCCGAATCTCAAACGATGAGGAGGCCACCATGCCGTTTCAGGTTTTTGATTACCGCACCGATGTCAAAAACGTCTTCATCACGCCGGAGATGCGCTCACGCATCATGCGGATGGAGCCGGGTGCGGTCAGCCCCGGCCACACGCACGATCTGGGTCACGAGGTTTTCCTTGTGCTGGATGGCTATGCCGAGTTCACGATCGAGGGCGAAACGGCGATCCTCGGCCCCGGCCAACTCTGCTTCGCCCGCGCCGACGAGTGGCACGAGGTGCGCTGCGTCGGCGACAAGCCGATGACGATGTACCTTTCCGTCACGCCGCATCTCGAACCGACGCACACGCAGTGGGATCACGAGGGCGGCAGCAAATTGCCTTTCCGCTACGGCGCGTCCACCCGCCCCGAACGGATGGCGCGCTGCGCGCCATCGGAGCCGACCGAAACGCTCCTCGCCCGCCACCTCGCCGCCGCGCACGACCTCGCGGACGCCGCCACTGCCAACGCGACTGCCCAGGAAGCCGCCGCGAACGACCTCCGCAAAGCGACCGACGCGAGCGACAAGACCGCCGCCAAAGCCGCTATTGACGCCATGTGGGCCTCGATCTATACAACATACAAAAAGTTGCAGGAGATGGAATTGGCCTGGAATGAACTCTCCCCAGCCGTCGCGGGGGAAAAGTAGGGGAGGGGGTACCCCGCGTCATCCCAGCCGCTTGTTCAGCCGCGGATCGAGGAAGTCGCGCAGGGTGTCGCCGAGCAGGTTGGCGGCGAGGACGGTGACGGCAATCGCCGTGCCGGGGAAGACGGCGAGCCACCAGGGCGGCTTGAATGACTGCGCCAGTACGCCGCCGAGCATGTTGCCGAGGCTCGCCGTCGGGGGCGGCACGCCGACGCCCAGGAAACTCAGGGACGCCTCCGCGAAGATCGCCGCGCCGAGATTGAGCGTCGCGATGACAAGCAGCGGCGCGATGCACTGCGGCGCGACCTGCCGGAGCATGATGCGCGCCGGGGAGGCGCCGACGCACTTCGCCGCCTCGACGAAGGCCGTTTCTTTCGTCGCCAGCACGACGGAGCGCGTGATGCGCGTCGCGAGCGGGATCTGCGTGACGCCGACCGCGATGATCACGGTGCGCAACCCCGGCCGCAGGCTGACCGATAGGAGCAGCGCGAGGATCAGCGTCGGGAACGAGGTGAGCACCTCGATCAGCCGCTGACTGAGGATGTCGTACGCGCCGCCGATGTAGCCGCTCGTCACGCCCCAGAACGTGCCGACCGCCGCACTGAGCGCCACCGACGAGATGCTGACGACGAGGCTGATCCGCAGGCCGTAGATGATCCGCGAAAGCACGTCGCGCCCAAGGCTGTCCGTGCCGAGCAAGTGCTGCGCGGACGGCGGGCGGCGCGCGACGGCGTAGTCGTTGGTCAGCGGGCTGTGCGGCGCGATCTGCGCGGCGAAGATCGCGACGAGCACGAGCAAGACAAGGAGGATCGCCGCCGCCATCCCGAGTGGCGAGGCGCGCATGAACCGCCGGAGCGCGCCCGCCAGCGCCCGCCCGGCGCTCGGCTTCGTCAGTACGGCCACCTTGCTTGCGGTGGAAATTGATGTCGCCTGGGCCAATCTACCTCACCCCCAGCCCCCTCTCCATTGCGATGGAGAGGGGGAGCAAGACTGCTCAGTCCTCAGTCCGCAGCCCTTCGTCACTCGTAGCGGATGCGTGGGTCAATCCAGCCGTAGCTGAGGTCCACGAGCAGGTTGATGACGGTGAAGATGATCGCGTACAGGAGCACAAGGTTCTGGATGACCATCCAGTCCCGTTTGGCGAGGGCTTGCACGAGATAGTTACCGAGGCCGGGAACGCCGAAGGCCGTTTCGGTTGCCACCGCGCCGCCGAGCAGCGCACCCATCGCCGCGCCGGAGGTCGTGATGACCGGCAACAGGGCGTTGCGGAAGACGTGGCGAGAGATCACGAGCGTTTCGCGCACGCCCTTCGCGCGGGCGGTGCGCACGTAGTCCTCGCCGAGCGATTCGAGCACGGCGGAGCGCGTCATGCGGGCGAGGGCAGCGGCCAGCCCGACGCCGAGCGCGAGCGCGGGGCCGATCACCATCTGGAGGTTCTTCGCCGGGTCCTGCCAGAGTTGCACAATCGTCAATGGCGGCCGCCAGGTGAAGACGATGACGGTGAAGAGCACGAACATCAGGCCGATCCAGAAACTCGGGATCGCCAGGAACATCGTCATGAAGAGCCGGACGACATTGTCGAGCCACGAGTTCCGCCGCGTCGCACTGAGGATGCCGACGGGCACACCGACGAGCCACGAGAAAATGATCGCCAGCAGCGCGTACTCCAGCGTGATCGCGCCGCGCCGGATGATGACATCCCGGATCGGTTCCTTGTTCCAGAACGAATGGCCGAGATCGCCGCGCGCGACATCGGCGATCCAACTGACGTACTGCTGCGGCAACGGCTTATCGAGGCCGAGGCTCGCCCGCGCGGAGGCGAGATCTTCCGGCGAAAGCACATACTGCCCACCCCCGCCCTCGTTCGCGATCAC
The DNA here is from genome assembly GCA_038231255.1 of Thermomicrobiales bacterium. Lineage (GTDB taxonomy): Bacteria > Chloroflexota > Chloroflexia > Thermomicrobiales > JALYUS01 > JALYUS01. Next base: position 10,545 of record JBBRLR010000093.1, on the reverse strand, counting down.
CGCGATCGGGTCACCGGGCAGGATGCGCATCGCCACAAAAATCAGCACCGTGATGCCAAAAACCGTCGGAATCGCCGTCAGTAACCGGCGTAGGAGATAGCGTTGCACGTTTCGCACAAGTCCCTTCTAGTCAACCTCACCCCTTATTTATCCAGCCACGCCGTATCCACGCGGCCCCATTCGAGTTGCACGCGCTTATCGAGCGCCATTCCCTTGACGTAGGCGCGCCACATGATGAGATGATCGGTGTAGCCGATGAAGAGCCACGGCGGGTCCTGATCGAGCACGTCCTGAATCTGATTCATCAGGTCGGCGCGCTTCGCCCGGTCGAGTTCGACATCCGACCGCTTCAGCAGGTCGTCGAACTTCGGGTTGCTGTAGCCGCCGTAGTTCTGCGAGCCGCCCGTTTTGAAGTTCGTATTGCCGAGCGGAGAGAAATCGGAGATCGGGCTGCTCGGCGTGTCGAGCACGAGCGTGAACCGTCCCGCCTTCTGGTCCTCAACGAGCAGCGAGCGCTCGGCGATGCGGATTTTGATCTCGATGTTCAGGGCGCGCTTCAGTTGATCCTGGATCGCGGGGGCCATCACCTCGGCGTGCGGCGGCACGGAGGCAGAGAGCAATTCGACGCCCTTGATGCCATCTGCGAACCCGGCATCCGCCAGCAGTTTCTTGGCGTCCGCGATGTCCTGTGTCTTGTCGGGGCGGTAGCCGGGGAGCGTCGCGATCATCTCGCGCGGCGTGGCGAACTCGCCGCCGTGCGGCACCCAGCGCGACAAATCAATCTGTTCCTGCGTCTTGAACGCCTCGATCAATCCCTGCTTGTTCAGGGCGAGGTTGATCGCGCGGCGCACGCGCGGATCGTCGAAGGGCTTCTGCTTCGTGTTGATGATCACCTGATAGGCGCCGAAGTTGCCGACGCGGTTCGTCTTGGTGACGTCCGGCTTCTTCGCGCCCTCGTCGAAGGTCTCTTTGGAGACGTTCCACGACAGGTCCGCCTGCCCGGTCAGCACCGCCGTGCCGCGATCCGACCACGCGGGGACATGGATCAACTCGACGGAATCGAGGTACGGCAAATCCTTGTTCCAGTAGTTCGGGTTCTTGACGAGCGTCCACTTCTCGGCCTCTTTGTACTCCTTGAACATGAACGGCCCCGTGCCCGGCGCGACCTGGATTTTGCGCAGGTCGTTGTTGTTCGCGTCGAGCGTTTTCTTGGCGTAGATCGCCTGTGTCGTGTCCGTCATGACGAGCAGGAAGATTGGGGACGCCTGCTTCATCGTGAACTTGACGGTCAACGGATCCATCGCTTCGACCTTGGCGACCGCCGAGAAGCGGTCCTTGAGCAGGCTGACGACGCCCTGCGGCGGGAAGATCATCCGGTTGTAGGTGGCGACGACATCGTCCGAAGTGAGCGGCGTGCCGTCGTGGAACTGGACGCCGCTGCGCAGTTTGAAGGTGTAGGCGAGGCCGTCCGCCGCGACATCCCACTTTTCCGCCACATCGGGCACAATCGTCTTCAGGCCGTCCACGAGATTCAGGCGGATGAGGTTGTTGTACATATGGCAGAGGACGGAGTTGGTCGCGCCCTGCTGCATGTCGTAGTTCGAGGTGGTGACGCCGAAGGCAATCTTCAGTGAGCCGCCGCGCTTCGGGTTCGGGTCCGGCGACTTGATAATGCCGAGATCGGTCGCCGGGGAGGCCGCCGCCGAGGTCGTGGAGGCCGGGGCGGTCGTCGGTGCGGCTGCGGGCGTCGGCGGGATCGGGGCTGCGGTCGCGGGCGCGGCGGCAGCGGGTGCGGTCGTCGCGGCCCCCTTCGCCGGGGTAGCTGTCGGCGCATCGGCGCTGCCGCAGGCGGCGAGGAAGGCGGCAACCGTGCCACCGGAGAATCCCGCAGCGGCCAGCCGCTTGGCGAACTGCCGCCGCGTGAGCCGGCCGGACTGGAAGGCATCGAAGACCGCCACCATGCGCTCGTCCAGAGACATCCTGCTTCCTCCTTGACGTACCACTCCCACGAATCAGCCGGGCGGGCTTTGAACCGCGAATACTGCCCAGAGGGCACCCGGAAGGGCGCGAAGAACGTCGAACATGCGCCAGTTTCCGGTTTGTGCGACGGCACAGATCGCTGCTTGCAATGGAGTACGCACGTACAATAGGATGCGCGCTCCGGTCTGTCAAGGTTCGTTTCTGACATCCGGGTATGACGCGGTTTTTCCGGTGGTGGCGGGCTTCAGCCTGCCCCTCGCTGTAGCAGGCTGAAGCCCGCCACCACCCTACTTTCTTGCGGCGACTGCCGATACAATGGAGAGGGTGGCATCATGGCACAGATCGAACGCGTCGCGATGATTGGAACGGGCACGATGGGGCGACTAATCGCCCTGCGGAGCGCGCAGCATGGCATCCCGGTCACCCTCTACGACACCGACCCCGCCGCGCTCGACCGGGCGCAGGCGGCGATCCACGACATGCTGGTCGGCTGGCTTGCGCAGGGGACGCTCGGACGGATCGAGATGGACGACATCGAGGGGCGACTCCGCTACGCCGACGATCTGGCGAACGCCGTGCGCGATGTGGACCTCGTGATCGAGGCGATCCCGGAGCGCGTGGACCTGAAGCGCGCCCTGTTCAGCCAACTGGACGAACTCTGCCGGGAAAGCGCGATCATCGCGACCAACAGTTCGTCCATCCGCGTCAGTTATCTGGAGGACGCGACGGCCCGCCCGGAGAAGGTCGCCAACCTCCATTATTACAACCCGATCTGGGAAATCCCGATGGTCGAGATCGGCCGGGGCACGAAGACCGACACCGAGACGATTGACGCCCTGACCGCCTACGCCCGCCGGATTGATTTGCTGCCGCTCCATGTCCAGAAAGAAAGCACGGGGTTCATCTTCAACCGCGTCTGGCGCGCGATCAAGAAGGAAACCCTGCGCGTCGTGGACAGCGGCGTCGCGTCGTTCGAAGATGTAGACCGCGCGTGGATGACGATGTACCACACGCCGATGGGGCCGTTCGGCAAGATGGACGAGATCGGCCTCGATGTCGTCAAGGACATCGAGGAGCACTACGCCTCCGAAAGCAACGATCCTGCCGACCTACCACCCCCCATCCTCACCGACCGCGTCGCGCGCGGCGACCTCGGCATGAAAACGGGCCGTGGCTTCTACACCTATCCTAACCCCGCTTGGGCCACCCCCGATTTCTTGAAGCCGGGTGAAGGATGAGACAATTTCGAGATTGACTTTCTCGCGCGCGTCTGTTACGGTACGCAGCGTGATGAAGCAAATGGTTCGCCCCGACTGGTTTTATGCGTTTTATTTTACCCCGCCGGTGTTGTCGGCCGGGGTAGAGGCGCTGACCTAGCGAACCTGCCCCGAACCAGATGACAGCACCGGCGGACGCAGCGGCATATTCGGCCCGCTGTTTTTTTGTGCGTGCAGGTGTGGCGGGGATCGTTCGGGGGCGAAATCAGATGGTGACGTGTGCGATAGCGGGAGCGGCGCAAGAGCGAGGAGAAGGACCAATGATCGTACAAATGCTGACGGGGACTGACAAGCGGGCGCTGGAGCAGGTGCTGGGCGCGATCACGGCGGCGGGGCACGGCCACCGGGTGATCGAGGGGACGGAGCGGAACGTGATCGGCGTACTCGGCGGCGCGCCGTCGCAGGACTTGCTCGACCGCGTGCAGGGGATGCCGGGCGTCGAGATGGTCATCCGCATCTCGAAGCCGTACAAACTTGCCTCGCGCGAGTTCCACCCGGAGCGCACCATCGTCCGTATCGGCAGTGTCGAGATCGGCGGCGCAACACCGGTGCTGATGGCGGGGCCATGCGTCGTCGAGGGTCGCGAGCCACTTTTGAAGACCGCGTGGGCGGCGAAGGAAGCGGGCGCGGTGATGCTCCGGGGCGGTGCGTACAAGCCGCGCACGTCGCCGTACTCCTTCCAGGGCCTCGGCGTCGAGGGGTTGGAACTGCTCGCCTTTGCCCGCGAGGAGACCGGCCTGCCCGTCGTCACCGAAGTGATGGAGCCGGAGCAGGTGGAGGTCGTTGCCCAGTACGCCGATATGCTCCAGATCGGCTCGCGCAACATGTCGAACTTCCCCTTGTTGCGGCGGGCGGGGCGGAGCGGTCGGCCCGTGCTCCTGAAGCGCGGCTTCTCCGCGACGATCGAGGAATGGCTGATGAGCGCGGAATATGTGCTGGCGGAAGGGAACGAGGATGTCGTCCTATGCGAGCGGGGCATCCGGGGCTTCGACCCGATTGTCCGCTTCACGCTCGATCTGACCGCCGTGCCGTTGCTGAAAGAGTTGACGCACCTGCCAGTAATCGTAGACCCGTCGCACGGCACGGGACGCCGCGCGCTCGTCGCGCCGATGTCGCTCGCGGCGATCGCCGCCGGTGCGGACGGCTTGATCGTCGAGATTCACCACGATCCGGCGCAGGCGCTCTGCGATGGCCCGCAGGCGATCCTACCCGAGGTTCTCCGCCAGATCGCGGACGGCATCGGCCCCGTCCACGCCGCCATCCACATGCCGGTGCTGGCATAGGGATAAGGTTTCCGCGCCACTTGACGATACCCGCTTCCGCTTGTACCATCGTGCGGGCTGACGCACGCGGGAGTCGCACGATGGTGAGCACGATGATTATTACAACGACGATGACTACCACCCCCGGTTGGCCGGGTGGGGAGTCGGCCTGAGCGCGACTCACACGACGGAGACCGGGGAAACAGCGGGCGCTTGCCACGCTGTTTTTGTTTGCAAGCGGGGTAGATCGGGATGGACGGATCGCAACCAGAGCAAGCGGCATCGGTCGGGCCGCTCGTGATGAAATTCGGTGGTACTTCCGTCGGTAGCGCGGCGCGTATCCGCGACGCAGTGCAACTCGTCGCGATGGAGCGGCAGCGGCGGCCGGTGGTCGTTGTGTCCGCTGTTTCGGGCGTGACGAACACGCTGCTTGAGGGCGTCGAGCACGCCGCCGCCGGGCGCGATCCCGATGTGCAGGGGATTCTCGCCAAGCTGCGCGCCATCCACGCCAATGTCGCCACCTGCATTGATGACCCGGACGACCGCGCCGCCGCGCTCGCCGATGTCGAAACGACGCTCGAAGCCCTGAACCGCTTTTATATCGCCATCGGCGCGATGGGCGAGCCGGTGCCCGCGCTCGTGGATCGCGTCGCGGCGTGCGGCGAGAAGTGCTCCGCGCCGATCGTCGCGGCAGCGCTACGCGGCATGGGTATCCCGTCCGTCTCGGTTTCGGCAGAGCAGTGCATCGTCACGAACGGTGTGTTCGGCAACGCAGACCCGCTCGTCGAGCCGACGCGGATCGCCTGCGAGAATGTCCTCGGGCCGCTGATCGCGGATGGGACAATCCCCGTCGTCACCGGCTTTATTGGGCGCAGCACGGACGGCCAGACGGTGACACTCGGCGGGCGCGGCGGCTCGGACTACAGCGCGACGGTGCTCGGCGCGGCGCTCCTCGCCACCGAGGTCTGGATTTGGACGGACGTGGATGGCATCATGACGACCGATCCGCGCGTCGTCCCACAGGCCATGCCGCTCGCCGCCCTCAGTTATGACGAAGCGGGCGAACTGGCGCACTACGGTGCGAAGGTGATCCATCCGCGCGCCATCCAGCCGCTTCTGCCACACTCCATCCCGCTCCGCATCAAGAACACCTTCCACCCCGAGTTCGCGGGCACGCTGATCGCGGCGGATGCGGGAGACCCGGACGGCGAAACGGTCGTCAAGGGGATCGCGACGCTCCGCTCGCTCGGCCTGATTACCGTGCAGGCAGCGGGGCGCTCACATCTCGCCCGCGTCGTCACGGCGATTCGCGGTACATTGGGCGATCTCAACGCACGCCTGATCTTCACGACGACGACGGGCACGAGTTGTCACGTCGGCGTCGGCGCGACGGGTGCGGCGCTGGCGGAAATGCTCGCCCACCTCCGCTCGACACTGCGCGACGACATCATCACGGACATGGTGCGGCGGCTGGCGATGCAGGACGACGCGGCGTGCGTCGCGGTCGTCGGTGAGGGCGTCGGCACGGAGCCGGATGTCGCGGCGCGTGTCGGGCGGGTGCTCGGCGCGGCGAATGTGCCGATGTACGCCATCGGTGGTGACCCGGCGGGCCGCTCCCTGATCGTCACGGTGCCCGGCATTCACGCGGACAACGCGACCCGCCAACTGCACGCGGAGTTTTGTGTCCCAATCGCCACGGCATCCGTGGCATGAAGGGTGACGGCGATGGAAGACGCGGTCCCGCTCACGGCAATCGCCGCTGCGGAAGGTGTGCCGGTGACGGTGCTGCAACAGGCGGGCCGGCGCGGCATCATCAATGCGTGGCTGGACGGTGGCGTGCTGTATGTCTCCCGCGCGGAAGTGTCAGTCTATCTCCATCACCGCGCCGATGTCGTCCCATCGCTGCCGGAGCCGTGGGCCTCGGCATCGCGTGCCGTCGGCGCGCAGTATGCGGGTGCGTATGCGCGGTTGCGCTGATTGGGAGCACAAGCATATGAGCGACGACGCGCACCTTGCAAAGGAAATTGCCGAAGCCGTGCAATTGCGCGAATCGGGCGATTTGGACGCAGCCCGAAGACTTTTGACTGCGCTTTTGGCAGCCGAGGATGACCGACAGCCGCTCGTCAATTATCAACTGGCCTGGACATTGGATCGCATGGGATTGGAAACCGACGCTGCGCCCTACTACGAGCGTGCGATTGCCGTCGGCCTCGACGGAGATGATCTGCGGGGCGCCTTGCTCGGTCTCGGCAGCACCTACCGCGTGATCGGTCGCGATGCTGATGCGGTACGAACGCTTGCAGGGGGCGTTGTGCAGTTCCCCGACGATGGCGCAATGCGGGCGTTCTACGCCCTCGCGCTGCACAGTGCGGGCGAACATACGCGGGCCACTCAGGAGTTTCTGCGCGTGATTCTCGCATCGAGCGCCGACCCGCAGATCGAGCGCTACCGGAATGCGTTGACCGAATATATGGAGCACCCGGATGAACGCTGGCTCGATGGAGCATGGCATGAACGATCCTAACGCAATCCGCTATCCGAATCTCGTGGAGGCATTCGCACTGTACAACGATGCAATGGGCGTCACGGACGATCCGGGCGACTTGGCAAACCGGCTTGATGTGCTCGCCTCGACGCTCGCGCGACCGCTCAATATCGCGCTGTACGAGGAAGCGGATCTGGCGCGGCAAACGGCGTCGCTCCTCTGGGGGATGATCCACAATCACCCGTTCGCGGACGGCAACAAGCGGGCGGGGCTGCACATCGCCTTCACCTTCGCGCGCGTCAATGGGCTGGCGATTGTCGCGCCGGAAGATGCGGTGGTTGAACTCGGCTACGCGGTTGCGGAAGGCCGCTGGGATGAACATACGGTGGATGCGTGGCTGCGCCGGTATAGCCAGTCCATCGCTGAGGAGGTCGCCTGATGCCACGCGGGAAACCGAAGGGGGCGGTGCAGCGCTCCAACCTCATCGCGGCGGCGGAGTACCGCGCAGCATGGTGGGGTCCGGCGCGCGACGAACCGTCGGACGAAACGCTCGCCCGCGTCCGCCGCTACACGACGCACGACCGGGACAGCGAGCGGCTTGCCCGATTCACGGCGGCGGAAGTGGCGGCGGAATGCAACCTGCCCCTCCGCGTCGCGCACTACGACCTCGAACGGCTGCGCGATCAAGGGTTGCTGTTCCGCCGCCGCGAACCGATTGTCGGGTTGGGCGATGAATACGTCTGGGAGCGGGCGCATGGTCGCACCGGTGTCGTCGCGCTACGCGGCAAGCGGGGCGAATCGGACGCCATCCCCCTGGCGGAGGCGGCGCGCTCCCTCGGCATCACCTTCAATGCGGCGGTGACGCTCGTGCGGGAAGGCATACTGGCGATTGACGAGCAGGCAAGCACGGCAACAACAGTTGCGGTACGGCGGCAGGATGTGGCCCGCGCCCGCTGGTGGTTCCGCCACAAGGGCGCACCGTACGCGGAGCGGCAAACACCGCCCGTCTATATCGTTTCGGCGCAGTGGCAGGAGCGATTGGATACACTGCGCGAAGATGACGCGAGGGAGGGCGCATGAGTAGCAGCAGCATTTCGATCCCACCGCCGGGGGGTGAGAAGATCGGCGTCGCGGTGCTCGGGGCGACGGGCACCGTCGGGCAGCGATTCATCCAACTGCTCGAAGGGCACCCGTGGTTTGCGGTGCGCGAACTCGTCGCGTCGGATCGCTCGGTCGGCAAGGCGTACGCCGAGGCGGCGAACTGGCTCGTCTCGCCCGATATTCCGCCTGCCGTGGCAGGGCTGACGGTCAGGGGGGTGGACGCGCGGCTCGAATCGCCCGTCGTCGTGTCGTCGCTGCCGTCGGATGTGGCGGGCGAGGTCGAACTCCGGTTGGCGAAAGAAGGGCATCGCGTCTTCTCGAACGCCTCGAATCACCGGATGGGCAAGTATGTGCCGCTCATCGTCGCGGAGGTGAACGCCAGCCATGCCGATGCGATCCATCGGCAGCGAGTAGAGTTTGGCTCCGAGGGATACATCGTCACGAACGGTAACTGCACGACGATCACGCTCGTCCTGCCGCTCGCGCCCTTACATCACGCATTCGGTGTCGAGGCAGTGATGGTGACGAGTCTTCAGGCGGCTTCCGGTGCGGGCTATCCGGGCGTGCCGTCGCTCGACCTGATTGATAACGTCGTGCCATTCATCGGCGGCGAAGAGGAGAAGTTGCAGGCCGAGACGGCGAAGATTCTCGGCGCGTGGAAAGGGCAGAATTTTCACCCCCTCTCCATCCCGATCAGCGCGACCTGCACGCGCGTCCCCGTCCGCGACGGGCACACGGAGTCCGTCAGCGTCCGGCTTGCGACGAAAGCCACGGCGGACGAGATGATTGATGCGTGGCGTTCGTTCACGGGCCGCCCACAGGAGTTGCATCTGCCCTCCGCACCGAAGCGGCCCGTCATCTTCCGCGACGAGCCGGATCGCCCGCAGCCGAACCGGGACCGGATGGCGGAGAATGGCATGGCCTCGGTCGTCGGACGGCTACGCCCCTGCCCGATCCTCGACTGGAAATTCGTCGTCCTCGGGCACAACACGATCCGCGGCGCGGCGGGTGCGAGCATCCTCAACGCCGAACTCGCCCTCGCCGAAGGGTGGCTGTAAATGGCCGCCACCACGAAGCCGATGCTGCTCCCCGCCGTGCTGCGGGGCGACATGGACGGCGTGGCCTATCCGATCCTCCCGCCGCGCAATGCGGACGGTGCGGGTGGCCTGCTCGCCGTCGAGCGCGACCTGTCGGGCGTGGACGGCGCAGCGCTCAAGGCGACGTGGGACGCACGCCTCGGTAGCCGGGAATTTCCTTATCGCTCCGGCGTCTGGCGCTACCGCGAGCTGATCGCGCCCTTCCCGGACGATGCGATCGTTTCCGCGCCCGAAGGGAACACGAACCTGTATTGCGGCGAGGGTATGGATCGCTGCCCCGGCTGCCGCACAGGTAGCTGCCGATTGGCACATTGGGCGGGCGTCGAACGGCTGGCGCTGAAGCACGAGGGCGAGAACCCGACCGCCTCCTTCAAGGACCGAGGGATGACCGCCGCGATCTCCCACGCGCGCCACGCGGGCGCGACGACGGTCGCCTGCGCCTCCAGTGGCAACACCTCCGCCTCACTCGCCGCGTACGCCTCCAAAGCGGGGATGCGCGCCCTGACCTTCATTCCGGAAGGGAAGATCACGGCGGGCAAACTCGGCCAGACGCTCGCCTACGGCGCGCAGGTCGTCCAGGTACAGGGCGATTTCGACGCGGCGATGGCGCTCGTGCAGGAAGTCGCGGCGACAGAGCCTGTCTTTCTCGCCAACAACATCAATCCATTCCGGCTCGAAGGGCAGAAATCCATCGCCTTCGAGTTGCTCCAGCAGCGCCATTGGGTCGCGCCGGACTGGATCGTGTTGCCCGGCGGCAATCTCGGCAACACCTCCGCCATCGGCAAGGCGCTGATCGAGGCATACGAACTCGGGTTGATTACCAAACTGCCGCGCATCGCGACGATCCAGGCAGCGGGCGCGTCGCCCTTCGCACAGTGGTTCGAGCGCGGCTTCGACCACTACGAGCCGATGCAGGCCGAAACCGTCGCCTCCGCGATCCGCATCGGCAACCCGGTCTCGCGCCACCGCGCCCGCCGGATCATCCAGCGGACGGGCGGCGTCGTCCTCGCCTTGCCGGATGCGGACCTGCTCGCGGCGAAGTGGCAGATAGATCATGCGGGTATCGGCTGCGAACCGGCCTCCGCCGCGTCGTTGGCGGGCATCAAGGCGCTCCGGGAGCGCGGCATCATCCGGCCGGGCGACGACATCGTCGGCATCCTCACCGGCCACGTCCTTAAGGACGCCGAAGCGACCGTGCGCATCCACATCACCGGCCCCGCCGCCAGCCCGCCCATCGTCGACGCAACGACGCTCGCAGCCGTCCACCGGTTGCTCGACTCTGGCACGGAGGAGGGCAAGTAACCTCGAAGAAACGTGGAACACTAGCGAACAGCCAAGAAGAG
>JBBRLR010000092.1:0-18752 GCA_038231255.1 Thermomicrobiales bacterium | reverse complement strand
TCGATCGCCTTGCCGCCGCCGAGTCCGACGATGATGTCCGCGCGCATGACACGCGCGGCGGCACCTATGCGGTCGATCTCTGCCTGCGTGCATTCTCCTGCGAACTCCGCACCGCTGACATCCAAGCCCGCAGCGGTCAGCGCGGGACGAACCTGCCGTGCCCAGCGGTCCGCGACCGCGCGGTCGTAGAGGACGAATGCCTGCTCCCCCAACGGTCGGATGAATGTGCCGGCCTGGGCCAGCGCGCCTGCCCCCTGCGCGTAGCGGCGCGGGCTGATGAAGGTGTGCAAGATAGTCATGACGGTCCCTCCCGGTGAAGCGCCGATCGGCGCGCTGTGCCTCCATTGTCGGGAGCATAGGACGGTGACCGTCACAGCAATGCGACAGCCGATGGGGCAGCGTCACAAAACCGTGCCAATCTGGAACGTTATTCGGGAGGACACGTCAAGACTGTCACCGCTCAGTGGACGCGATGGGGCGGTGATTTGCCATCCGACAGACGTCGGAAGGTGACGCGCCAGTCGCTCTCGACGGTCCCGTCCGTCTCGTGGGTGAAACCTTGCTGGGCGAGGAGACCGTAGAGCGGCACCGGCTCGAAGAGATTGATGATCACGAGATCCTCGCCATCCGCAAGCGCCGCAACTGCGGACATGATCCGATCGAAGGGTTCATCGCCGCCAAATGAGAACTACGTGGACGTCAAGCCCAATATGAGCCGCTCCTTCGACTGGAAAGCGGAGTATCCCGGTGTCTTCATGTACCACTGCGGTTCGCCGCTGGTGATTGCCCACATGGCGAGCGGCATGTACGGCGCGGTGGTCGTGGACCCGGCGACGCCACTCCCGGCGGCCCGCGAATACGTGATCGTGCAGAGCGAATTCTATGTGACGGGGAAAGAGGGCGACGTACAGCAGGTGGACGTGAACAAGGCGCAGAACGGATCGCCGGATTACGTCGTCTTCAACGGCTATGCAAACCAGTACAAGGAACTGCCGCTGACGGCGAAGACCGGCGAGTTGGTGCGATTCTATATCGTCAATGCCGGGCCGAACGACTTCAGCGCCTTCCATGTGATCGGGACGATCTTTCAGAACACATATGCGGACGGCAATACAGCGAACGTGCAACACGGTAATCAGACCGTGACGATCCCACCGGGCGGCGGGTACATGGTCGAGTTCACGATCCCGAATCCCGGCACCTACGCCTTCGTGACGCACAGCTTCTCCGGCGTCAACAAGGGCGCGGTCGGTGTTCTGAAGGTCACGCAGTAGCAACAACGAGCGCATCGGCGTACCGCCGTCCCTACCCCGCTCCCTTCGCTTGTGACGAAGGGAGCGGGGAATGGCACGGTTTTGTCACGCCGGTCGGCGCGCTGTGACGTGCATGTGACGCGACGCACCCTACACTCACATCACGAACAGGGTATGGCGACCCTACTGTACGGACGGAGATGGCAAAGAGGCCATCCCCAACAAAGGAGTCATGGAATGGCAAAACGATATGCGAGTCTTTCACGGCGGCGGTTCCTGGCCGGCGCGGTGGGCGCGGGTGGGCTGGGTGTCCTCGTCGCGTGCGGTAACCAGGTAGCCACGATGCAGGACGCGCCCTATGCGACCAATGCAGTGCGCAACGCCCCCACTTCCAACGCGGCGGCGAACACGGTGAATGCGTCGACACCGGCGGCGAGCGGGTCATCGGCCGTGGCGACGATGGACCACACCAACGCCACCCAGAGCGCCGGGTCTGCGCCCGCCGGGACGGCGACGCCGGCCAAGGACTGGAAGGCGATGAACCTGCACCACGAGGAGGGTGTCAAGACCTTCCTCGCCCAGCCCAAGACGATCCGTAGCGCGCCGATGCCCTTCACCCTCCAGGACGGCATCAAGGTCTTCGATGTGTCAGCAAAGAAAGTCCAATGGGAGGTGACGCCCGGTCAGATGGTCGAGGCGTATACCTACAACGGCGTCGTCCCCGGCCCCGAGATTCGCGTCACCGAGGGCGACAAGGTCCGCATCCGGCTGAAGAATGATCTGGGCGACGAGGCGACAGCGATCCACTTCCATGGCCTGCTGATCCCGAACGCGATGGACGGCGTGCCCTTCATCACGCAGCCGCCCGTCAACCCCGGCGAGATGTTCATCTACGACTTCATCGCGCGCAATCCCGGCTCGCACATGTACCACTCGCACCACAACAGCGCGTTCCAGGTGACCAAGGGGCTGCTCGGCGCGTTCATCATCGAGCCGAAGGACAAAGGCCAGTACCCGGCGTTCGACAAGGAATACACGATGATCCTCGGCGACGGGCCGCTCGGCTACACGCTCAACGGCCACGGCTTTCCGGGCACGGAGGTCGTGACGGCGAACAAGGGGGAGAAGTTGCTCGTGCGGTTCATGAATGAGGGGCTGATGATCCATCCGATGCACCTGCACGGCATGCCGATGACGATCGTCGCGCAGGACGGGTATGTGAACACCCCATACAAATGCGACACGGTAAATATCGCGCCCGGCCAGCGGATGGATGCGATCGTGGAGTGCACCGAAGTGGGCGCGTGGGCCTTCCACTGCCACATCCTGTCGCACGCTGAGAGCGAGATGGGCATGTTCGGCATGGTCACCGCCCTCATCGTCAAGTAGGGACTGAAGAGTGAGGACTGAGCATTGACGCTTAGTCCTCACTCTTCTTATGCTATTGAAAGTTACGCAGTTCGCGAGAGAAAACCCGGTGGAAGCAGGCTGGAAAGCCTGCTTCCCCGTCCTGAGAGGTAGGCAGGAAAGCCTGCTGCCATCAAGGGAAACGCTCCAACTGCGTAAGCCATAAGAGTATTAGACCGTGGTGGTCGTGGCCTCGTCCGGGGCGGGCGTGGCGGAGGGGGCGGTGGCGATAATCTCGCGCACCTCGCCTTTGCAGCGTTCCACCGCCGCGCGGATGCGACGCACCGTCTCGGCATCGCCGCGCTTCATCGCGTACTTGGCGCCGTTCCAGACGGTCTGTATCAGCTCTTTCGTCTCCTCGGCGAGGAAACGCGTCTCGTGCGGGTTGAAGTCCGGGGTGGACGCTTCGGCGTACCGCGCCCAGAATTCATCCACCGTGGCGCGGTGAGCGGCGAGTTCGGTTTGCCCCGCGTCGGTGAGGCGATAGGCGCGGCGGTCGCTGCCCTCCTCGGCGCGGATCATGTCCTGGTCGTCGAGCAGTTGCAGCATCGGATAGACCGTGCCGGGACTGGGGGCATATTGCCCGCCCGTATGCTCCTCGAATGCCTTGATGATCTCGTAGCCATGCTTCGGCTGATCGTTCAGCGTGTCGAGCAGGAGGTAGCGCAGCATCCCGCGTTCGATGGGCGGTCGCCGCCCGCCTTCCTCCCAGAACCCGCCGAAACCGGGGAAACCACCGGGAGGACCCCCGAACGGCCCCCGCCGACCGCCACCGCGACCCTCGCCACGATGTCCGCCCTCTCGCTCCCAATGCTTGCCGTCAAATCGGTGTCGTGGCCCGTGCGGGCCGTGTCCATGAAACATTTCTGTATCTCATTGATACGATCAAATACAATCGCGATATATCGCGATGTGTCTATGATAGGCCCATCGGCGTGATCTGTCAAGGGGTATCGCGCGTGTGTTGCCGCCTTTCTTTTCTTCTGCAAACCGATTGCGGGAAAGATGACACGCTTTTGTCACACCGCGCGTCGCAGTGTCACACGCCCGTGACGTCGCGACCGCTATGCTGCATCTGTTCGTAGAGGAACGACATGCGCACGATGGACACAAAAGGAGGCTCCGATGCAATCATCACTGAAGCGGTACTTCACTTCGACGGCGGCGCTGAGCGCGTTTATCGGTTTCCTGGTGCTCTTTTCTGCCTGTGCGGCAGGGTATGATTATTTCACCGCCGGCCGGGAAAAGGCGAGTGCGGCGGTTTGGACGGGCGACAAGGCCGGTGCGGGGATTGACGGCTTCCTGAAGGGCGCGAACGCGAAGGCGACCAAGAGCGCGCAGAATCCGAACCCGGAAGTCCTGCCCGTGGCGCGCGATCTCAACGTCGGTTTCTTCAGCAAGCACGAGAAGTTCTTCTCCTGGATGGTCGTACTCGGCGAAATCCTGATGCCAATCGGCGTGCTCTTCTTCCTGCTCGTCAAGTTTCCCGGCTCGCGTTTCCTGCTCATGGGGATCGCGGGGCTGGCGCTTCTCATGAACATGCTCTACCTCTCCGAAGGTGTGTCGAGCACCAACCCGCCGATGGCTTTTATGTGGCTGACGATCATCTGGCTCGCCGCCACGATGCCGGGCGCCGCGCTGTACCACGCGATTGACGTGCGGCGGCTCATCGGCAAGGCGACGGTCGAAGCGCCCGCAGCGGTGGATGTCTCGCCTGGGCAGTGGCTCTTTTTCTGGACGGTCATGCTCGTCAGCGGTGCGGCGGCCTGGGCGATGTACCCGTTTGGCACCTATCTCGTCGTCATCCTCGTCAGCATTCTCCTAATGGCGGCGCTCTACGGGATCAATACCTTGCTGGCAAACCGGCAGCATGGCAGTGTCCCGGTTTCGCTGGGGAAGGGCGTCACGGTTTCGTAACAGCGATCATCTTTCCAACATCCGGGATCGGGGGGCGGGCAACCGTCCCCCGTATCGCGTCATTCGGCGGCATTCATCAGCCGAGGGGAGCGACGTACCGGACGATCAACCAGAAGCAGCAGGCGCTACCACCAAGCACGAAAAGGTGCCAGAGCGCGTGCGCCTCGAAGACGCCGGGGATCGGGTTCGGCCAGTCGAACAAGAAGACAAGCGCGCCGATGGTGTAGACCGCGCCGCCGACCAGCATCCAAACGAATCCTCGGGTCGGCAGGGCGTGGAAAAGGGCGGGGGCGGCGACGATGCCGACCCAGCCGAGAAGGACATAGTAGGTCGTGGAAATCCAGCGGGGCGCCTGCATCCAGCGCCCCATCATCACGAGGCCGCCACCCACCAGTGCCCAGATCGTGCTGAGCAGCCCCCAGCGCCAGACGCCATGCAGCGCGAGCAGGCAGACCGGCGTGTACGTCCCCGCGATCAGGACGACGACCATCATGCAGTCGAATCTCAGCAGCCGCGCCCTGTTCGCGGCGGAGACGCGCAGCGAGTGGTGCAGCGTGCTTGCCGTGTACAGGGCGATCTGGCTGAGACCGAAGATGATAAAGCCGATCAGGACACGCGGATTGCGCGCGGTGATCCCCATTCGGAGAAGAATGACGAAGGCGGCGAGCGCCAGCACGATGCCGGCGAGATGGGTCAACCCGTTTGCGGGTTCGCGGAGTCTGCGTGTGATACTGATGATCTGTCCCTTTCGTCGCATGGCGCTTCGTTTCGTCTATACCTTTCCGTATCTACGCGAGAGAGAAGCGTGTGTTGCGGTGAAACGGAGAAAGACGATCACCGTCGGCGGATACACCGCCGCCCGTTCAACCGGGCGCTTCGAGGCGGTAGCCGAGGCCGGGGAAGGTGGTGATCGGCACCTGGTCGCCCAGTTTGGCGCGCAGGCGACTCACCCAGGTGCGCAGGTACTGGGATTCGTCGCGGAATTCCGCGCCCCAGATACGTGTCAGCAGTTCGCGATGAAGCAGTACCTTGCCGGGATTACTCGCTAGTTCGGTCAGCAATTCCCACTCGGTGCGCGAAAAGTGGATTTCCGCGTCGCCCCGCGTGACGCGCCGCCGTTCGAGATCAATCAGTACATCGCTGTAGCGCAATTCACCTGCCGCACCGAGTTGTTGCCCACTCGTCCGCCGCAGGACGGAGGCGATGCGCGCCGCCAGTTCGTCCGGATTGAAGGGCTTGGTCACATAGTCGTCCGCGCCGCTCGTCAGGCCGCGCAGCTTGTCCGCGTCGAGCGTGCGCGCCGTCAGCATGATCACCGGCACATTGGAGGTGGCGCGGATGTGGCGGAGCGTCTCGAAGCCGTCCATCCCCGGCATCGTCACATCGAGGACGACGAGGTCCACCGGCTCGTCCTCCAGCACAGCGAGGGCGTCTTGTCCCGTGTGCGCGCTGCGGACGCGCATGCCGTCCGTTTCCAGTTTCATCTGGACGAGCCGGACAATCGGCGGTTCGTCGTCCACGACAAGGATCGTCGGTTTCTTAATCATGCCTTCGCATCCTCCACGACAATTGGCAGGGTGAACCGGAATGTTGATCCTTCCCCCGGCGCGCTCTCCACCCAGAGCCGCCCGCCGTGCGCCTCCACGAGCCGCTGGCAGAGATACAGACCCAGCCCCATCCCCTGCGCGCCCGTGCTGGCGCGGTGGAAACGCTGGAAGATGCGCGCCTGCTCGGCGACTGCGATCCCCGGCCCCTGATCTCGTACCCAGACCGTCATCAGGGCGTCCGTCGCCTCCGCGCCGAGCGTGATCGTCCCACCGCCGGGGGAGTATTTGGCGGCATTCTCCGCGAGGTTGCGCACCGCCTGCGTGATCAGTTCCTCGTCGCCCTCGGCGGGCGGCAGACGCTTCGGCACCGTCACCGCCACTTGGTGCGTCGGATAGCGTCCCTCCACCTCCCGCGCCACCTGCCGCAAGATTGGCTGGATCAGGAAAGGGTCGCGCTCGACGTGCAGCCGTCCGGCCTGGTATGCGGCGAGAGCGAGCATATTTTTCAGCATGCGCGACAAACGCTCGCTCTCGTTAATGAGGTCCATGCGGAGCGCGTCGCGGGACGCGAGCGGCAGGTCGTCGCCCTGGGTGAGGAGCATGTAGGCCGCCCCCTGAATCGTCGTCAATGGCGTCCGCAGTTCGTGGGAGATGAGTGAAAGGAAATCGTCCTTCAACTGCTCCGCCTCACGCGCCTTCGTCACATCGCGGAACAGACTGACAACCGTCGCCACCCTGCCCTTATCGTCGCGCACCGGGATCGCGCTGACCGCTAGATGCACGGGCCGACTGTCCGAATCGTGGATCACCACCTCCTCGTCAATACTGCCTTCGCCTTGTAGGAGGGCGCGGGCGGTCGGGGTATCCCGCACGGCGAGCGGCTGACCGGCAGGTCGCTCCGGATGGAAGCCCACCGCCGGTTCCGCGAAGCCGCCCTTTGGGAGCGTCGCGTAGCCGAGTAGGTCGCGCGCCAGTTGGTTCGCCATCAGGACGCGCCCGCCCGGCGCCTCGCGGATCATCACCGCATCCGGTATGTGATCGAGGATCGTCTGCAACTGGCGGCGTTGCGCCTCGCTCTCGGTGAATCGCCGCGCGTTCGCGACCGCGATAGCCGCGTGCCGTGCCAGCCGCTCGACGATCCGCTGATCCTCGGCGGTGAAGTCGTTCCCGCCCTCTTTGTCCGTCAGATACAGATTGACGATTGTGTCGTCGCGGACACGGATCGGTACGCCGAGGAAACTGGTCATCGGCGGGTGGTGCGGCGGGAAACCGACGGAGCGGGGATCGTCGTGCATGTCCTTCAAACGGAGCGACTGCTGTTCTCGGATCAGCACGCCGAGGATGCCGTGCCCGCGTGGCAGGTCGCCGATCACCTCGCGCTCGGTCGCGGAGATACCGGCGGTGATGAAGTCGGTCAGATAGCCGTCCGCCCCGGCGATGCCGAGGGCGCCGTAGCGCGCGCCGATGAGCGAGCGGGCGAGATCAACAATCCGTTGCAGGACGGCGTCGAGATCGAGTTCGGACGCGATGGAAAGGATCGTGTCATCGAGCGCGTCGAGTTGGTTAAGGAGGTGATCGGCGGCGCTGTCCGGCATGTTCGTTTCCTCTACGAAGGGGTATCATCCCACTCCCACTCTAGCATAGATAGCGCTGCATGCGTCGCCAGAAACGGACGTCGAGTGATCGCGTGGAGTATGATTGTCGCCGTACCGGCGGGACGGAATAGTACGTTGGGAGGTAAATGATGGCACAGGGATTCAACGCGCCGGGCGTCGTCAAGCCGGTGGGCATCTTTTCCAGCGCGGCGTGGCAGCCGCCGGGACGCGTGCTGCACATCTCCGGGCACGTTTCGCTAGATATGGGCGGGAACATCGTCCACGAGGGGGACATAGTCGCGCAGACGCGGCAGGTGCTGGAGAACATTCGCACCGTCCTCGCCAGTGTCAGCGGAACGATGGCCGACATTCAGAAAATGACGATCTACGTCACTGATTTGTCGCGCCTGATAGACCTCCGTGCCATACAGGCGGAGTTCTTCTCGCTGCCCTACCCGGCGAGCACGCTCGTCCAGGTTTCGGCGCTCGTTCGTCCCGAATACCTGATCGAGATCGAGGCGGTCGCCGTCATCCCGGAGGATCGCGTCAGGGAGCCGACCTAACCCCCCAATCCCCTTCCCGCGAGGAAGGGGAGCGAGCCTCCGCATCATTGGGGTGTTGAACGTGAGGCACGGCATTCGCATGAGTCACCCCCTCCCACGCTGAAGGACGGAGGGGGCGGGGGGGTGGTAACTATGCTGAAAATCACCGGGGTGCGGACGTTTATCGTGGATGGCGGGTTCCGACCGTGGACATTCGTGAAAGTTGAGACGAGCGACGGGACCGTTGGCTGGGGCGATTGCACGGACTGGGGTTCGCCAAAACCCGTCGCCGCGATGGTCGAGCGGATGGCGGAGGAGATCATCGGGCGCGACCCGATGCAGGTGGAGCGCATTTGGTGGGACCTCGACACGATGTCCGTCCGTCACACCGGCGGCATCGCGTCCAAGGCGATGTCCGGTATTGATTCCGCGCTCTGGGATATTCGCGGCAAGGCGCTGAACGCGCCCGTCTGGCAACTGCTCGGCGGCAAAATGCGCGACGAATTGCGCCTCTACTGGTCGCATTTCGGCAGCACCCGCGCCACGCGCGCCGAACGGCTCGGCTTGAAGAAAGTCGCAACGACGGACGACTTGCGCGCCCTCTGCGAAGAAGTGCGGGAGCGCGGCTACACAGCGGTCAAGACCAATCTGTTCGCCCTCGCGGATCGCCCGGACGCCCTACCCGTCGCCAACCACGCGGGCGACCATCCGGGGAATCTGCCAACCGGCACGCAGCGGAACGCCGAGGCGATCGTCGGCACGCTGCGCGACGCGCTCGGCCCGGATGTGGACATCGCGCTCGATGTCGCCTTTCGCTTCAAACTCGGCGGGGCGATCAAACTGGCACAAGCGTTGGAGCCGTACAACCTGATGTGGCTCGAAGTGGAGACCTTCGACCCGGCCGCCCTCCGGCTGATCCGCGAGTCCACGAAGACGACGATCTGCACCGGCGAAAGCCTGTTCGGCACGCAGGGCTTCCGACCCTATCTCGAACGCCACGCGCAGGACATCATCATGCCCGATCTGGCGTGGAACGGTATCACCATGGGCAAGAAGATCGCCGACATGGCCCACACCTACGATACACTTTGTGCCTTCCACAACTGCCACAGCCCGATCACGACGCTCGTTTCGGCGAGCGTGGCCGCGACGATCCCCAACTTCTTCATCCTCGAAATAGACGAGGATGACCCGCCGTGGCGCGACGATCTGATGACGCACCCGCTTACGATCAGGAAGGGCCACCTCCAACTCTCCCAGCGTCCCGGCCTCGGCTCCGATCTGATCGAGGAGCAACTGCTGAAGCGACCGCCTGTGGATTATCCCGGCGCGCGCTGAGACAGCGCGATGTGCGTGCGAATCCGCCCGTAACAAGCGACGGCCCGTGGATCACTCCACGGGCCGATGTGTCGTGGTATTGGCGCATTGGTGGGCCTCAGCATCCGATCGGGATGGGCGCCGACAGCGGACTACTCGTCGCCCCGACGGGCGTGCTGCGGGCGCGGGCGGTATCGTGATCCCAATCGGCGTCGGCGCCCCGACCGTCTCTGGGCAGTGAGAGGGCAGGGGGAGATTCCTCTGAGCCAGAGTAATTGACCATCTATCGCGTCTCGTAGTAGACTATTTTCAGTGCGAAAATAGGTCGAAAGGAGGCTCGGTATGGTAATGCAGACAATCGCTGCGCAGGAGATCAAGCGGCAGGGGATCAAGGCGGTTGATGACCTCGTCTCCCGCGGCGCCGTGCAGATCATTGCGCGGAACAAGCCCGCCTATGTCGTGATGGACATGGATCACTACCAGGAGCTGATGGAGGGATACAACGAGGCGTACGTCGCGCGGGTACTCGCCGCCGAGGCGGCAATTGCGCGCGGCGAGGGACACCGCTACGCAACGGTCGTGGAGCATATGGCGGCGATTCTGGCAGCGCCGGATGGCGAATGATGCCCCTTTATGGATGATCGTTTCCGACGGCGCGTATGAACGGGCTGCCAAAAAGTTCTTTCGCAAGCACCCCGACCTGATTGTCAGGTACGAGGCAGTCGTCGAGAAACTCCAGGCCGACCCCCACGATCGCTCGCTGCGCACCCATCCACTGCACGGCGCGCTCCAGGGAATGTTCGGTGTGACGATCACGGAGAGTTATCGCGTCACCATCACGATCGTCGTTAAAGAGCACGAGGTCCATCTGCTGGCGATCGGCGATCACGACGAGGCATATCGCTAGCGCTTGCTCAGATCGCCGTCGTTGCCGCGTAGCACGCAGGAGGAATTGCTTTGGAGACGCCGCTTTCGCCCCTGGAGTTCATGCGCCGCGCCCGCCGCCTCTACCCAAACCGCGAGGCGGTCGTGGATGGCGACCGGCGGATCACGTACGCGGAGTTCTTCGCGCGCTGCGACCGCTGGTCGGCGGCGTTGCGGCAGTTGGGCATCGGGCAGGGCGATCGGGTCGCGTACATCGCCCCGAACACTCACCGCAATCTGGAGGGTTACTACGCGGTGCCGCAACTCGGCGCGGTGCTCGTGCCGATCAATTACCGCCTGATCGCGGCCGATTTCGCCTACATCCTCAACCATAGCGGCGCGCGGCTCGTCTGCGTCCATCCCGAATACTGCGAGATGGTAGACGGCATTCGGGGCGAGATACCGGGCGTCACGGAGTTTGTCTGCCTCGAAGGGGACGCGCGCGACGGGTGGCGCGACTACGAATCGTTGCTCGTCGCCGCGCCCGACGGTTTCACGCCGCCGGACATCAGCGAGCACGATTTGCTGACGATCAATTACACGAGTGGCACGACCTCGCGCCCCAAAGGTGTGATGATGACGCATCGTAACGCCTACATGAACACCGTCGGCACGCTCATCCATATCCACATGACCCCGGCGGATCGCTATCTGTGGACGTTGCCGATGTTCCATGCCAATGGCTGGACATTTGTTTGGACGGTCACGGCGGTTGGCGCGACGCACGTCTGCCTGCGCCGGGTCGAGCCGCAGCGCGTCTTCGCGACGATTGCTGAGGAGGCGGTGACGCTCCTGTGCGCCGCGCCGACGATCCTGATCGGCCTTACCAACTTCCCTGCCGAGATGCGTGGCCCCGTCCGCCCCGGCGTGCGCGTCGTGACAGCGGGCGCGCCCCCAGCGGCGGCGACGATCGAGCGGATCGAGGGGGAGTTCGGCTGGGAGGTCACGCAGGTCTACGGCCTGACCGAGACCGCGCCCTTCATCACGATCTGCGAGCCGCTCCCCGAACACACCGCGCTCTCGGCGACCGACCGCGCGATGCAGAAGGCGCGCACCGGCGTCGAACTCGTCACATCGGGCGAATTGATCGTCCTCGATGACGACGACAACGAGGTGCCGCATGATGGCGCGACGATGGGCGAGATTGCCGTGCGCGGCAATGTCGTCATGGAAGGGTACTACAACGACCCGGAGGCGACGGCGAAGGCGTTCCGGGGCGGTTGGTTCCGCACCGGCGATGCCGCCGTCGTCCACCCCGACGGCTACGCCGAGATCCGCGACCGCCTGAAGGATGTCATCATCAGCGGCGGCGAGAATATCTCGTCCATCGAGGTCGAGGGCGTGCTGCTCCGCCACCCGGCCGTGCAGGAAGTGGCGATTGTCGGGTTGCCGCACGAGAAATGGGGCGAAACGCCGCACGCTTTCGTGATCCTCAAACCGGGCATGGAGGCGACCGAGGCGGAACTGCGCCAGTTCACGCGGGACCGGCTCGCCCACTTCAAAGCGCCACACACCGTCCGCTTCGTTGACGAATTGCCGAAGACCGCGACGGGCAAGATTCAGAAGTTCGTCCTGCGTGGCGGTCGCGCGGCCATCACACGGCAATAGCGTGGTGAGGAACGGAACATAGCGCAGAGGACGCAGAGACCGCAGAGATCCAAAACGCACAAAGGGGAGAGACAAAACAAATCCCTCTCTGTGCGCTCTGCGTCCTCTGCGGTCTCTGCGTTAAGAATTTTCCTGGTACCTTCGCGAGTCAGTATTCATGATTGGTTTACGCTGCAACGGGCAGTTCGTGCTCGTGCTCGTCGGCGATGGCGGGGCTGTCGCGGAAGAAAAGGAACATCGTCGCGGCAGCGAGGGCGTAGCAGGCGGCGCTCATCGTGAAGGCGGGGCCGAACCCGGCGCGCACCTGGATCGCGCCGCTCAGGAGGGGGCCGAGCGAGAAACCCGTCGCCCACGTCACGTTGTACAGCCCGCCAAGTGCGCCTCGCTGCCGCGCCGGGACGCGCGTCATCGCGAAGGGCGTGTAGATCGGGTCCACTGTGCCCCGGAGCGCGGTGCGGCACACCTCGAAAAAGATCGCCAGCCAGACAACAGGCGCGAGCGCCGTGAAAAGGATCGCGGGCGCGATCACCGCCTGCGCCGTGATCAGCGCGCGCAGGTCGCCCAGCCGCCGCGCGAGGGCGGGCGCGGCGAGCGACGCGACGCCGCTCAGGATGCCCGTCGTCGTGAACAAAATGCCGAGGAAACCGGTGGAAAGGCCATAGCGCAACTTGAAGAAGAGCGGCAGGAAGCCGATCACCGCCCCCGCGCCAAACGCTTGCAGGGCGTCCGCGCAGAGCAGTTTGCCGAACAAACGCAGGTCGCTCTTCTGGAAGCGCCAGGCGCGGGCGCGCCCTTCCGGTGCGCCGTCCGCCGCGCGGATGCCGAGGAGCGGAATCGCCCCGATGGCGGAGATGACCGCCGTCCCGCTGAGCGCGATGCGCAGCGGCATCGTTGCGTCCGATGGCTGGTGCAGCAGACGACCGGCGATAACGGGGATCGTGCCGCCGATCACGGCACCGAGGGCGCCGAGGCCCATGAGCAAAAACGAGTTCGCCGCGAAGACGCGCACGCGGTCTTCCGGCGCGACCGCGCCGACGAGCAGCGGCGCGTTGGTGCTCCAATACACCGTCGCGAGGAAGTTCGCGATCATCGCGCCGGGGATGATGACGGCGAGTGACGATGTGAGGGCAATCGCGAGATACGGGATCGGAGTGAGGATGGCGGAAAGGACAAAGAGCCGCGCCCGCCCGACGCGATCGGCGAGCAACCCGAGCGGCACCGCGCCGACCAGCGTCGTCACCGCGCCAAGCGCCGTGACGAGGCCGATCGTGTCCTGCTTGTAGCCGAGGTGGTAGAGGTAGAGGGGGAAGATCAGCGCGTAGAGCGAGAGTTGAAACCCCTTCGTCAGCGTGTACGCCAATAATACATTGGCCGTGCGCCCAAAGCCGCGTCGGCGGGCGGGCAGTGGAGCGGGCGGTTGCGGATTCGGCTGTATCGTCGCGGCCATCGAAGTCCCTTCCAAACGGTGCGGTTATCGCAAGAACCGTGCGCGGCCGCATGCGACTGTATCGCTACCGTAGCACAGGTTCATCAATAAAGCGAGTCAATACTGTTTTTATTTGCTGTGAGAGTTACGCAGTTCGCGAGAAACCCGGTGGTGGCGGGCTTTAGCTTGCCTCTCTGTCGCAGGCTAAAGCCCGCCACTACCAAGAAAACGGCCCCAAGTGCGTACGTTCTCTGCTGTCTACGTACATATTTCCTCGCACATGTTCGTCGCATCCGCGCGCACATTTGCTATCATTGTGCCATTGGCGGGACGCGGCACGATAGACGAGGTGAGAACAGGTTGAGGAATCCGCTGGAACTCTACGACTTTGCGACCGCGCGCGGGGCGCTGCTGGCGCATTTCGAACGTTGCGCCGCCTGGCTCAACCACACCGCGCCCCACTCGACGCGCGTGGACACGAGCGACCCGAACGCGCTCGCGCTCCGCGTCGGCACGCACGCCTACTTTACCTTCCACGAGACACCGGACGGTTCGGCGTACGCCTGGTGGTACCCCGCCAGCCCGCGCCCCGTCGGCGACCACGACATCGTCGGCGATCCCGTCCCCGTTGTCCGCGAGGCGCTCCTGCAATACATGCGCCGCGCCCGCAGCGAACTGGGCTGAGAAGCGGAGAAACCGGGGGAGAACCGCAGAGGACGCAGAGAACGCAGAGGACGCAGGGAAGAAAGAAATAATAAAGATACGCAAACAGTTACGTAGTTTATAGCCTTCTTCGCTTCATCTTTTTTCCTCTGCGCTCTCTGCGTCCTCTGTGGCTCAAGCGTTTTCGATCAGGAGGGTGGGATGGACAGACGGGGGATAGTGGTGAATGCGGGGCGGATGCTGGCGGACCTTGACGCGCTCGACCGGATCGGGCGGTCAGAGGCGGGGCTGTTTCGCGTCGCGTGGTCGCCCGCGTACCGCGAAGGGTTGGATTGGCTGCACGGGCGGTTCGCTGACGCCGGACTGGTGACGACGGAGGACGCGGCGACGAATGTCTGGGGCCGCTGGGCGGTGGGTGCTGGCCCGGCGCTGCTGCTCGGCTCGCATATAGACGCCGTGCCGAATGGCGGCAAGTTCGATGGTGCGTTCGGCGTGCTCGCTGCGCTGGAGGTCGTGCGCACCTTGCATGAGGCCGGGATTGTGCCGCCGTTCCCACTCGCGGTCGTCGCGTGGGCGGACGAGGAGGGTGCGCACTTCGGCACGGGATTTTTCGGCAGCATGGCCTTTGTTGGCACGCCGATCGTGGACGACTACGTGACCATCGCCGGACCAGGCGCGCGGGACACATTGGCGGCGGCGGGCGTTCGGCTGGATGCAATCGGCAGCGTCGCGGCGCAGCGGAACGAGATCGGCGCGTACCTCGAAATGCACATCGAGCAGGGACCGCGACTGGAAGCGGCGGACGGGGAATTGGCGGTCGTCACCGGCATCTGCGGCATCGAGCGGCACGAATGGCGGATCGCCGGCCACCCAAGCCACGCCGGTTCGACGCCCTTCCCGATGCGGCGCGACGCGGGCATGGCGATGGCCCGCGCGATGGTGGCGCAGCGCGATGTCGCGCGTGAAAGCGGTCCGGATGTTGTCGCAACCGTCGGCAGGCTCTCCGTGACGCCCGATGTGCCGAATATCGTTCCCGGCACGGCGACCTTTTCTGCCGAGTTCCGCGATATTAACCCCGAAACGTTACAGGCCGCGCAAACCGAGTACACACGCCGCGTACATACGATGTGCATCGAGGAACACGTCACCGCATCATCGCGCCCGCTGCTTATCACGCCGCCGACGCCGATGCATCCGGCGATGATGGAGACGCTCGCGGCGGCCTGTGGCGACATCGGTGTGACGCCGATGCGCTTCCCAAGCGGACCCGGCCACGACGCAGGCATCCTCGCGCGCGTTGTCCCGACGGGGATGCTCTTCGTGCCGAGCGTCAACGGCATCAGCCATGCGCCGGACGAGTTCACCGATGCTGCCGCGCTCGAACGCGGTGCGAATGCCCTTCTCCACGCCGTCCTGCGCCTGATCGAGCGGGGATTGCCAGCGATATGAAAGAGGGAAGGGACTTGAACCACGAAGGCGCGAAGAGCGCGAAGAGGGAAGAAGAGAAACAAGGATTCTTTTTCTTCGGTACTCCTTCGCGCTCCTCGCGCCTTCGTGGTTCAAGTCTTTCTCCCCAATCTCCGTTTTCGGGTTTGTTCGTTGAAAGGACGGGTGATGGCAAGTTTTGATGCATTGGCGGCGGAGTTGCACGGGGCGCAGGCGAAGAATATGGACCTGCTGGAGGTGATCGCGGCGAAGTTTCAGGTAGCGGCACCGGAATCCACGAAAGCCGTGCGAGAATGGCGCATCCTCGGCGGGCGGATCAAGGAGCTTGATCTGCACCTCGGCGAAATTCGCTATCGGTTCGAGTCGCCGCGCAAGGGGGCGTACAGCGTCGTCCGGCAGCCCATCGTGCATGGCGTGGCGGTCGGCAACATGGAGACGCTCGCGCCGACCGCGTGGGTGGACGCGCTGATTGGAGACCTCGCGCGGTACGCGGAGACCGAGGGCCGCTCCGCCGCCGCGCTCGAAAAACTGATGTACGGATAAGGAGTAACCGGCATGGCGCAGAATCCCGGCAATGTCCCGATTATCCCCGCGTCGGCGACGCAGCGGCTCCGCCTGGGGCTGTTCACGAGCGATCTGTCGGTGGACGAACTGGTCTGTTTGGAGGACATCGGCGTCGAGCCGCTCGGGTTGGTGCTCGGCAGTTCGATCTATCATGTCGGCTTGCAGGTCTCACAGTATGGCCAGAATATGGAAATGACGGTCCTCAGCCAGGCGATGTACGGCGCACGGTCGCTGGCAATTGGCCGCATGGAGGCGGAGGCGGCCGCCTTGGAGGCGGACGGCATTGTTGGCGTGCGCCTGACGATCGCGCAGTATGAGTGGGGGCCGGACCTGATTGAGGTGCTCGCTATTGGAACGGCAGTCCGCACGCGCGACCGCGAGAAGCACATGCGCCCGCAGCATGGGCGACCCTTCTCCTCCGACCTGTCCGGGCAGGATTTCTGGAAACTCGTGCAAGCGGGCTATCGCCCGGTGCGGCTGGCGATGGGGACGTGCGTCTACCACGTCGCGCATCAGACCTTCCGGCAGACGTGGGGAAAAGCGTTCCGCAACGCCGAGATGGAAAACTTCACGCAGGCGACCTACGAGGCGCGCGAACTGGCGATGGGCCGGATGGAGGGCGAGGCGCAGCAAGCGGGCGGCGCGGGGATCGTCGGCGTGCGGATCGAGGAGAAGAGTTGGGGCTGGGGCAGCCACATCATCGAGTTCTTCGCCATCGGCACCGCCGTCGTCCGTGTCGAAGCCCCCCGCCGCGCCCTCACCCCGACCATGACCCTGCCCCTCATCGCCCAGTAAACACGGGGAAACCGAGCGCAGAGAACGCAGAGAATGCAGAGGACACAGAGAAAAGAGAATGGAACGGATTGAGAAAGGAATCACATTCTCTCTATTCCCTTCTCTGCGTCCTCTGCGTTCTCTGCGCTCGGTTTGACCCATCTTGTGATGGAATGTATGGGGAGGATGAATGGCAATGCGGGTGCGTGAGGAGCGGTGGGCGCGGACGCGAGGGGTAGTGCTGGAAAGCGAGTTGCTGCGCGTGGTGGTGCTGCCGGAGCAGGGAGCGCGGATCGCGTCGCTGCTGTACCGACCGGGCGGGCGGGAAGCGCTCTGGTCGCCGCCAAGCTTTCGTGCCCTACCGACGCCGACGTACGGCATGGCCTACGCCGATCACCCGGCGGTCGGCATTGACGAGTGCCTGCCGAATATCTGGGCGGATACCTACGCGGGTCGCGATCTGCCCGACCATGGCGAGGCGTGGTCGGTGCCGTGGGACGTGACGACCGACAAGGGGAGCATCGAGACGACCGTCGCGCTCCGGCAGTCGCCCTTTCGCCTCACGCGGCGGATCACCTTCGCCAACGACACGGCGATCGCGCTTGATTACGCGCTGACGAACACGAGCAATGCGCCCGCGCCGTGCCTCTGGGCGCTGCACCCGCTGATGAACTGGCAGCCGGGAATGCGGATCATCCTGCCGCCGTCCGTGTCGGCTGTCGAGATCGGCTCGGTCGCGGGGATTAGCCCGCTCCACGAATACGCGTCGGGAACATGGCCGAAGACAGCCGGGGTGGACCTCGCGGGGGCGCAACTGAATGCAAATGGCGCTCCCGCTGCGACGAAGGTCTACGTCGGCCCGCTTATCGAGTCGGAGCGCTGGGCGGCGCTGCACGACACACTGGCCGGCTTCGTCGTCGGCTTCGCCTTCACCGTGCCGATGCTCGGCCTCTGGCTGAACCGGGGTTCGTGGGGTGGCTACACGCACGTCGCCATCGAACCCGCGACGGGCATCTCGGAGCATCTTTCCACCGCCGTCGAGCGCGACAACGTCCTGACCGTCCCCGCCGGGGAGACCGCCTACTGGAGCGTCACCATCGTCGTGACGGGCGGCATCACCAACGTCACCGGCGTGACGATGGACGGGACCGTCCGCACCTGATCGGTGATGCGGCGATGGTGTCGTGGTATGGCATGTGCATCACCGGAAGCGAGAACGTTGGCCGGGGATTGCCGCAGTCTCGCGAGATGCCGCAGGCCGACCAGCCGGAAAGGGCAAAAAATGAAACATGCGCCGGTGGCTGCCGCGAAACATGCGGCCCGGGACGCGGGAGCGAACGCACGCGAGGCGGCGACGAACCTGTGGAGTCGCCGCCTCGCACGTTGCGGCTATGCGACCAAGGGGGTCGTGTACCTGTTGATTGGCGTACTCGCGGCGAAGGCGGCGGTTGGCTCCGGCGGCAAGACGACCGACAACGCCGGGGCAATCGAGACGCTGTACCAGCAGCCATTTGGTCGCCTGCTCGTCGGTATCATCGCGGTTGGGCTATTCGTCTATGCACTCTGGCTCTTTGTCGCGGCGGCGCTCGATCCCGAAGGAAAGGGAACGGATGCGAAGGGGTTAGTCACGCGCCTCGCCTTCGCCATCGTCGGCTGCTCGTATGCCGCGCTCGGTTTCCTCGCGCTGCGGTTGGTGCTGCACCGCAGCAGCGGCGGGCAGAGTTCGGACGCCAAAACGCAGGACTGGACGGCCCGCCTGCTCAAGCATC
>JBBRLR010000091.1:0-18943 GCA_038231255.1 Thermomicrobiales bacterium | reverse complement strand
GTGACGGCGGCGATCCACGCGGCGGGCGAGGCGTGGGAGACGTGGTCGCGCTGGCCGTGGTGGGAGCGGGCGGCGGTCTTTCTGCGCGCGGCGGACCTGCTTTCCGGGCCGTGGCGGGCGACGGTCAATGCCGCGACGATGCTCGGTCAGTCGAAGACGGCGCATCAGGCGGAGATAGACGCGGCGGCGGAACTGATTGATTTCTGGCGGTTCAATGTGGACTACATGCTACGCATCTACGCGGAGCAGCCAATGTCGTCGGCGGGCGTCTGGAATCGGCTCGAATACCGCCCGTTGGAAGGGTTTGTCTTTGCGGTGACGCCCTTTAACTTCACTTCGATCGCCGGCAACCTGCCGAGCGCTGCCGCACTGATGGGCAATACGGTTGTGTGGAAACCCGCCTCGACGGCGATGTACTCGGCGCACTATCTGATGGAGTTGTTCCGCGCAGCGGGGCTACCCGATGGCGTCATCAACCTCGTCTATGGTTCCGGCGGCGCGGTGGGCGACGTGGCGCTCGACCATCCCGACCTCGCGGGCGTCCACTTCACCGGCTCGACGCCCGTTTTCCAGCAGATGTGGCGCGACATCGGCGCGAATATCGGCGGCTACCGCAATTATCCGCGCGTCGTCGGCGAGACGGGCGGCAAGAACTTTATCATCGCCCATCCGAGCGCGGATGTCCCATCGCTCGCTACGGCGATTGTGCGCGGCGGCTTCGAGTATCAGGGGCAGAAGTGCTCGGCGGCCTCGCGCGTCTTCGTCGCGGCAAGCCTCTGGTCGGACCTGCGCGACCAGCTCGGCGCGGAGATCGCGACGATCACCATGGGTGACGTCACGGATTACGGCAACTTCATGGGCGCGGTGATTGATCGCAACGCCTGGGAGACGCACCGCACGGCAATCGCCCTCGCCGAGTCCGATCCGCAATCGCAGGTCGTGATCGGCGGTGGGACAGATGACCGCGAGGGCTATTTCGTCGAGCCGACGGTGATCCTCACCGAAAACCTCGATTTCCCGCTCCTGCACGACGAACTGTTCGGTCCGATCGTCACGGTTTACGTCTATCCCGACGCCGAGTATGCGGAGATGCTGCAGGCGATTGATCGGTCGAGCAAGTACGGCCTGACCGGGTCGGTCTTCGCGCGGGATCGCGCCGCGATTGCCGAGGCGGAGGCCGTTTTGCGGCACGCGGCAGGGAATTTCTACATCAATGATAAGCCGACGGGCGCGGTCGTCGGGCAGCAGCCGTTCGGCGGGGCGCGCGCCTCCGGCACGAACGATAAGGCCGGCTCGCTGTGGAACCTGATCCGCTGGGCCAGCCCCCGCACGATCAAAGAAACCTTCGTCCCGGCGACGGATTACCGCTATCCGTTCCTGCAATCGGAGAAATAAGGCGGGAGAAACCTGAACGCAGAGGACGCAGAGACCGCAGAGAGGGAATTACCTTTTGGCTCCCCGCTATTTCCTCGGTATTTCTCTGTGATCTCTGCGTCCTCTGCGCCTCTGCGATTCTCCCCGGTTTCATCTCGTTGTTGGTATCGTGGAAAGGAGTGAGGGGACATGCCGATTCCAGGGAAGGTGATTATTACGGCGGCGATTACGGGCGGGGTGCATGTGCCGTCGCAGTCGCCGTATCTGCCGATCACGCCGGATCAGATCGTGGACGAATGTGTGGGGGCGGGGGAGGCGGGCGCGGCGGTCGCACATATCCACGTCCGCGACCCGGAGAATGGGCGGCCAATCCCGAGTATGGCACTCTTCCGCGATGTCGCCGAGCGAGTGAAGCAGCGATCCGACATCGTCCTTTGCACGACGACGGGCGGCGCACCAGGGATGAGCCACGAGGAGCGCGTCGGTGTCGTGCGCGAACTGTCGCCTGAACTCGCCTCCTGCAACATGGGTTCGATGAACTTTTCGCTCGCCCCGCTTGCCGACAAACTGAAGGACTACCAGAATGACTGGG
Source organism: Thermomicrobiales bacterium (assembly GCA_038231255.1). Taxonomy (GTDB): domain Bacteria; phylum Chloroflexota; class Chloroflexia; order Thermomicrobiales; family JALYUS01; genus JALYUS01. Next base: position 16,977 of record JBBRLR010000091.1, on the reverse strand, counting down.
AGCAGCCATTTCTGGCGGGGACCGAGGACAACATCTTCGCCAACACCTTCAAGAGCATGCGCTATTTCCTCGAAACGATGAATGCCGAGGGAACGCGGCCCGAATTGGAGGTCTACGACGCGGGCATGGTCAACAATGCCGCGTTCATGATCAACACGGGCGCGCTCAAGCGACCCGTCTACATCCAATTCGTGCTCGGCATCCTCGGCGGGCTGCCCGCGACGGTGGAGAATCTCGTGCTGCTGTACAACCAGGCGCGGCTGCTGCTCGGGGAGTTCGAGTGGTCGGTGGCGGCGGCGGGGCGGTTCCAGTTCCCGATCGGCGTCGCCGCGCTGGCGATGGGCGGCAATGTCCGCGTCGGGTTGGAAGATAACGTCTACCTCAGCAAGGGGCAACTGGCGAAGAGCAACGCCGAGCAGGTCGCAAAGATGGTCCGCATCGTCCGCGAATTGAGCCTCGAACCCGCCACCCCAGACGAAGCGCGCAAGTCCCTGCACCTCAAGGGCCTCGGCGACGTGAAGTTCTAGCGATGGAAATCGCATGAACCGCAAAGGCGCAAAGAGCGCGAAGGACGCAAAGAAGAAAAAGTGAATGAGAGTGGAATCTACCCTCCGTTTTCCCTCTTTGCGTCCTTTGCGGTTCTCCCCGGTTTCTCTGAAAGGATTGTGGTGTGATATCGCCAGCGTGGGTACCCGACGTGCGGACGTTTGCGGGCGAGATGATGGCGAGACATCGCGTGCCCGGCTTGGCGGTGGCCGTCGCGCAGGACGGCGCGGAGGTCTACGCGGAGGGATTCGGGGAGCGAGAGATTGGCGTGGGGGCGCCCGTCACACCCGATACGGTTTTCGGCGTCGCGTCGGTGACGAAATCGTTCACCGCGCTGGCGATCATGCAACTCGCGGAAGCGGGCAAACTCTCTGTGGACGATCCGGTGACGCGCTATTTGCCGGAGTTTCGCACGCCGGACCCGGAGGCGACGGGCGCGATCACGCTGCACCACTTCCTTTCGCACACCGCCGGGTTGCCGCCACTGCCCTCCCGTTTCTTCGCCTTCGCCCGCTCGATGGAGGGCGACCCCGCCGCCGGGGGCAAGCCCGCCTGGTCCGCCGATCATGCGCCGATTGACACGTACGAGGATCTGATGGCCTACCTCGCCGAGGGCGGCTATACCTTGCTAGGCCCGCCCGGCGCGCGGTTCAGCTACTGCAACGAAGGATTCGCCCTGCTCGGCGCGATCATCGAGCGGGTGAGCGGGCAGGGGTACGAAGCGTACGTCCAGCGGCATATCCTCGATCCCGCCGGGATGGCGCACAGCACGTTCGACGTGGCGACGCTGTGCACCTTCCCGGACGTTGTCACCTTCCATGCGGCGCGGGACACGGACGGGCGGCGGGAAGTCTACGCTGCGCCGAACTGGCTGTATTCGTCCGTCTGGTCGCCCGCCGGTGGCCTCAATTCCACCGTACGCGATCTGTTGCGCTATCTGGAAATCTATCGCACGAATGGGACGGTCGGTGAAGCGCGCCTGCTATCTGCAGCGGGCATTGCGCGGATGACGACGCCGTACGCGCCGCGCAGCAGCCCCGGCTCCTCCTATGGCTACGGCCTCGGCGTCGTCCCGGACTATCAGGGGCGTAGATTGATTAAACATGGCGGCGGGCGCAAGGGTATCTCCGCCGAAGTGATCGCCGCCCCCGAAACCGGGTTCACCGGCGCGGCCATCGCGAATCTCGCAGGCGTCCCCGTCGCGACGGTCACACTCGCCGCTTTCAACCGGACGCTCGGCCTGCCTGCGGACATGCCAATCGAGGAGTACGCGGACGCTCCCTGCCCGCCCGGTCGCCTGTCCGCCTACACCGGGACATATCGCGCGGGGGAGGGGCAGCAGATCGTCGTGACCGCCGAAAACGACGCGCTCGTCTGCGCGTTCGAGGGAAAGCGGCTCATCGCCCGGCCTGTCGGCGCGCACGCCTTCGTCCTGGACACCGAGACGGGCGAAATGTATATCCGTTTCCTCGTCGCGGACGGCGCGCATGCATCGGCGCTGGCGATGGGTAGCCGGATTATCCCGCGCGCTGTCTGAGTGTAGGCAAAAAGTGCGTCAGACATTCGCGGGTGTGCCGTCCTCCTCATAGACGCCGGGGTAGTAGGCGGTGGGTTCGATCGCGTACTTCGCTAGCACATCCTCGTCCAGTTCGACGCCGAGGCCGGGGCGCGTCGGCAACTCCGCCCAGCCGGGGGTGATCGCCAGCGGTTCCCGCTGCACTTCGGCCCAGCCGGGCAGGTGCAACTGGTTGGCGAACTCCAGGATGCGGAAATTCGGGATCGCCGCTGCGAGATGGATCGAGGCGGCAGTCGCAATTGGCCCCTGCGGGTTGTGCGGCGCGACCTGGATGTGGTGCGCCTCCGCCATCGCGGCGATCTTCTTCAACGCGGTGATGCCGCCCGCGTGGCAGATGTCGGGCTGCACGATGTCGGTCAGTTTTTGCTCGATGATGTCGCGGAATTCCCACGGCGAGAAAAGCCGTTCGCCTGTCGCGATGTCCGTGTTCTTCGGGTAGGCCATCACCTGCCGCTGGCCGTCGAGGTCCTCCGGCGTCACCGGCTCCTCGAACCAGGCGATCCGATAAGGCGCGAGCGCATCGAGCATCCGGCAGGCGACGGAGGCGCGAGTGCGGCCGTGGTTGTCCACGAAGAGTTCCATCCGGTCGCCGACGACCGCGCGAATGGCAGCAATTCGCTCCACGGCGATCCGCACCGCGTCCGCCTCGTAATTCTCCCCCATCGGCGCGAACGAGGAAGCCTTGAGCGCCGTCCAACCTGCAGCCACGAGTTTCTGGACATCCTCGGCGGTCTGCTCGGTCGGCAGGCCGATCGCGACGTGGGTGTACATGCGGATGCGGTCGCGCACCGCGCCGCCGAGCAGTTCGTAGACGGGCATCCCGGCGAGTTTGCCCTTGATGTCCCAGAGCGCCTGGTCTATCGCGCTGATCGCCGAGTTCAGCGCCACGCCGCCGCGCCAGAAGCCGTGCCGGTACTGCACCTGCCAGATGCGCTCGCTCTGCCGTGGGTCCATGCCGATGATGCCGTGCTGCTCGGCGTAGCCCCGGATCGCGGCGGCGACGATCTGCTCCTTGCCTTCGAGCGTCCCTTCGCCCCAGCCATGCACACCCGCGTCCGTCGAAACCTTAACGAATAGCCAGGTGCGCAGGCGCGGCGCGATCTGGACAAAGAATGTCTCGATATTCGTGATTTTCAACCCTCCACCTTTCCTGCGCAGGGCTTATGCGTTCTTCATAAGAGGGATGCCAAGCAAGGCCAAAGGGCGCCCGTTGACACAATGCAGCCTATTCTCGATTTGCGCGAACGCGCTTCCTGGCCCGCCGACCGTTACAACGTGCTCACAGCATCGTTGGCAGCAGGTTCGGCGATGCGATCACCAATGCCCCATAGACGATCAGCGCAGCGGCCGCGATGCGACCGATCTGCAGGCCGAAGGGTAACGACTTCTCGGCGAAGATCAGCAGCGTGATCATCGCCAGGATCGCGATGTTCATCATACCGAGCGGAAAGAGGATCGCGAAGAGGAGCCAGCAGCAGCCCAGGCAGACGATACCATGCGTCAGGCCCATGCGCACCGCGCCACGCCGGCCATCGCGCCACGACCCGAGCACGAACTGCAGTGGCGTCCGGCAGCGCGCCAGGCAGGCGTGCTTGAGCGGCGAGAGCTGATACAGCCCGGCCACCACCAGGAGGCCGCCGCCGCTCCGCGCGGCATGCTCCATCACCCAGGGCGACCGATCCGCGAGACGGTCGGCGCCGAGGGCGAGGGCGTACGCGAGGATACCGGCCAGCGACCAGACGACCAGGTAGGCACCGACGAAAAGCCAGGTCGGCACGAGCGGCCCGCCGCGCTGCTGCTTGCCCCGTTGGACCGCCGCGAAGGCAAGAATCATCGGGGTCGCTGTCGGGAACATCATCGCCACCATCATCGCGACCCAGACGGCAAGAAAGAGCGGGGCCGCCATCCCCATCGTCAGCGTGCCCGCGTGCATCATCGTGTCGTCCCGCGTCGCGGCCGACTGCCAGGCGACGACCCCCCAGGCGGCGGTGGCCAGGATCAGCAGGACGCCGACGATGAGATTGCGCTCCCGCAGCAACGGATAGGCATTCCCGGTCGCCATGGTTCTCCTCCCCAGGCTTGCCGTGATGACGCGGAAGGCTACCCGGCGTTCGACCAACTGATCGGCGCGTAGTGGGCGTTCTTGCCCGAATTGTCCCAGTGCATGCCGTAGTCCGCCCACGTATTCCCCGCGTCGCCCGAGGCCATCGCGATGCTCGGGGCGAACGGATGGGCATTGGTGGCCCAAATCTCCGCATCGGGCACCAGCGCCGGGACGGCCTGCACCCCCATGTGCAGGATGCTCGGGATCTCGATGGCCCGATGTTTCCCCTCTTTGTGCCAGGTAAGCGGTACGGTTTTTACGCCGAGGACCGTGGAGATGAGGGGAGTCAAGTTCGCGACCGGGCCGCCCGCCGCGCCGGTAAAGATCGCCTGCAACGCCGTGCGCTGCCGCTCATCGGCCCGCTCGTCGACATACAACGCGACCGACCAGTCGCCCGCGCCCATCGCGCCGGGGGTCCGGGCGATCAGGGCAGCGTTCAAGCCGTCAAGCGATACCCCATCCGCGCGTCCCCGCTCGATATGAAAGCCGAAGGCGACCTCGCACGCGCCCTGCGTCGGCCGGGAGGTCAGGGAGGGTGCGGTAGAAAAGAGGCAGGGGCAGACGACATCGCAGTTGCAACTCTCGAAATAATCGCCCTCGATCTGCCAATGGCTCGGGGTCGGGGATGCACTCATGGGTGCCTCCTATGGGGTATTCCGCGACGGACACAGGCGGGGATGCAGGACAGGAAGTATTGGTTATCTAACCATAGGGACTGAGATTGTGCAAGTCTATCCACGTTTCGGGTCAGGGTTTATGCGTGCGTCACATTGACGTGTGAATGGTCGCATGGTACATTCGCGGCGGTCAAATAAATCAGTGCGAGTCTTCGTGTGCTTTGGAATCGGTCGCATTATCCTGGTACGTGCATCATGCATGGGAGAATGGAGAGCATTGGTATGTCTGAAAAGCAACTGACGCGGCGCGGTATCCTCAAACTCGCTGCTGGTTCCGCCACCGCTGCACTCCTCGCTGCCTGCGGCGGCGGGAGCGCCGCGACGAATACGTCGAGCGCCGGCGGCGCGAAGGCGACGACGATCCAGGGTGGCACTGGTGGGCAGACACCCGCCCCGGCGGCAGCGGCGACGGCCGCCCCGGTCGCGACGACGGCTGCGGGTAGCGCGGTGGCAGCGGCGACCAAGCCTGCCGGCTCCGCAGTGGCGGCATCGCCCGCGACAACTGCCAGTACCGGTAGCCTGCTCCCACTCCCGCCCGCAACCCCGAACCCTAATGTGAAGGGCAACGTCCTGTACTGGCAGACAACATTCGACGACCCGACCCTGCCGAGCGCGAAATACCACGATCAGTGGCTCCCATCGCTCAAGACGACGCTGCCGAATGTCACGGTCAAGGAGGAGCAATTCTCCTATAACGACATGCTCGACAAGCTGCGTGTTGCGAGCCGAGCGGGTCAGGGGCCGGACACCATTGTCGTCCCGATCCTTTGGGGGCCGGAATTCGCGTATGCCGGCGCGCTGTCGGAAATCAACCTCGCGGATTTCGGCTACAAGACCGAAAACTTCTGGCCCGGCGCGCTCAAGTCCCTCACCGTCAATGGCAAGCTCTACGGCATCCCGACCAACAACGAGACGATGGCGCTGGCCTACAATACCGACCTTTTCCAGAAGGCGGGCCTCGATCCAACCAAGGGGCCGGACACATGGGAGGATGTCAAGAACTTCTCCAAGCAGATCAAGGAAAAAACGGGCAAGGCGGGCTTCGGCATGGTCGGCAAGCTGAACGCGGGCAACACGCCGTTCCGTTATATGCCGCTCAGTTGGGCGTACGGCGGCGGTGCGCTCGATGAAGCAACGGACAACCCCACCTACCAGAAGTCCATGTTCGATAGCGACGGGAACATCCAAGCATTGCAGTGGATCCAGGATGTCTACACCAATGGTTGGGCGCCGCAGTCGTCGCTGACCAACACGCAGATCGAGGTGCGCGACCTTTTCACATCCGGCGAAGTGGCGATGATTATTGATCTCCCCGGCGTCTACAACATCGTCAAGAACAAGACACCAGATGTCGCCGCGAAGATGAACTTCACGCTGATGCCGAAGGGTCCGGTGCGCCGTGCCGCTGTTTTCGGCGGTTCGAACATGATCGTCTTCAAGAGCGCGAAGGATCAGGACGCCGCGAAAGCGGTCGTCAAGGACCAGACATCACCGCCGTGGTCCCTGCGCCTCCACTACGAGTCCTCCAACCCCGGCAACCGTGATGGCTTCAACTTGCCGGAGGAGAAGATCCGCGAGGAGAACACGAAGTTCCTCGATGTGACGATCCAGATGCTCCAGTACGGTATCTCATTCCCAACGGTGCCGGAGTCGTCCGACATCATGAACCTGATCGTGCCGCAGATGATGCAGGACGTGATGACCAAGAGCAAGACGCCGCAGCAGGCGGGGCAGGACGCCGCTAAAAAGGTCAACGACATGATCGCCAAGCGCAAATAGCAATGAGCGACGGGCAATGAGCAATGGGTGGGTACGCTCCCTCCTCATTGCTCATTGTTGTGAGGTGGCGGCAGACTGAAGGCCGCCGCTGCCGGATTCTGACCGGTCGTATTGACTATCAGGAGTATCGCAGATTAGATGTGGGCGCGTTCCCGGTTGCTTTCGTGCTCAATAGCGGAGTCGCACGCGCCGATTTGGCTGTTGGAGGCGGGTTTCGGCGCGAGCCAGTCGTGCGCCCACTGACTGACTGCGTCCATCACACCTTGGAGCGCCTCGCCTTTTTCAGTCAGTTGGTAGGTCACCGCGACCGGCGTGGTCGGGATGACCGTGCGCTGCACGATCCCCTCCGCCTCCAACTCCTTGAGGCGTTCCGAGAGCATCCGATCGCTCAGGCCGGGCACCGCCGCCGTCAGTGCGCAGAATCGCTCGGCCCCGTGGCTGAGGGCAAGCAGGATTGCCCCCGTCCAGCGGCGGCCGATCATTTCAATTGCGCGATGGTAGTTCGGGCAGACGGCACCCGTCACTTCTCCGATCTTCATGCTCCTATTCTTACATAAGATAAGCCCCTTGACAAGTGTGAGCATCGCTTATAGACTTACCCTTCGTAAGCCGCTTATATGCGTGGGCGTCCACGCCGGCTATGTAGAGAAGGGGGTTCCTGATGAGCGCGACGCAGACGAAGACGAGCACCTGGGTAATTGATTCGGCGCATTCGGCGGGTGATTTCGCCATCAAACACATGATGATCTCCACGGTGCGGGGGCACTTCAAGATCACCGAGGGGCAGATCGTCATCAATGAGGAGAACCACACCGCCTCCTCCGTTTCCGCGACGATTGACCCGAAAAGCCTCAACACCCGCGAGGAAAAGCGCGATGCCCACCTGCAGAGCGGCGATTTCTTCGAGGCGGACAAGTATCCGACGATCACCTTCCAGAGCACGCGCGTCCAGAAGGTCAGCGACACCGACTGGAAGGTCTTCGGCAATCTGACGCTCCACGGCGTGACCAAGGAAGTCGAGATGAATGTCGAAGAGGGCGGCGAGATCAAGGACCCGTACGGCAAGCAGCGCCGCGGTTTCATCGCCGAAACGACGATCAACCGCAGCGACTGGGGTGTGACGTACAACGCGGTGCTCGAAGCGGGCGGCGTGATGGTCAGCGACAAGGTGAAGATCACGCTCGACATCGAAGCCGTCCGTCAGGACTAGCAAGAATGGGATGGTGAAGCAGGCTGATGAACCGTAAAAACATGATTGGGTACTGGGGCAGCAGGCTGGAAAGCCTGTGCTAACGGTAGCACAGGCTTTCCAGCCTGCTGCCCCACCTAAGTCGTAAAGCTTCATTAACCTGCTCCACCATCTCGTTCTGCCCGACCTTGCGTACGCCTCAAATAAAACGGAGACAAGAGAAGTGGCCCTTGTACAAGAAGAACTGACACATCCCAAGGACGCGGCGACACGCCATCCGATCCATCAGTTGCTGCGGCAACGCTGGAGTCCGCGCGCCTTCACCGACCGCCTGATCGCGCCGGAAACGCTGCACCGGATGCTCGAAGCGGCGCGTTGGGCGCCCTCGGCGGGCAACGGTCAGCCGTGGGCCTTTATCGTTGCCACCCGCGACGACGAGGCGGAGTTTGCCCGGCTGCTCGGCGTGCTCAACGAGAAAAACCAGGAGTGGGCGCGCGACGCCGCCGTGCTGATGCTCGGCCTGTCCGCCACCCGCCGCCCGGACGGCAAGGAGCATCACCTTGCCCTCTATGACCTCGGCCTCGCGGTCGAAAATCTCGTCGTCGAGGGGATGGCGAACGGCGTCTACGCGCACCAGATGGCGGGCTTCGACGCGGACGCGGCGCGACTGGCCTTCGACATCCCGGACAATCACGCGGTCGTCTCGGCGATTGCCCTCGGCTACCCCGCCGACCCGGTGACCCTGCCGGATGATCTGCGCGAGCGCGAACAGTCGCCACGGGCGCGCAAGCCGCTGGCGGAACTCGTCTTTCGCAGCCGGTTCGGCGCGACCGCGCCCGTCGTCGCCGATTAGCGCCGGTACGGTATCAGTGGTGGCGGACTTCAGCCTGCTAATCCTTGCTGGGGCAGGCTGAAGTCCGCCACCACCGACTCCTTGTTTCCGTACGATGAGAGATCAAACTGGAGACTTCGCATGACCACGACACGAACGACCGACCCGGCGACGGGAAGTGCGGCACCCGTCATTCACCCGGACACCACCGTCGGGCTGCTCTCGCTCACTGTTTCCGACCTCACGCGGTCGGTGGCGTTCTACACCGAGGCGATTGGCCTCGCACTCCTCGATCGGGGCGATGCGACCGCGACACTCGGCGTCGCGGGGTCGCCGCTGCTGCTCTTAACGGAACGCGTGGGGGCACGGTCGTGGCCGCGCGAGCAGGCGAGTCACACCGGTCTGTACCACTTCGCCATCCTCGTGCCGACGCGGGCCGATCTCGGTCGCTGGGTGCGGCACTGGCTCACACTCGACCTGCCGCTCGGCCAGGGCGACCATCTCGTCAGTGAGGCGCTCTACCTGTCCGACCCCGACGAGAACGGCATCGAGGTCTACCGCGACCGACCGCGCGACGAGTGGCAGTGGCGCGATGGACAGGTACGGATGGGGGCGGAACCCGTTGATATCCGGGGCCTGCTGGACGAGGCTGAGCGCGCCGGGGAACCGTGGAGCGGCCTGCCCGCGGGAACGCGGCTCGGCCATATCCACCTGCAAGTCGGCGACATTCCCGAAGCGGCGGCGTTCTACCATGACATCCTCGGCTTCGACATCGTCGCCGGGATGCCGAGCGCCCTGTTTGTCTCCGCCGGTGGCTACCACCACCACATCGGCATGAACACTTGGCACAGCAAGGGCGCGACACCGGCGCCTGCGGACATGGTTGGCCTGCGCTTTTTCACGATCACTTTCCCCACCGCAGACGCCCGGCAGGAAGTCCTCGACCGGATTGCGGTCGCCGGCCTCCCAACCACCCGGACGGGTGACGCTGTCTCCGTCCAAGACCCGTGGGGCAACACCTTGCTCCTCCAGGTCAGCAATGAGCAATGAGGAAGAGCAGGAACCTGCTCATTGCTCATTGCTCATTATTGATCCATGACTGAGCCGTCCTCGTGCAGGCGGGTGATGACGGCGCGGGGCTTGTACGGGTGGCGTTCGGCGGCGTCCTCGGCGAGTTCGATGCCGATGCCGGGCGTGTTCGGGATAATGAGGTAGCCGCCCTCGCGCTGCACGGCGGTCTTCACCATCTCGGTCTTCGGTGGCACGTCCTCGCCAAGCGGGTACTCCTGCAGGGCGAAGTTCGGGATGCACGCCGCCAACTGGATACACGCCGCCGTGCTCACCGGGCCGAGCGGGTTATGCGGCACGACGCCGACGTGCCGCGCCTCCGCCAATGCCGCGATCTTCTTCGCCCCCGTCAGGCCACCGCACATGCAGACATCGGGCCGCACGTACTGCACCGCGCCGCGCGCCAGCAGCATCTCGAACTCGTAGATCGTGTGGAGCCGCTCGCCCGTCGCAATCGGGATGTTGATGTGCTGCGCGATCAGCGCCATCGCGTCGAAGTTGTCGGGCAGCGTCGGGTCCTCGTAGAAGTAGGGGTGATACGGCTCGATACCGCGCGCCAGCACGATCGCTTCTGCCGGTGTCAGTTGCCGGTGGATCTCGACGCATAAATCCACCGCGTCGCCGACTGCTTCGCGGTACTGACGTACCGTCTCGATTGCGTCGCCCATCCGGGCGGCGTGCGTCTTGAAGTAGGGTTGGTCGCGCGGGTCGTCGGTGAAGGGAGTCAGGTGGCCGACCGCCGTGAACCCGCGCTCCTTGGCATCAATGCACCCTTGCACGAGTTGTTCGCGCGTCTGGCCAAAGACGTGGTAGTAGACGCGTGCCTTGTCGCGCGTCTTGCCGCCGAGCAGTTGGTACGACGGCACGCCGAAGTGCTTGCCCGCGATGTCCCACAGGGCGATATCAATCGCGGAAAGCGCCCCCATGATCGCCGCGCCCCGGAAATGCGTCCAGCGATACAGGTAGTTCCAGTGGTGTTCGATGCGTAGCGGGTCCTGGCCGATCAGATAGCGCTTGAAGGTCTCGACGACCGCCGCCGACGCCTCCAGAAAGCCCCATGAACCGGATTCGCCCAGCCCGGTGATCCCGGCGTCCGTATGGACCTGCACGAAGAGATACCGATCAACAAAGATCGTCTCGATTGCCGTAATCTTCATGCGTCTTCCCCCTCAATTCATTCACACGACGATTGGCCGGGCCTTACTCTACACCAACAGGCGAAAAGAACGGGCACGGATCGCACGCGCGTTGACAGCCGCTTTCGCTCAGTGATACGTTGCCACGAGCGACATGGCACAATGAATAATGGTGGCACAGGTTTGCAACCTGTGAGCCTGACAGGTTGCAAACCTGCCCACCGCATTGGTGAACTTCCCAGTGTTCGTGAAGTCTGCTATTACCAGAAAAACTGGGCTCGTGAAATCGGGTGGAAGAGGAGACTTGCATGGAGCAATCTCGTGGTCTTGGTCGGCGCGATGTTTTGAGATTGGCGGCGGGTTCCGCAGGCGCCGCGCTGCTCGCCGCCTGCGGGGGTGGGGGCGGCGCGACGAATACGCCGAGTAGCGGAGCGACAAAGCCCGCGCAGGCAACACTCGCCGGTGGCCAGACGCCCGCACCCTCCGGTACGCTATCGGGCGGCACGGGTGGGCAGACCCCCGCGCCGGTGAGTACCTCTGCACCTGCCGCGACGAGCGCGACCGGCTCTGCTGCTGCGGGAACGAAACCCGCCGCTTCTGTCGCGAGCGGCACGACGCCCCTCAGCACGCCGAACCCGGCGATTAAAGGCGCGGTCAAGTACTGGCAGCAGACCTACGACGACCTCAATGTGCCAAGCGCCAAGTTCCACGACGATTTCCTCGCCTCTATCAAGACGACGCTGCCGAACGTCAACGTCACGGAAGAGCAGGTCGCGTACGCGGATATCCTCGGCAAATTGCGAACAGTGATCCGTGCGAATCAGGCGCCGGACATGGCGGAGATTCAACTGACCTGGGCGCCGGAGTTGGCCGCAACCGGTGCACTGCTGGAACTCAATCTCGCCGACTTCGGCTACCGGCCGGAGCAGTTCTGGCCGGGCGCGCTGCGCGGCTCGCTCTGGCAGGGCAAACTCTACGGCATCCCGAAGCGGAACGAGACGATGGCCTTCATCTACAATAAAGACATCTTCCAGAAGGCAGGCTTGGACCCGACCAGGGGGCCGGACACATGGGAAGACGTCAAGAATTTTTCCAAGCAGATCAAGGAGAAGACGGGCAAGCCGGGATTTGGCCTCGTCGCGAAACTGAACAATGGCAACACACCGTACCGCTACATGCCGATGGCGTGGGCCTACGGTGGCGCGGCGCTCGACGAGACGGACGACGCCCCGAAATACGAGAAATCCAACTTCGACAGCGACGGGAATATCCAGGCATTGCAGTGGATCCAGGACGTCTACACCAACGGCTGGGCGCCGCAATCCTCACTGACGAACTCGCAGACCGAAATCTACGACCTGTTCATTTCCGGAGAGGTGGCGATGATGATTGACAAGCCCTCGGCCTATCCGATCATCAGGAATAAAGCGCCGGATGTGGCGGAGAAGATGGCGTACAGCCTGTATCCGAAAGGGCCGGTGCGCCGTGCCGTTGTCTTCAATGGCTGGAATTGCGTGATCTTCAAGGGCGCGAAAGACGTGGATGCGGCGAAAGCCGTCGTGCGCGAGATGACCTCGCCGCTCTGGTCGCTCCGGCTCTCCTATGAGTCTTCCAACCCCGGCAACCGCGATGCCTTCAATCTCCCCGAGCAGCAGCAGCGTATCAAGGAGATCAAATTCCTCGATGTCGCCACCGAGATGATGCAGTACGGCATCTCCTTCCCCGCTATCCCGGAGGCGGGCGACATCATGAATCTGATGGTGCCACAGATGTTGCAGGACGTGATGCTCAAGACGAAGACGCCTGAACAGTCGGCCAAAGATACGGCGAAGAAGGTCAACGATCTGATTGCGAAGCGGAAGTAACCTCACCCCCGGCCCCCTCTCACTGCCCAGAGGGCACCGGGGGTAAGGTCCTTCGGTCATTCGCACAAACCCTCGCTACGCTAATTGACATTGCGCCCGGTTTGATGTACATTCGGCGCGGATACTCATCTAGATACAAAGGAATTGTCCGACGATGCCCGGCGCGTTGAACGTCTCAGCGTCATCCGGTCATGGCGGAGCGTAGGAAGAGGAGAGTACAGTGGTAGAGAACCTCACGCGACGTGGCATCCTGAAACTGACGGCGGGGTCTGCGGCGGCCGCACTGCTCGCCGCCTGTGGCGGCGGCACCGCCGCGACGAATACCCCGGCCAGCCCCAAGGCGACCGCGCTCCAGGGCGGCACGGGTGGGCAGACCGCAGTACCCGCTGGAACGAGCGCACCCGCAGCGGCCGCGACAACCGCGCCCGCCGCGACGACGGCCGCCGGTAGCGTCGCCGCAGGAGCGACGAAGCCCGCCGCTGCCGCGTCCGCTCCGAGCGGCACGACCGCCGCCGCAGCCGGCAATCCGTCGCCGACGAATGCCCCGAATCCAACCCCCAAGGGCAACGTCCTCTACTGGCAGACGACCTATGACGATCCGACCGTGCTGGACTCGAAGTATCACGACGACTGGATCGTTAACCTGAAGAAAGTGCTGCCGAATGTGACCTTCAAGGAAGAGCAGTACGCCTACAACGACATGCTCGACAAGTTGCGTGTCTCGCTCCGGGCGAATCAGGGGCCCGATGCCGGCACGATTGTTATCCAGTGGTGCCCCGAATTGGCGGCCAGCGGCGCGCTGTCGGAAATCAATCTCGCGGACTTCGGCTACAAGCCGGAGAACTTCTGGCCGGGCGCGCTCAAGTCCGTGACGTGGAACGGCAAGCTCTACGGCATCCCGACTAACAACGAGACGATGGCATTCATCTGGAATAAGGACATCTACCAGAAGGCGGGACTCGACCCGAACAAGGGGCCGGAGACGTGGGAGGATGTCAAGAACTTCTCCAAGCAGATCAAGGAGAAGACGGGCAAGGCGGGCTATGGCATGGTCGCCAAGCTGAACGCGGGCAACACACCGTACCGCTTCTTCCCGCTCCTCTGGGCGTACGGCGGCGCCGCGCTCGACGAAACGGCGGACGCACCGAAATACGAGAAGTCCAGTTTCGATAACGAGGGCACCGCCGCCGCCCTCCAGTGGCTTCAGGATGTCTTTGTCAATGGTTGGGCGCCGCAGTCGTCGCTGACCAACACGCAGATCGAGGTGCGCGACCTTTTCACATCCGGCGAAGTGGCGATGATGATTGACCACCCCGTCGCCTATCAGATCAACAAGACGAAGGCGCCCGATATCGCGGAGAAGATGGGCTACACACTGATGCCGAAGGGGCCGGTGCGCCGCGCCGTCGCGTTCGGTGGCTCGAACTATGTCGTCTTCAAGGGTGCGAAGGATCAGGACGCGGCGAAGGCTGTCGGCAAGGATCGGACCTCTCCGTACTGGTCCACGCGCCTGATCTGGACGAGTTCCAACCCCGGCCATCGCGACGCCTTCGCGAGCGCGGAGCAGGCGCAACGGTTGAACGACATCAAGTTCCTGAATATCTCGACCGAGATGCTCCAGTACGGTGTTTCGTTCCCCGCCATCCCGGAGAACTCGGACATCGTCAACCTGATCGTGCCGCAGATGATGCAGGAAGTGCTGACGAAGAGCAAGACGCCGCAGCAGGCGGGGCAGGACGCCGCCAAGAAGGTCAACGACATGATCGCCAAGCGCAAGTAAGTCCGAGCAATGAGCAAGGAGTAATGAGCAATGAGGATGGATTAATCCCCTCATTGCTCATTGCTTTCTTGACAATGTGAACCGTGAAATGTTACGTTTCCCCGCGTCATAGAAAAGGCGTTCGCCCTTCTGTATGTTGAATGGAGATATGTCTCCCGGACGTGTCTCGGTGTATCATCGAGGGGTCTTTGCAGAGGAGGGGTCACGGTGGCAACGGCGACGCGAACGCTCAGGAAAACGGGCGCCCCGCCGGGGGCGACAGGCAGCACGAATATCTTGCAGGAGATGTGGAATCGTCGCGCCGACTATATGTATGTGCTGCCCGCGCTGATCGTCATGGGCATTGTGATCGTCTATCCACTCATCAAGGTCATCTGGTTGAGCGTCCACTTCACCTCGCCGTACGGCGGCGCGGAGCAGTTTGTCGGCCTCGATAACTACAAAGACGCCGTGCAGGACGAGCATTTCGGTCTCGTCGTGCGCAATACGATTGTCTGGACGTTCGCGAGCACGGTGCTCGCCCTTTTTCTCGGCCTCGCGGTGGCGATCCTGCTATCGCGCCCGATCCGTTTCCGGGGCTTCTTCCGCAGCGTCCTTTTCATTCCCTATGTGATTGGGCAGGTGACGGCGGCATTCGTCTGGAAGTGGATATTCCACGCGGATTTCGGCGTCGTCAGTGGTTTGTTGATCCAGATGGGACTCATCAGCAAGCCAATCAAGTTCATTGACTCTACAAGTCTCGTGCTCCCTTCGCTGATCGTCGTCAATGTGTGGAAAGAGTTTCCCTTCGCGATGGTCCTGCTGCTCGCCGGGTTGCAGGCGATTCCCGAGCAACTCTACAACGCCGCGAAGATAGACGGTGCGGGCCGCTGGCGCCGCTTCACCGACATCACCGTCCCGCAGTTGATGCCCGTGATCACCGTCGCGAGCATCCTGCTCATCATCACGAATGTGAACGCCTTCACCATCGTCTGGGTGCTGACGGGCGGCGGCCCGGCTTATCGGTCGCAGATCTACATCACGCACGTCTACTCGCAGGCCTTCGTCGGCAGCCCGCACTTCGAACTGGCCTCGGCGCTCGGCGTGATGGTTTTCTTCGCCCTGATGATCTTTGCCATCTTCTATGTCCGGGCTTTGACGCGGCAGGGTCGCTCGCGACGCGTCGCCGATGACGCGGGCGACGGTGAAGTTGCGCTCATCGGTGCGGGCGTTCCGGCGGGCGAATCCGCCGGCGGCAGCGAATAACATGCGGTATCAAATGATTCCCGGTCGGGAGGGGTAACAGATGGCGGTTGTCGCGAGGCCACGGGAAACACAGATTGACACACAGCACGAGGCGCTGATCGCGCGCACGCGGCGGCGGCGGAAGGTCGAGGGCATCCTGATTGATAAGGTGCTGGCGTACGGTTTTTTGATCGTGATGTGCATCTTCGCGCTCTTCCCGTTCGCGTGGATGTTCAGCACCTCGATCAAGACACCGCAGGAGGCATTCGTCATCCCGCCGCGGTGGATCCCGAATCACATCACCTTTTCGGCGTACCGCGTGCTGTGGGACGCGAAAGCGGCGAACAACAACAACTTCCCGCGCTATTTCCTCAACAGCGCGATCGTCAGCCTCGGCACGATGATCCTGTCCGTGGTGATCGCGGTGCCGGCGGCATACGCTTTCGCGCGGTTCGTTTTTCCTGGCAAGAACTGGTTTTTCTACGCGATCCTCGGGCGCAACATGTTCCCGCTCGTCGTCTTCCTCGTGCCGCTCTTCCAGTTGATGGCCACGCTCAAGTTGCAGAACAACTACTTCGGCCTGACGCTGGCGTATCTCACCTTCTCCCTACCGCTCGCCATCTGGCTCCTGAAGGGGTTCTTCGACAATATCCCGGTCGAACTCGAAAAGGCGGCGCGGATAGACGGCTGTACGCGCTTCGGCGCCTTCTTCCGCGTCATCCTGCCTTTGACGATCCCCGGCATCGTCGCGACGGCGATCTACTCCTTCATCGGCGCGTGGAATGAGTACATCTTCGCGACCACGCTGACGAGCGACCCGAAACTGCGCACGCTCCCCGTGGGCCAGGGTTTCTTTCTCACGGAAAACAGCTCCAACTGGGCGGGCCTGATGGCTGTCTCGCTCGTCATCAGCATCCCCGTAGTCGCATTCTTCCTGCTCTTGCAGCGTTACTTCATCCGCGCGCTCACCGAAGGCGCAGTCAAGGGATAGGATCGAGTGCTGAGTGCTGAGTATTGAGTACGCCCTGACCCTCTCAACACTCAGTACTCAGTACTCAGCACTCGTAAAGGAGAGATAGATGGCGGAAGTGGTATTGACGGATGTGGTCAAGACGTATGGTACGGTGATCGCCGTGGACAATGTTTCGCTGACGATGGAGGATGGCGAGTTCGTGACGCTCGTCGGGCCGTCCGGCTGCGG
>JBBRLR010000090.1:0-19075 GCA_038231255.1 Thermomicrobiales bacterium | reverse complement strand
GGCGGCGCGCAAGCTGTTGCACCTGGCGTGGGCGCTCGTGACAAAGCAAGAGCGGTATCAGTCGAATTATCGAATCGTCGATCCCGCGCTGGCTGCTGCTTGACAACCAATACCGTATCTCTGGGCAGATTTCCAGCCTGCGACCCTGTGACCCTGCGACGTCGAGAAGAGACGCAGGATGAAGCCTACGCTACCATCTGACAGCAGAAAGGGCACCCATGAGGGTGCCCTTTCTGCTGTCAGATGGCTGCTGTGTGCTGCCTACTACCCTAGTAGCCGCTGGCCCGCCGCTTCTGGAAGCAGTCGCGGCAATAAACCGGTCGGTCGCCACGCGGCTGGAACGGCACCTGCGTCGTCTGGCCGCAGTCGGCGCATACGGCGTCAAACATCTGGCGCGGCGGGCGGTCACTGTATCCGCCGCCACCACCGCCACCGCCGCTGTATCCGCCACCGCCGCCGCTGTATCCACCGCCACCACTGTCACCGCCACCGCCGTAGCCGCCGTCATTCCCGTAGCTGCTGCGGGTGCTGTAGCCACCGCCACCGCCGCCGCTGCCGCCTTGTGCAGCCTTGCGCGCGGAGCGGCAACTTGGGCAACGCGTCGGCGGGTTCAGCAACCCGCGACTCTGATAAAACTCCTGCTCGCCCGCAGTCCAGGTGAACTGCTCGCTGCAATCGCGGCACGTCAAGACCTTGTCCGTGAAACTCACCGGAACCTCCTCGATGGCCCCCGGCCATCAGACCAACAACAAACGACCGCCTGTGGAGAGGTTCGGTGCGTACCCGGCAAGGATTCGACGGACAAAAACCAGAGCGACCCTGCGAACACGAGCGCAGTTAGCAAGCCTTCAATCTACTCCACGTTGCTATCATACTGAATCCCGGAGCATTTCGCAAGCCGAACCAGTAGGCGATAGTCAGTAGTCAGTAGTCAGTGGTCAGCCTCCTTCGTCCTTGACAGGCGCGCATCGCCGATGCCACAATCTCGGTCGTCGTCCCCGTCGCCGCAGAGGAGTTGTCATCGTGAGTGATGCACCGTTCCGCATCGTCGTGCATCCCCATCTCGGCCCGCTCCCGGCTGCGGAGCATGCCCGGATCACTGTGGATAGCGAGCCGCTGGATGCCCGCGCGGGAGAGCCGGTGGCGGCGACATTACTTGCTCACGGACACCGCATCTGCCGCACGACCGTCCGCACGGACGAATCGCGCGGCGTCTTCTGCGCGATCGGGCTGTGCGGGGATTGCGCGATGCAGATTGACGGCATCCCCGGCGTGCGCGCCTGCGTGACGCCGGTGCGCGACGGGATGCGCGTCGAAACCCAGCACGGCCTCGGCGCGTGGGACGCCACGAAGCCGCGATGACAATCCGCGCGGAACTGGCAATCGTCGGCGGTGGCCCGGCCGGCCTTGCGGCTGCAATCGAGGCGGCGCGGCGCGGTGTCGTGGTGACGCTCGTGGACAGTGGCGACCAACCCGGCGGCGCGCTCGCCCTCCAGACGCATCGGTACCATGACATTGGGGTGCGGGGCGCCGCCATCGGGACGCTGCTTTGGCGTGCGGCCGAATCGGCGGGCGCGACGTTGCTGCCGCGCACGCTCGCCTGGGGCCTGTTCGAGGACCGCACGCTCGGTCTCGCCATCGGCCATGGCACGGAAAGCGCGCGGAGCGATCTGCTGCACGCCGATGTCGTGCTCGTCGCGACGGGCGCGGTGGATCGTTTCGCCCCCTTTCCCGGCGCCACTCTCCCCGGCGTGATGACGGCGACCGCCGCGATGACGATGATGCACCGGTGGCGCGTCCGGCCAGGCACACAGGCGTTGGTCGTCGGCAGCGACCCGATCGCCGCGTGTGTCGCACAGTATGCGCGCGACGCCGGGATGAGCACTGAATCGGCGCCATCGGCCGCCGGGTTGCATGCTGTTGCTGGCCCCGACGGGACGTTGGTGACCGTGGAGAAGCTCGACGGCAGCGCTGTGATGATGGAGATGGAGGCGGACGCGCTGATCCTGGTGGAGGGGATGCAGCCCGCGAACGAACTTGCTCGGATGATCGAATGCGCGATGGTGTGGAGTGAGCCGCTCGGCGGGCATGTGCCGCTCCATGACGCCGGGATGCAGACGAGCGTGCGGGATGTCTACATCGCGGGGGATGCGGCGGGCGTCGGGGACGCGGGGAGCGCAATGTTACAGGGGCGCGTCGCGGCGGCGGCAATCGCCGACCGGCTGGGCAAGAAGAAGCAGCCGTTCGGTGCGTTCCCGGTGACGTTGGCGGCGGGGGCATTCCGCCCGGTGGACGTAGCAGTCTGGCGCTCGATGCGGATCGCGGAGGCGACGCGATGATCGAGATCGAGATTGAGATCGAGACGGAGAGAGCGAGCGTGACGATCTGCCGCTGCGAGGAAGTGACCGGCGCGGAGATCGCGGCGGCGATTGGCGAGGGCGCGCGGACGCTCAACGATGTGAAGCGGCGGTCGCGGGCCGGGATGGGGATGTGTCAGGGGCGCTGGTGCAGCCATGCCATCGCCGCCCTCATCGCGGCGGAAACCGGGCAGCCGCTCGCCGCACTCGCGCCGATGACCGCCCGCCCGCCGGTGCAGCCGCTTGCGCTCGGCGTACTCGCCGACATGAGGGACGAATAGCGCGTGGGTCTCGGTGAATTGCTCGGTCTGACCGCCGCCATCATCTGGGCGACCTCGAACACGCTGATGCGTATGCAGACGGCCCGCCTCGGCGCGGTGGCGGTCAACTTCTGGCGTTGCCTTGTCGGGGTGCCCTTTTTTATCATCCTTTTTTTGATCGTCCGCGATCCCGGCACGCTCCGTGAACTCGCGCCGCTTACGATCTTGTATATCATCCTCGGCGTCTGCATCGGCATGGTGACGGGGGACACCCTCCAGTACCATGCGATCAAATTAATCGGCGTTTCGCGCTCGATGCCGATCTCCGGCTGCTTTCCGCTCTTCACCGTCTTTTTCGCCTGGCTGCTCAATGGCGAGCCGATCCGCGTGCGGGTGATCGGCGGTGCGGTCGTCGTCATGCTCGGTGTATTGCTTATCTCGCTACCGAAGCGGTCGCCCGCACGGCTCGGTATCATCGCCGTACCCGCCCCGGCGGTTGTGGACCGCACGAACATGGTCGGCATCGCCTTCAGTGTGATCGCGGCGGTCTGCTGGTCGCTCGCGACAGTTGTGCAGAGCAAAGCGCTCGCCCATTCCGACCCGATCACGGTGAACCTGATCCGTATGCCGGTCGCCGCCTGCGTACTGCTCGTCGCGTCGCGAGGCCGCGCGAATATCCCATTGCGGCAGTTCGGCGGGCGGACATTCCTTTTCCTGATCGTGATCGGCATCTTCGGCACCGGCCTTGCCAGCATCAGCTACCTCGGTGCGCTGAAGATCGCGGGCGCGGGCAAAACCGCCGTGCTTGGCGCGACGGCCCCGTTGTTCGCGCTCCCCCTTTCGATCCTCTTTCTCGGCGAACGTCCCGGTTCGCGTGCGGTCATCGGCACCCTCCTCACCGTCCTCGGCATCGGCCTCGTCGTCTTGTCGTAACTGCGTAACTGAGACGGCAATCGAACCGCCCGAACAACCTGAACCTGACACCATGGAGGAACGTCCCGCATCCTCCCAAACCCCATTCCTATTATCTGAATAATGCGCAAATATTGTACCCTTGACACATATTATATACTTCAATGTAATAACGACCTTCATTTGTCGAGAGTGCCCACAGCAACACGGATCGCCACCACGGTTCGTGTACCACTCGATGCGGGAAGGCTGACGGACTCGTGGGAGTAGAGGAACACTTGGCTTCTTTGCGCGCTTTTTTTTGCATGGGTTTTTTCCGTCGGATCGTATCCCGGCACATTGAGCGGTTGCTGCTGGTCACGCTCCTGCTTTCGCTCGTCGCGATGAGCGAACCGGTCGGTGCGGTCGTGTCGAACCCGAATGACGACCCGCGTTTGCCACAGGCAGTTAATTGGGCAACGCAACAGATGGCCGCGCCCCGGCTCTGGCTGGAGGACGGCGTGACACTTTGCGACAAGTTCGTCGAGAACGCGTTCGGCGTCACGGCGCAATATCCGACGGCCTACGACATGTATCTGGCGCTCGGCACGGGCGATTCGGCGCGCCATGCCCTCCTGAGTCTGCAACAAGCGCCGGTGGGCGTGATCGTCTTCTTCGACCGGAACACCGGCAACTGGAACGACGGGCATGTCGGTATTTTCGTTGGAAACGACCAGTTCGTCAGCGTCGTCACGGGTGGCCGTATCAAGCAGCACAGCGCCCAGTGGTGGAACGACCACGTCTCCCATTTCCTCGGCTGGGCCTACCCCCGCGCCGACTGGCCGGGGTATGGCAAGAGCAAGTCGGTCGCGCGCGTCGCGCCGCTCGCCCCGTCGCCGCAAGCGCTCGACGCCGCGACGCGCGCATTCAAGGCGCAGGCGCAATGGCAGACGGACGAAGGGATCGCGCGCAATCTCTGGGGGCCGCCGCTCGCCGCCCCGGATCAGGAAGCGTACCGCGACGCCTCGGGCGGCGAGCGCCTCGTCCAGTACTACGACAAGGGCCGGATGGAACTGGACGATGCGAAGGGCGGCACGGTCACGAATGGCCTGCTCGCCACCGAGTTGATCACCGGCGAGATTCAGGTTGGGGACACCGCATTTCAGTCGCGCGGCCCGGCCGCCATCCCGATTGCCGGCGACCCGGACACCCCCGGCCCCACGTACGCCGCCTTTGCTGACCGCGCGGCGAAACTGCTCGCTCCCACGCCGTCGAAAACGGGCATGGCGATCGGCGCAGGCCTTTCCGCCGCAGGCGACGTGTCCGAAGCATCCGCGACCGAGGCCACCGATGTGCGGAATGCCGCCAAAGCCGACACGACGCTCTCTGCCTACGACGGCGCGACCAAGCACAATCTGCCCGCCGCGTTCGCCGCCTATCGCGCCAGGATTGGAATCGGCGTAATCGGCTACGCGAAAAGCGAGCCGTTCGTGGCGACCGTCAAGGTGGCCGGGGTATCGCAGCAAGTTGTCGTGCAGGTCTTCGAGCGCCGCGTCCTCACTTACAATGCCGCGAACAGCGACGCCTTCAAGGTGGAGATGGGCAACATCGGCCAGCACTACCGCCGCTGGCGGTACGAACACTAGCAACTGCGGCGACGGGCGCGCGTTCCGTTGTAACGAAGCGATTTCCCTGCGGTAGCGTAGGCTTCAGCCTGCGTCTCTGTGTCGAGATACAGGCTGAAGCCTACGCTACCGGGTCGGGACGCAGGCTGAAGCCCACGCTACCGATACGATCCTGGACCACGCGCGCTGAATGATTCCGCTTTACGCCGGCTCCATCATTACTTCATCCACGTAGCACCAGAGCCAGTCCTCGCCTGGCTGGAAGGATTGCATGATCGGGTGACTGGTGGCGTGGAAGTGCTTGGTGGCGTGCGTATTCTTGGATGAGTCGCAGCAACCAACATGCCCACAGATGCGGCAGATGCGCAGGTGGACCCAGGTATCGCCCGTCTTCAGGCATTCCTCGCAGCCGTTCGCGCTCGGCGTAACGTCCTGAATTTGATCGAGGTGGGTACAGGTGGCAGACATCGGATTCCTCCTTGTGGATGCATGAGTGCGATGGTTCGAAGCCGTGATAGTGACATCATACTCCGTGCCGACACTTTCGCGCGCAACTCACGCGTACATCGCGGCGCCACCGTCGCGGCGGGGATCGGACGCGCCGATCCATGTGCCGTTCTCCGCGACGATCAGTTGGATGCGCCCCTGCAACGAATCGTATGCGAAGGGCCGGGGCTTGAGGTGATGGCCGCGCGCTTCGAGGGCGCGCCCGGTCGCGACGGGCAGCCGTGTCTCAGTCAGCATCGGGCCACCCTCGCAGTGGATGCGCGGAACGGAGACTGCTTCGAGCGGCGTCATGTCGAAATCGAGGCGGTTGACGATTACTTGTGCGACCGCGTTGACAATCGCGTTGGAGCCGGGGCTACCGAGGATAATCTCTGGCCGCCCGTCGCGGAAGACCATCGTCGGCGACATCGGCGTGACGCGCGGCTTGCCCGGCGCGATGGAGCGCGGCTTGCCGGGCAACGGGTCGAAGGTGCACATGCCGTTGTTGTACTGGAAGCCGAGGCCCGGTGTGACGACGCCCGATCCCATCGAGAGTGTGTGCGTGACGGCGACAGCGTTCCCGTCCCGGTCCGCCACCGAGAGGTGCGTCGTGCCGGGTACGGCGGCGGCTTCCTTCGAAGGAATCCTCGCCTCATTGATCCGGGCGCGCAATTCTGCCGCATGCCGTTTGCCGACCAGTTCCGCCAATGCGCCCGCGTCGCCATCACCGGACATGCTGTCCCGGTCCGCGAAGGCGAGTTGCATCGCGGAGGCGAGCACATGCAGGTATTCCGCGCTGTTGTGCCCTAACTCCGCGACGGGGAAGCCGTCGAGGATGTTCAAGATTTGCAGCATCGTCGCGCCGCCGAGCGGGCTGGTCGTGACGGTCAGGCCGCGATACTCGCTCCGCAGCGGCGTGCGGACGACCGCCGTGGAGGCCGCGAGATCGTCGGCGGTGATCAGTGCGTCGTGCGCAGCGAAGTCTGCCATGATCCGTTCGGCGAGCGCGCCGCGATAGAAAGTCTCTGGCCCCTCGTCGGCGATGCACTCCAGCGCGGTGGCGTAATCCGGGTTCGTCAGGTGGTCGCCGACGCGGCGCACCGTGCCGTCGTCGCGCAGCCAAAGGCGCGCCATCGCGTCCGTTGCGTGGACATATTCATCGAAGGTCGGGTAATTCTCGCCGGACGGATACTGGTGCGTGTCAGAGAAGTATTCGGTGATATACGTGTAGAGCGGGAATCCTTCGCGCAAAATGCGGATCGCGGGCTGGACGAGGTCGCGCCACGGCATTCGCCCGCGCGCGTGGATCGCCGCCAACCCGGCGACGGTGCCGGGGATCAAAATGGATTGATAGCCGAGGTAGTTCTGCCAGCCCGCGACGTACGTCTTGCCCTCGGCGGTGCGGCGCGCGCGTTTCGCCCACTGGTCGGGCCGGGCGCGGGAGCCGACGCGACCGACGAAGTCGAGGACGACGTTTTCGCCCGTCGCCGCATCGAAAATCTGCGCGACGCCGATCCCGCCGATGCCGCACATGAATGGGTCGGTCGCCGCCTGAACGAACGCAGCCGCCACCGCCGCATCGAAGGCATTCCCCCCGCCCCGCAGGACTTCCGCACCCACTTCCGCCGCGCGTGGCTGCGGTGCAACGACGACACCATTCATGCGTAAACCTCCCCGCGTATCCGCGCCTCCGTGTGTGGCGTGAGTATACCTCACCCCCTGCCCCTCTCGTACGGAGCCATCGCAATGGAGAGGGCCGAGGGTGAGGTCATGATATTGCTTCTGCTGCCTATTGGGGATAGCATCGGTGCATGGGCTGTGTGTCGTACGGAAAGGTCGTTCAGATGCCCCATCGGTTCGGGATTGGTGTCATAGGCTGCGGTACGATCGCGCAGAGCGCGCATCTCCCCGCGATTGCCCGATTGCGCGAGCGGACGCGGCTTGTCGCCGTCGCTGATGTGCGCGGCGAGGCGGCGGAGCACGCGGCGCGCACCTGGGGCGCGGAGGAGGCGTACGCGGACTATCGTGCCCTGCTCGCGCGGCCCGATATTGACGTCGTTGTGATCGCGACGCCCGAATTCCTGCACGCCGAGCAAGTGGCGGAAGCGGCAGCGGCAGGCAAGCATATCCTCTGTGAGAAGCCGATGGCCCCGTCCGTCGCGGAGGCGGACGCGATGATCGTGGCGGCGCGGTCGGCGGGCGTCAAGTTCATGGTCGGGCACAGTCGTCGCTTCACGCCGCGCTATCAGGCGGTGCGCGCCGCGATTGACCGGGGCGCGATCGGGCAGGTACGGATGGCGCGTGAGAATGAGCGGCGGCCGCGCGCGATGTATCGCGGCCTCGCGCTCGCAACGGGTGCATGGGCGCCCGATGGTGAGCGGGCATGGATGGCGGACAAGCGCTACTCGCTCGGCGCGGCGATGCTGAACGCGATCCACGAAGTGGATTTGCTTCGCTGGTTCGTCGGCGATGAGGTGACGAGCGTCTACGCCGAAAGCCGCATCGGCGGCGAGAACGCCGAGGTGCCGGACTTCATCAGCATCCAGCTCCGCTTCGCCAATGGCGCGCTCGCGGGCACGGAGGTCGTCACCAACCTGCCGCACGATTACCCGCTCTATCATCAACTGGAGGTTTACGGCACCGAGGGCGTCATCCGCGCGATGGATCCGGAGATGCGCACCTACAGCGAGACGACGACCGAAGGCATGCGCGAGCCGCTGAATTTCGATGCGCTCCTCCATATTGATACCGCGTACGAGGACGAATTGCGCGGTTTGCTCGATGCGATCGAGCAGGATACCGTCGTTCCCTTGTCGCCCGAGGAGGCGCGGCAGGCCGTCCTGCTTTCCGTGGCGGCGATCTGGTCTAGTCAGCGGGGGCAGGTCGCGCACATCCAGCCCGATTTCAACTTTGTCGAAACGCCAGAAGGGGGTGCGGTATGAGCGCGACCGATCAGCCGTTGCGCGTCGCCGTCCTCGGCGATGGGCCGCTCACCCGCCCGATGCTCGATGCGCTGACCTACCGAACGCCGGGTGCGCAGGTCGTCGCGGTCGCCGCCGAGGGGAGCACGCCGAACCCGTCGGCGATCACCCGCGCGATGGGGGCGGAGGCCGTCTGCGTCGCCGCGCCCGTCGCCGACCGCGCCAGCCTGATCGTCGCGGCGCTGGAAGCGGGCATCCATGTCTGCTGCCCGATCCCCGTGGCGGCCGACCTTTCGACGCTGGACAGCCTGATCCTGCGGGCGACGGAGACGGACGCGATCGTCTACGCGCCCAATCCGCTCCGTCACTGGCTGCCGCTCAAGACATTGCACGAGCGACGCAAAATGATCGGCGCGCCGATCTCGCTCTTCGCCGCGCACCGCACGACCCGCGCAATCACCGGCGATCTGTTCACCGATCTCGCCCTGCCGCTGCTCGATATCGCCCTCTGGCTCGTCGAGGCGGAGGTCGAGCGTGTGCAGGTGATGGCGGAACGGCTGTTCACCGGCGGGCCGCAGGAGAGCGATAGCCCGAACGGTGCGGACGCTGCCCTGATTATTCTGCGCTTTGCGAATGGCGTCGTGGCGACGCTCGAAGTCGCCCGCTCGCTGCCCGACGATTTCGCGCAAGCCGAGGAAGTCAGCATCGAGTTGCTCGGTCGCGACGCGGTCCTGCGCGCCAACCCGACGAATCAGGCGATCACCGTCACCGGCGCGGGCGGCACGCTGCGCGAGGACTGGCTGCCGTCGCCGGTCGTCAGCATCGTCGGAACCTTTGTCGAAACGATCCGCACGGGCGCGACGGCCCCGCAATCGCTGCTCGATGCGCGCTGGGTGCTGCCGGTGCTCGAAAAGGTGCGCCTGGCCGCCGCGACCGGCGAAATGGTCCGCGTCGGCGGCGCGCTCCGTCGGTGAGCGGCGGACACGGCGCGTGCGTCCATGCCGCGTGATCCGCTGCTGATCGTGGACGGCTACAACGTGCTCCATGCATGGCCGGTGTTGCTGCGGGATGCGAGCGGCGATCTCGCGACGGCGCGGGAGCGGTTGGCGGACCGGCTCGCGGAATACGAGGCGACGCGCGGCGTCCACGCGATCCTAATCTTCGACGGCAACCGCAAACGACCATTCGGGCCGCAGGCCGCCTATGCGGTCGAGACGCGCTTTTCCAGCAACGGACTGTCTGCCGACCACCTGATCGAGCGGCTAATCGTCGAGGTACGCGAGGCGACGGACGAGTACCTGCCGATCACCGTCGCGACCTCCGACCGCCTGATCCACGCGCTGGCGATGCGCGAGCATGTCGCCGTCACCGGATCGCGCGACTTCATTCGCGAGTTGGAAAACCTGCGCGCCGAGACGAATCGTTACAGCGCGCAGACGCAGGCCCCGTTCCGCGTCACCGTCACGGAAGCGATGCGCCCACCCCGGAAGCGTCCGAAACCCCCACCCCATACCTGAAGCGCCTGAAAAGGAGACGGCCATGTTTGTACGCACATCTGCCGTGCCGTCCTTTGTCAGCGAGGAGCCATCGCGCGAGGTGAAGCGATGGACCGTCGTCGGGATGATTCTGGCATCCGGGATCGTGTTTCTCGATGGTACAGTGGTCAATGTCGCGCTGCCCGCGATTGACCGCAGCCTCGCCGCCGGGCTGTCGGGCCTCCAATGGGTGATTGACGGTTACGCGCTCAGTCTCGCGGCGCTCCTCCTGCTTGGCGGCTCGCTCGGCGACCGCTACGGTCGCCGCCGCGTGATGATCGTCGGGCTGATCGGCTTCGGCGCCGCTTCCGCACTTTGCGGCTTCGCGCCCGCCATCGGCTGGTTGATAGCGGCGCGCGTCGTGCAAGGGGTGGCGGGCGCGCTACTCGTGCCCGCGTCGCTCGCCGTCATCACGGCGGTCTTCACCAATGCCGAGGAGCGGGGGCAGGCGATTGGCGCGTGGACGGGCTGGTCGGGCATCGTCACGGTAGCCGGGCCGTTTCTTGGTGGGTGGCTTGTGGATGCGCTCTCGTGGCGGTGGGTCTTCTTCATCAATCTGCCGCTGATCGTCGTCGCGGTTGCACTACTCGTCCGGCACGTCCCTGAAACGCGCGATGTCGAGGCGGCGAAGCGGCTCGATTGGGCAGGCGCGGCGCTCGCCGTCCTCGGTCTCACTGGGACGACCTTTGCGCTGATCGAGGGACCGGTGCGCGGGTGGCGGAACCCCATCGTCCTCGTCGGCCTGATCGGCGGACTGCTCGCAATCGGCCTGTTTCTCGTCGTCGAGTCGCGCCTGGCACATCCGATGGTGCCGCTCCGATTTTTCCGCGTCCGCAACTTCGCGGGCGCGAACCTCGCGACCCTCGGCGTGTATTTCGCGCTGTCCGGGGCGATCTTTCTCGTCATCATCTACGTGCAGAATGTCCTCGGCTATTCGGCGCTCGCCGCCGGACTGTCCCTGCTGCCGCTGTCGCTGATGATGCTCGTCCTGGCATCGCGCTTCGGTAAACTGGCGGGGCGATATGGCCCCCGGCTCTTTATGGCGGTCGGCCCACTCATCGTCGGCGGGGGGCTGTTGCTGTTCATGCGGCTCGATCCGGCGGCCGGTTACTGGTCGGCGCTCTTCCCGGCTGTCGTCGTGCTCGGCCTCGGCCTGTGCATCACGGTCGCGCCGCTGACCACGACAGTGATGAATGCGGTTCCCGCACACAACGCGGGGATCGCGTCGGCGATCAACAATGTCGCCTCGCGGATCGCCGGGCTGCTCGCGGTCGCGGGCCTCGGCATCGTTGTCGCCGTTACCTTCTCCACCGCCCTCACCGAGCGGACGCACGCGCTCGCCCTCGCCCCGGATGTCGCGGCGCGCGTCGCGGACGCCCGGCATAATCCCTCCGCGCGTCCCGCCGCCGATTTGCCCCCGGATGCGGCGGGTGCGATCACCGACGCGTATGCCAAGGCCTTCCGCCACGCGATGCTCTGGTGCGCCGTGATCGCGATGGGCGGCGGTGTTATTTCCGCTGTGGTGATCCGCAACCCAACGCGGGATACGCTGACTGCTTGACTTGCCCCCTCCCCCGCCGCAGCGGGGGAGGGGGTGGCGTCGCTTTAGGCGTTGACGGCCACGAGGAAATCGTTGCGGATGAAGCCCGCCTTGTCGCCGACCTGCACGGGATACCAGGTTCCACCTTCGCCATCAACGGCGGGGCCGGTTGCCTGCACTTCCGTCCCTTCGGGAACGTTCGTGACGATCTTGCCGGCCTTCGTGTCCGGTTTATCGCGCAAGTTAACGCCCGTGCCGCCGGTATTTGCGACCTTGAACTTCTGGATTGGCAGTGTCGGGCTCGATCCTCCCGCAGTGGTGCCGGTATTCGCCCCCGGTGTTCCGGCGCGCTGTGTTCCGGCCGGCAAAGTCGCCTGGCCGCTCGGGTTGATCCCCGCGACACCGCTCGGCGTGATGACGCCCGCCGGGCCGGTGGTGGTCGGCGGGGTGCCCGCCCGGACGCTACCAGTGACGACCGACGCGCCGGTGCTGCGGGTACTGGCGACGGCGCTTGCGGCGGTAGTGGTGCTGTTCGGGGTGGCAGTCGCATCGCTGCTGCCGCCACCACGCAGTTTGCCCGTGCCGACGAACCATGCAAGCCCAAGGAGAGCGACCACGACAACGACCGGGACGATTAATTTCGCGTAGTCCGTCCAGTAGCGTTCCTCGGTGTAATAGGAGAGCGAGCGCTCTTTGCCGGTTGCGGCGGGCGCTGGGACGACGCGGCGCGGCCCGGAACCGGCGACACTGGCGGAGTCAGGGGGTTGCCCGTTCGGGGGCTGCTGGTAGCCGCCCTGCCCATAGCCGCCGTAGCCTCCTTGATCGTACCCGCCCTGCGGGTAGCCGCCCTGTTGCTCCTGATCGTAGCCGCCCTGGCCATATCCGCCCTGACCATAGCCTTGCTGCTCTTGCCCGTAGCCGCCCTGTCCGTAGCCGCCCGCTCCGTATTCAGCGGCGGCGGGCGGGGCGGCCTGCCACGGATTCTGCTCCGGCTCGTGCTGGCCCGCGCCGTACTCGTAGCCTGCGTCGCCCTCGTGCTGCGCGGGGGGTGTCCCGTAACCGGGTTGGGAGTTGTCCCACGGATTGCGGACCTCCTCGTCGCCACCGACCGCGCCGACATAGCGCGGGTCGGCGGGCGGGATCGGGGGCGCGGACTCGTGCGGCGCGTAACCGTCGTCGTCGGGCATTGGCGCGTTCCGTCCGCCGCCGTGGGGCTGCGGATCGCCGCCCCACGGGTTGGCCGCCGGGTCCGTATTTCCTCGCTCGCCACGGTCTGTATTCCGTCCGAAGGGATCGCGTCCGCTCATCGTTAAATTCACTCCTGCGTTGGGGCCAGTGCCGTCCGCCGCTTCCCAGTAGTCACTGAGGCCGCGCGAGCAGTCCAGATCATCTTCCGCGACGAGGTGCGATTGCTGCGGTGCATACAAGAGGGGATTGCGGCACCAGCCCTTGCGCCAGATCGGCGCAGGCTCGTAGAATTTGCAGGTGCTGCACTTCCGTTCCGGTTCTGCCATCGCTTCCTTCTCCCCGTCCGGCGACCCTGCTCACCCGCATTGCCGTTGCTGATTGTGCCGATGAATGCACCACCACATCCGGCCCGTGCATTCACCCAACAACAGCGTACCACGCCGATACGCGATTTCGCTATCCCCCGCAGTGTATGTGTTATGTTGAGTTGACGCAACGAGAAACGAGGGTGGGCAGTGGGCAGTGACGGAATCGCCGCCCACTGCTCACTGCCCACTGCCCACTTTCTCTGCCGCCGCTTCGAGGCGTTCCAGTGCGTCGGCGAGGACGGTGCGGCTGTGGGCGAGCGAGATGCCGGCGTGACCGGGCGCGTACATCGCCGAATAGCCGTGGATGTAGACGCCCTGCGCGAGTGCCGCGCCGATGAACCGACCGGCGAGCGCCGGGTCGTGCGCGGCAGCCTGGGTGTAGGTGGTGATCGGGACGACCGGGTCCACGCCGAAGAAAAGGCCGAAGCGCGCGCCGATCCCCTGGACCCGTGCGGGCAGATGCGCGCGATCAAAGACGCCTTGCAGTTCGCTGTAGAACCAATCCGCGTTGCCGTTCAGCGTTTCGTACGTTTCCGGCTGCTTGAGCACGCCAAGCGTGGCGAGCGAGGCGAGTACGCCGAAGAGGTTGCCGGAATATGTGCCGCTGTGTACCGCGCCGCCGGGCCGGATCGCGCTCATCACGTCGGCGGTGCCGACCGTCGCGCTGATCGGCGCGCCATTTGCCAGCGCCTTGGCGAGCGTCGTCATATCCGGCGTGACGCCGTAGTAGACCTGCGCGCCGCCGATGCCGGTGCGGAAGCCGGAGAGCACCTCATCGAAAATCAGGACGATGCCGTGCGCTTTTGTCACATCGCGCAGCAGTTGCAAAAATCCGGGCGCGGGCGGGATGCAGCCGGAGTTGTAGTTGATCGGCTCGCAGATCACCGCCGCGATCGTCTCGCCGTCGCGCTCGATCCGCTGCACGAAGCGGTCGGCGTCGTTCCACGGCAGCACAATCGTGTCGTCGGCGCTGCCGATCATCCCGGCGGATTCGGCGGTCGGCGGCGAATCGGGCGTGGCGAGCGGCACTTTCTGGTTGTACATGAAGCCGTCGTACAGGCCGTGAAAATGCCCCTCGAACTTGACGATCCGCCGCCGCCCGGTATACGCGCGAGCAACGCGGACAGCGAGCATCGGCGCTTCCGTCCCGGCGGTAGAGAAGCGGGAGCGTTCTGCGCTCGGGATGCAAGCGGCGAGCGTTTCCG
This sequence comes from Thermomicrobiales bacterium, assembly GCA_038231255.1. Lineage (GTDB taxonomy): Bacteria > Chloroflexota > Chloroflexia > Thermomicrobiales > JALYUS01 > JALYUS01. The sequence goes on along the minus strand of JBBRLR010000090.1, from coordinate 4,699 downwards.
CGAGGCGGGCGTGCTCCTCCGTCTCGCTGCCGGTGAGCAGGCCGCGCTCTATTGCCTCGATCATCGCCGCCTGTACGGCGGGGTGCCGGTGGCCGAGCAGCGTTGCACCATTGCCGAGATTGAAGTCAATGAACCGCTGCCCGTCCGCGTCGTACAGATACGGGCCGTCGGCGCGCTCCATGTAGATCGGGTGCCCGATTGCCATGTTGATCCGTAGCGTCGCCGAGACACCCCCGGCGAGCACTGCGTCCGCCCGCGCGAATCGCTGCTGATGGGCCGCGAGGTTGTGCATCGTACTGGTCATGATGGCTGCTCCTTTATCGCTCCAATAGACTGGATTGCTTGTTGCGATGATGATACACGCGACAGGACGTTCTGCGATACGATAGCGGTGAGATGCCCTAACCCCTAACCCCTTCCCCACGGGGAAAGGGGAGCCGTAGGGGCGCATAGCATGCGCCCTCCCGAAAGACGAATGAGGAGGCGACAATGCCTACAAACGACTTGCACGGCGTGCCGATCACGATTGTTGGCGCGGGGGCGATTGGCGGGACGGTCGGCGCATTCCTTTCCGATGCCGGATATGACGTGACGCTCGTGGATCGCGACGCCGCGCATGTCGAGGCGATCAACGCGCGCGGGCTGCGGATCACCGGCGTCCGGGGTGATCGCGTCTTCCACCCGCGCGCTATCCACGGCGACGCACTGCGCGGCCCGCTCGGCGTGACGATCCTTTGCGTCAAGGGGCACATGACCGACGGCGCGATGCAGCAGATCGGCCCGCTGCTTGCGCCGGACGGCTACGTGCTTTCCTTGCAGAATGGCCTCAACGAAGCGGTGATCGCCCGGCACGTCGGCGAGCAGCGGACGGTCGGCGCATTCGTCCATTTTGGCGCAGATTTGATGGAACCGGGTCTGATCCAACTCGGCGCGGAGCAGACGATCTTTATCGGCGAACTCGATGGCCGCGTGACGCCGCGCGCCGAGGCGCTGCGCGAGATGCTTTCCCACGTCATGCCCGCCGAGGTGACGACTAATATCTGGGGCTTCCTGTGGGGCAAACTCGTCTACGGCGCGATGGCCTTCGCCTGCTCGACCGTGGATGCGACCGTGCCGCAGGTGATGGACGACCCGCTCGGTCGCCGCGTCTGCTACGAAGCCTCCGCCGAGGCGTACCGCGTCGCGAAATCGCAGGCGGATCGGTTGGAAAACATTGGCGAGTTCAATCCCAATCTCTTCGCGCCCGGCGACGACGCACAGGCACGCGGCGAGCGCGCACTGATGGAAATGGCAAACGCGATGCGCGCCTCCGTCAAGCAGCACATGGGCATCTGGCGCGATTTGGCGGTCAAGAAGCGCAAGACCGAGGTGGACATGCAAGTCGCCGTGATCGTCGAAACTGGCCGCGCCGAAGGCATCCCCACCCCCGTCAACGCCGCCGTCCTCGCCATCATCCACGAAATCGAGAACGGCAAACGCGGCATGGAGTGGAGCAACATGCAGGAGATCGCGACGCGCGGCAGTCTGCAAACGGGAGCATAGCGCTTTCACAGGCCATTGAATCATTTTGCGCTGTCGAACTTGGCGAATTGTAGCCGCTAGCGCCACCATAAGACGAGGAAATGCACATGGTGAATGGCGATGACTCGCCTCGTATCAGGCGGATACTTGAGTGGCAGACACGTTATGATGTACTGCTGGAAAGGCTTCGCACCGCCGGTGAGCGCGAGTGGGTCGGGATGTTACTCGATGCGCCAGTAGGCGCGGCCACCGGTACCGAGACAATGGCATAGACAAACCAGACTCTCGCGGAACTGCATGACACAAATGTCGCCGGGAGATTAGGCTTGCAGGAGACGATCACCGATCTGTTACAGCACTGGCGCGAGGTGACGACGGCAATAGATTGAGGGGTCTCAATTAGCGACGATTCGCCGAGATTTTGAAACTGGCTGGAAAACGAGCGTTCTGGGCGTTCCTGCGCTGTGTCCCTCTCTCCTTATATGATCGGTGCGGAATCTCATGCTGCTCCGAGGAGGATACTGTGGCCGAACAACTGCGCGTCGAGCGGGTGCATGCGATGCCTGCCGATCTTCTCAGCCGGGTTAATGCCCGCTTCCCGGATCATCAGTGGGAAGCGACGAATGCCGCGCGCTTCTGCGATGACGCCGCGAATGTGTTGCTCGTCGCCTATCGCGGCGATCTGCTATGCGGCCTGCTCGTCGCGTATCGCCTGCAATGCCTTGATGGGCGTCGGGCGCAACTGTTCATTGATGAGGTGGACGTGCATGAAGATAGTTGGCGTCGCGGTATCGGGCGGACGATGGTCTCTGCGACCCTCCACATCGCGCGGCAAATGGACGCCGACGAGGTATGGGTACAGACCCATGCCTCGAACGCGCCCGCTGTCGCTCTGTATCGCGCGGTCGGCGGCAGTCAGGAGGACCCCAACGAGACTATCGTATCGTTCGTCTTCAACATCGGGGTCCGTGAGATGTTCATGCCCTTCGTGCCTCCGCAGTCGTCTGTTTGCTAGCGTTGCAGCGGCAACGACACCCATCGCCGCTCGCGGAAGGACAACTCGACGGCGTTGATCGCCTCCTGCACCCACGCACCGTCGGTGAAGTCGCCCTGCGTCGGCGCGTCGTCAATGATCTCGTCGAGGAAGCTGGCGATCAGGTTGGCGTAGAAGAGCGAGCGCCATGATTCGTTGTTGCTGCCGCCGCGCGGATAGAAGCGGGCGGGGATTTCCTGCTCGACGAACTCGACGGCATCCGGCGTAGCGATCTTGATCGTCTCCGCCTTGCCGAACTCCTCGATCAGGCGACAGATGATCGCGCCCTTCTCGCCATAGATGCGCGCCTCGATGCCGGGGTAGTTGCCGACGGTGACGAAACTCGTCTGGATCGAGGCGAGCGCGCCGTTTGTGTACTCCGCCAGGTAGATGTCGCCGTCGTCAATGTTCATCCGCATCATCCGGCCCGTCTGCCGCACGACCCGCTCCGGGACGAAGTTGCGCATCGTGCCGACGACCTGCGCGTAGTCCGCGCCGACCCACCAATGGCTGAGATCAATGACCGGCGCGCCATATCCCTCTAGCGACGAAACCTGAATGACCGACTGATCGGCGTCCGGGTCCGCCTGCCGGAGCGGTGTTTGCGGGTCGAGCCACTGCGAGTTCTGCTCGTAGCCGTTGAAGATATACGGTGTGCCGATAAAGCCCGCGTCAATCAACTCTTTCGCGTAGCGCACGCCGGGGCTGTAGCGGAAGGTGAAGCCGAGTTTCGTTTTCAGCCCCTTTGCCTTCGCCGCTTCCGCCGCCTTCAGCGTGTCGCGGAAGTCGTAGGCGACAGGCTTCTCGCATAGGACATGCTTGCCCGCCTCGATGGCGGCGGTCGCCAATTCCCGATGCGTGGCCGAGGGCGTAACGACATCAATCACATCAATGTCGGGTCGCCCGACGACCGCCTGCCAGTCGTTTGTTGCCTCGGGGATACCGAAGTGCCGCGCATACTCCGCCGCCAGTTCCTTTTGCACATCGCAAATCGCCACGACCTCGCAGCGGGGATCGCGCTGCCAACCGGGGATGTGCGCCCCCTTCGCCCACGCCCCCGCCCCGAGCACCGCAACCCGCATCTTGTCGTTCTTCATCACGCCCATTCCTCCACATTCGATATTCGATTGTAGGGGCGCATAGCATGCGCCCTCCCCGCCCGGAATACCGTACTGTGTGCGGCAAAGCGGGAGGGCGCATGCTATGCGCCCCTACAATGGCCCGAACGTCCGAACATCTGCGTCATCCCCGATCCAATGCTTCCAGGACGGGCGCGAGGCGTTCGATGCCTTCGACGGTGCGGGGCGAGGTCCAGATTTGGATGTGCGAGATACCCTCGTTGGCGAAGGCGCGCAGTTGCGCCGCCATCTCGTCCGGCGAGCCGGTGATCGCTGTCGGGTTCGCGTGCGGGCGATTGTGGATGGGCGGCGTGTCCGGGTGATTGATGAAGTCCACGAGTACCGAGGCGGTTCGTCCAAGTGTCGCGGGATCGCGGCCTTGTGCGGTGCAGGCGGCGTCCACCGTCGCGCGCAAGGGGGGAATTTCGCTCGCGTTGCTGTTGCCGAAGACAAGGTAGCGATTCCATAAATCGGCATACTTGGCGGTGAAGCCGAGCATCCGCTCCCCTGTCGTGCCGACCATGATCGGCGGGCCTTTCGGGCGCGGGCCGCTGATGCGCAGCTCGCACTCGCGCGCGGAGTAATACGTGCCCTCATAGTCAATCTGCCGCTCGCGCAGCAGCGTGGCGATGATGTGCAGCGCTTCCTCGAAGCGGCTGGCGCGATGATCGTACGGGAAGCCAAAGGCGCGGTATTCCGGCTCGTGATAGCCCGCGCCGATGCCGAGGATCAGTCGCCCATTGCTGATGTCGTCAATCGTGTTCGCCATCGAGGCGAGCAGCGCCGGGCTGCGGAACCCGGTGCAGATGACGAGCGTGCCGATCTCCACCCGCTTGGTCGCGGCGGCGAGCGCAGCGAGGACGGCCATGCACTCCCACGTCGTCTCGGTCTCCTCCGTAAACCGGAAAATCAGGTGATCGGGAATCCAGACCGAGTCAAGCCCGATCTCCTCCGCCCGCTGCGCCATCGCCGCCACATCCGACCAGTGCGGCGTCGCGCCATCCATCTGCCCCTCAACGATCGGCAG
>JBBRLR010000089.1:0-19112 GCA_038231255.1 Thermomicrobiales bacterium | reverse complement strand
TGCCTGCGAAGCGCCGACGTAGGAGACCGTCAGAGTACCGATGCTGCTCTGGCTGCTGATGCCACCGGGCAGGAGCAGGAAGGAGCCGGTCATCACGTAGTTGGACTGCGCCCCACGGCAGGAGAAGGTATGCAGGCCGGTGGGGAACTTGCCGGTCAGCAGATCGAGTTGGAGGACTGCGCTGCCGCCATCATCCGCCACGAGCGTGCTGAGGGCGACGACGGTGCCGTCGGGGTAGGTGTCCCAGAAGGCAGCGTACTCACCGGGGATCAGGCCGTTGCAGGCGATGTCGACGTTCGGGTTGTCGGAAACGCCGCTGGGGGCGAGCTGGGGATCAACCTGCTTGGAGGAGGTGCGATGCCCAATCGTCGTGAAGACAGAAAGCGTGCCCGTCGTCGAGCGGGAGAAGTCGTCCGGCGTCGAGGCCGTGATCGAGAATGTGGTCGAGGCCTTCTGCAGGCTGACGCGACCGAGCGTCGTCACGGTGTACTTGCCGTACGCCGGGACTGAGTTGGCGAACTCACCCGGCAGCACAAAGATGCTGTCGGTGAACTGGACGCCATCGGTCAGGCTGCCCGTCGTGGACGGGAAGGTCTTGTTGCCGCTGTTGAAGGGACCGAACCGAAGCCGGAAGAAGAACGAGCCCGTGCCATCGGCGAGGACTTCGTCGCCCTGCGGGCAGCAGGCCGGCGGGTTGGCGATCTGGTTCTGGTTCTGGACCGGGAAAACGCGTCCGTCTGGGAAGGTGATATAGATGCTGGCGATTTCGCCGGGGCCGAAGCCGTTGCCGACGAACTGCACCGTGTCACCGGAGGCCGTGCCGTCCGACAACAGCACGCGCTGCGTCGTGGTCGTCTTATCGGCCTTGAGTGTTGCTCCCGTTGTGTCTGCGGCTACCGGGGCCACTGCAATGAACGCCAAGAGCGCCGTCATCGCGAGTGTAATGCCCAGGAAGCGCAGGGATCGCTTCAGACCCACGTTCCTGTCCTCCTCTGTCCTTGCGGACGTACCATTACTGCGGGAGAGATCAGCGCTCGAGACGCCTACATTTTTCTCCCATACACCACTGAGTTCCACTGTAGCGCTACTGTACAACGCAGGAAACCTTCCGTAAAATGACCCGTGATCCCCAGAAACCCTTGCCCTTGTTTGCCCCCTCCTCCTTCCGACTCCCGTAGCAGACTGACTGCTATACTTGCTTTCCGACGTATTCGTCATCTGCCGATGGCCGATCGAGCCAGATGATCTCTGGCAGTAAAACGGACAACATGCCGTTTGGTTGCGCGGAATAGCGAGGAGAATAATTTTGATGGCCGATCGGAGCGCTTCCCCGCGTCATATGCTGAGTGTGATGGATGTATCGCGGCCCTGGCTGGATGCCCTTTGCGATCGTACGGCGGCGATCACGCGCGAACCGGCGCACAAGTCGCTCGCCGGGCGAATCCTCGCCACGCTCTTCTACGAGCCGAGCACCCGCACCCGTCTTTCGTTCGAGGCGGCGATGCTCCGACTGGGCGGCGGCGTCATTAGCACGGAGAATGCGCGGGAGTTCTCCTCCGCCGCCAAGGGCGAGAACATCGAAGATACGACGCGCATCGTCGAAGGGTATGCGGACATCATCGCCGTGCGCTACCACGAGCGGGGCGGAGCGGAGCGGGCGGCAGCCGTGGCGCAGGTGCCGATCATCAACGCGGGTGACGGACCTGGCGAGCATCCAACCCAGGCGCTCCTCGACTGGTTCACCCTCGCCCGCGAGTTCGGCGCGGTGGACGGCCTGCGCATCGCGCTCGTCGGCGATCTCGCGTACGGGCGCGCCGCGCGCTCCCTCGCGATGCTGCTCGCCCTCGCGCGCGGCGCCTCGCTCGTCTTCATCGCGCCGCCCGCCACACCGATGGGTGCGGATGTCAAGGCGTATCTCGACGCGCGCCACATCCCCTGGGAGGAAACGACCGATTTGCGCGGCGCGCTGGCCGACGTGGACGCCGTGTACATGACCCGCGTCCAGAAGGAGCGTTTCGGCAATGACATGGACGCGTATCAGGCCGCGCGCATCTATACATTTACGGCGGAGATGCTCACGGCGCTCCCCGACCACGCCCGCATCCTCCATCCCCTCCCCCGCGTGGATGAAATCGCGCCCGAGGTAGACGCCGACCCGCGCGCCGCCTACTTCCGCCAGGCGCACAATGGCATGCTCGTCCGCATGGCGCTCCTCGAATGGGCACTTGGGAAGTAGCCCGCCGCCTCTGGGAAAACTGAGTTATGACCGGATGTCAGCCTGCCCAGTTGCCATCGTTAGGTGTAGTAAATGATAATCCGGCTCATGTCAGTGCCGCTACGTCCTCACGCGCCGCCACATCCGCTGATCCGCGTGCGACACCGCTCCTGGACGCGGGTCAGCGAGGCTATACAGACACACCTCGGGGTCGCCTTCGTCGTATTCGGCTTGTATGCCATTCTCACCGTTATGCTCACTTGGCCGCTCGCCGTCCGCCTGGATCGCGGTGTCACCTCCGCGATCGACCCGGTGAGCAGTATCTGGCGGCTCGGTTGGGCGCAACAGCAATTGCTCCATCATCCCCTGCACCTTTTCGACGGCAACATCTTCTATCCCTACCAACGCACCTACCTTTTCGATGGCCTTGAACTCGGCGCGGCGATCCTCACGCTACCCCTCGCAATCGTCGGGTTGCCGCCGCTCGCGATCTACAATCTCGGCGTGCTCCTCTCGATCTCTCTCGGTGGGTCGGCGATGTTTCTGCTCGCCCGCCGGTTCGGCGCCACGCCCATCGCCGCATTTATCGCTGGCGGCATCTACGCCTTCGCGCCGATGCAGATTGACCGGATCGGGCACATTGCTTTCCTCTCGACCGCATGGTTCCCGTTGATCCTGCTCTTGATGGATCGTCAGATCGCCCAGCCGCGACCGCGCGATACCCTCGCCCTCGCCTGCTGTCTCATCATGGCTGCCCTCTCCACGCAGTACTACGCCTTCTATCTGGCTTTCCTCGTCCCACTCTTCCTCGGCATTATGCTGCTACGTCGTGCCGAGACGCGACGGCGCATCGTCTGGATGCATCTCCTCGCTGCGGGCGGGGTGGCGCTCGCGGTCGTCGCGCCATTCGCCATCGCCTACCGGCAGATACAGGTGCAGTACGGGGTGGAGCGATCGTACGGGCAAGTCACCTATTACTCCGCGACGCTCGCCAATTTCATCACCGCCGACGGACGCAACCTGGTGTGGGGCAGCTTGACGAGCCACCTGCGCTCTTCCGGCGCCTACACATTCGAGCGCAACATGTTCCCCGGCCTGGTTGCTCTTGCACTCGCGCTCGTCGGGGCATGGGCGGGGAGGAAACGGGCGTGGGAGCAATTCCTCGCCGCGCTCGCGGTCACGGGGGCAGCGCTCGCGGTCGGCCCGGAGTTGCGCCTGACTCCGGCCAGTAAATTGCCCCTCGCGCGGCATCTGCCGTACGACATCTTCTATTGGCATGTGCCGGGGTTCGACTCGATGCGCTCGCCGGGGCGCTTCGGCGTGCTATTCCTCCTTGGCATCGCGGGATTGGCGGCGACCGGTGCGACCACGCTCCTGCGCTGGTTCGCATCGCGCGATGCTCCTCGGATGCCCCGTACACACGCCATGCCGATTCCGATTCCGATTATCGTCAGTGGCCTGATGCTGGTGGGCATCGCTGTCGAGTACGCGAATGCGCCGCTGGCAATCGTCCCGCTGGAAAGCGGCGCGGCGATACCGGCCGAGTACCGCTGGTTGGCGACGCAGCCGGATGCGCGAATCATCGAACTACCGCTCCTGATCCCGGATCACGCGCGCGAGCAGCAAATCGCCGCCCGCGAGCAATACTTCTCGCTCTCCCACGGCCATCCACTTGTGAATGGGAACGCGAATGTGATCCCGAAGGGGTACAAGGCCCTTGTGCTGGACATGCAGCGATTCCCTTCGCCGCGCACCATGACCATCTTGCAAGGTCTCGGTATCACCGATGTTGTGGTCCATCTCGATCAGTTCACCGACGCGCAACGGGCGGATATGGAGCGCCACCTTGCCGAGGGATGGGACGGTCTTTCCCTGGCGATGTCGTTCGATGCGACGCGGGTTTATCACCTTGCACCCTCGCAACAACTGGCGCAACTGCACGCGCTCATTCCGCCGGGCGCTTCCATCGCTCTTTCGCGCGAAGACCCGCAGGGGACGGGCGCATACATGGCGATGCTAGGGTACGTATTGCGGGATCATCCCCTCTATGCGCACTTGGGAGTGGAGTTCGGCGAGGTATATCTCGGCTCACCGATCGCGGGCCAACAGTATGATTATGTGGTTCTGTATCGAGGCGAAGATGCAACGGCGATGGGGATGTCAGAGCAGCAACTGATCTGGCAGGACAGTGTCGCACGGGTCTATCGCTCTCGCCCACCCTGAGATCGCTTCGATTATTCCTATAATGAGTTTGTGTAATTGCTGATCCTGCGCCACTCGCCGGTGGCGGCGGGTTTTATTTGATTTCACGATAGCGATGATGTGATGGGTACGTAGGGGCGGTGGTCGAACCGCCCTTCCCGGATCGCCCTCCACTTTGCGAGAGCGGGAGGCCACCTCGGCAGGGCGGTTCGACCACCGCCTCTACGGGAACCGACAGCGCTATTGTGTGACGACATGACTATCGCGAACGAGTAGTACGCCGCCACCATTTGGCCTCCTCGGCTCAATATGACGGAAAACTGCTCTGGGACAAACGCAAAGAAGCGGCCCCCTTTCGGGAGCCGCTTCGGGAAGTCGTTGCCAGATCGGGACGAACCTTAGCGGAAGGTCTCGATCACGTAGCCCTTGGATGGGCGGGTCGTGTTGCCCGGAACGCCGGTCGGCGGGACAACGAGAACGTTCGTCGCGTTCGACGGGCCACCGGTCTGCACTTCCCACAACGGGTAAGCGGCAGGCTGGATGATCGGCCCAACCGGTGCGTAGCTGCAACCCGGAGGCGGCGAGTCGAACGGCGTCCGGTCAACGGTCGAGGTGTTCGCTGCGTTGGTGACATTGCCGGTCGCGACATACAGGCACTCATCGAGGCCGTTGCCCTGGCCGAGGAAACCACCCGACTGGTCGAGCGGCGTATTGTTGATACGCACCGCATCGCGATACGTCGTATTGGTCCGCGTCGGGTTCGTGTTCACCGGCGAAGACGTGTTTGAAATGATGACGACCGTCAACCCACCCGGGTCAACGCTGCTCGGTGCGGTCGCACCAACGGATGAGACACCGAGCGTCAGCATCAGTGCCGCAATCCCCGTACCTACTGCGATTCGCAGTTTTTGCCCAGACACACGCATGGCCCGTTCCTCCTCTGTACAATACCGACCGAACTCTCGCGACGCCTTATCCTATACCAACGATCTGCCCCGGTCAACTAGCGGGCGTCACAACAATTTTTCGAGTTATGACAACTTCCTGCCCCTGCCCACTTCGTCGCCGCAGCGCCCCGCTGCTACGACTATAACGAAGAACGCACCGATTGGTTGCGCGGGTTATCGCGTACGTCCCACTTTCATCGCCCCTCCCCCCCACCGGTTGCCCGCCGATCGCCGCGCCCGCTGATCGTCGTGCTCCAGATACCGAGCGCCAGGGCGCCAATCGCGAGCGCCAGGATTCCCGCCTGGACCCCGATGGTGTCACCGATCAACCCCGCCGTCAACGTCGGCACGAGCGCGGAGGCGTTGGAAAGCGTGAAGAATGTCGAAAGCACGCGCGCCCGCACCTCCTCCCCGCTGCGCTCCTGCAGGAGCGTCTGACTCGGCACGACGATGAACGCCTGCCCGATCCCCAGGAGCAGCGTGCAGGCCATCACGCCGAAAACGACGGGCCACGCCGGACCGGACGCAGGGCGACCGAGGAAATGGTAGCCGACGGTGGGCACAGTCGCAAAGAGCGAAAGCATGATGCCCTGGCTGAGCGCGCCGCCGTGGATCATCGTTTCCCGGTTCTCCGGCGTCGCGAAATGCCCGACCAGCACAACGCCGATCACCATGCCAATCCCAGCGGGCGCGAGGATGTAGCCAAGCCCGCTCTGCGACAGTTGCAGTACATTCGTTGCGAACTTCGGCGCGAGCGTGCCGACGGCGAGGAATGCCGACGACGCGAACGTGAGGAATCCCATCGCCTTACGCAGTAGCCGATCGCGGTAGATGTAGACCCACGCCTCGCGGATGTCGAACCAGAGCACTTCCATTGGGCCGCGCCCGTCTACCCGCTCGCGCGGCGGCGCCTGCATCGAGGGCAGCGTCCAGATCAGGGCCGCACAGAAAAGAAAAAGGAGCGCGACGAAGAGATAGAGTCGGTCGAGGCCGAGGATGCCGACGAGCAGCGGTCCGAGCGTCGCGAAGCCGACGAGTTGCGAGATCGTGACGGTCAGCGTGAACAGCGCATTCGCCTGCGCCAGATCGCGCCGCCGGACGACGAACGGGATCGCCGCCCCCTCCGCCGGGCCGAAGAATTGGCTGACGGAGGCGAAGATGAAACCCAACACGTAAATGCCGATCAGCGCGACCGCGACGGGAAAGTCCGCGACGAGCGTGAATCCGACGACCGCGACCGCACGCAGAAGATGCACCGAAATCATCACCCGGCGCTTGTTCGAGCGGTCCACAACGACCCCAGCGATGGTACTGAAGATGACCCCCGGCAGCGCGAAGGCGACGATAATGCCGGAAACGGCGGTCGCGGACTTGCTGATCCCGGCAACGGTCACGAGCAGGGCGAGGTTGATGATGTTCTGCGCCGTCTGGGAGATCGCCTGCGATGTCCACATGCGCAAAAACGGCCGGTTCCGCAGGACGGCGACGAACCCCTGAGTGGATTGCACATCAACCTCAGTCGCCACCGAACGGCCTGCGGTCATGGAGGGGAAATTGTGCCCGGATCATCGGGGGTCCGGTGCAGGCGTTTCACCGGCCGCCGCATCCCGAAGATACGCGAGTTGTTCCGGCGTCGGGCGCGGGCCGTGTTGGACGAAGGTCTTGATCCGCCGCGTGAGCACGCCGCGCGGGAGCATAATCCGGTGCCCGCAGCCGAGGCAGACGAGTCCGATGTCCGCGCCGAGTCGGACCACTTTCCAGTCCGTGCTGCCGCAGGGATGCGGCTTCCGCAGGCGTACGATGTCCTCAAGCGCAATATCGAGTGGCACCACCGAACTCCCCACCAGGCCGCCCGCATTATCCAGCACTTCCTCATTCAACAAGGGAGTATAGCACAGTCATGTGTACGTACACGCGGAAACGTCGAACGCCACACCGAGCCGCACGATAGACGCTCTCGCGGTATCGCCCTTACCGGTCGCGGCGAGCGACGAGATGCGGGTATCCAGCGCGCTCCCGGCGCTACGACTGGCGGTTGATGCCGTATTCGCGTCGCGGCAGTCGCGCCACTTCCTGTCACCAGAGCGGCCCGGCGAGGTTGATCGGCCCGCCGTACCACGCAGCGAGGTCTGCTTGACTGGCGCGCAGCGGCAGGAGCAGCACAGGGAAGGTCTCGGCTTTGCTTTCGCCGCGATCGTCGTAGGAGACCGGCCCCGCGATGCGCTCCCAGCCGAGACGACCGTAGTAACCAAGGCGGTTCTCACTCGTGACGAGCAGGCCAAGATCGTCGCGGCCCCCGGCGCGGAGCATATCGTCCGCGAAGGCGAGCAGGCGGGTGCCGAGGCCGTGCCCACGCAACTCCGCCACAACGCCGACCTTGGCAATCCCCGCCACCGCCCACGACCGCCCGCCGACGACGATGTCGCGCCGGTGGACGCCGACATGCCCGATGACCGCCACGCCGCGCATTAGGAGGAAATGATACGTCGCGGGCGCCCAGACACGACCGGGCTGACCACCGCCCCGGAACGTCGCCGCGACCATCCGGTCCACCTCCGCGCGCAATGTGGGCGTAAAGTCTGCCGCGTCGAGATGGATCATCCGGTCTTCACTCATACGGTCATTCCAGGACGGTCATCGGGCCGGGGGTGAGAATGGCGTAGTGGGTCATCGCCGTGTCAGCAGTCGCGCCGTGCCAGTGCTTCTCGTTTGCGGGGATCAGGACGACATCGCCGGGCGTGATCGTGCGCTCCCCGGCTTCGGTGGCGACGATCCCCCGCCCGTCGGTGACGATCAGCACCTGATCCGCAGCGTGCATGTGCCATTTGTTGCGCGCGCCCGCCGGAAACGTCACCTCCGTCACCCGCAACAGCGCCGCCATCTCGTCGCTCACGACATCCTGCGTCAGTACCGGCCCAACGAACGCCGGATTATCACTCCGCGTCCGCTTCTCCTCCGTCACCCGTATCAGCTGCATCCCTACCTCCCGAGATACTTAACCACGAAGACACGAAGAGCACGAAAGCGGAAGAGATTACGAATTCCTTTTCCTTTCTCCTCTTTCCCTCGTGCTCTTCGTGTCTTCGTGGTTCAAACTCCCTACCTCCGGCTGACCCAATCCTGGATGGCGGGGCGGACGACGAGGTCTTCGATGATCGCGCGGGGCGGGAGGAGGGCGGCGAGGGCGACGCACTCGGCGATGTCCGACGCTTGCAGCATCTTCTCGCGCGCCTCGGGTGACGGCGGCACGGGGCGGCGGTCGAGGATTGGCGTGTTCACCTCGCCGGGGTAGATGGAGGTCGCGCGGATGCCGTGCTGCCGCTCCTCCGCGTTAATCGCCTCCGTCAGGCCGCGCAGGCCGAATTTGGCCGCGATGTAGGCAACGCCCGCGAAGTTGTTGCCGCGCCAGCCGGAATCCGAGACGATGTTGATGATCGTGCCGTCGCCCTGCCGCCGCATCGTCTGCAGGAAGCCGCGCGTCAGGTAGAACGCGCCGTTCAAATCCGCCGCGATCACCGTGTGGTAATCCTCGATCGAGCAGTCGGCGAGCGAGCGCGTCGGCACGTTGAGGCCCGCCGCATTGACGAGCAGATCGAGCCGTCCGTACTTCTCCAGCGTCGCCTTGATAACACCGTCCACCGCCGCCGGGTCGCTGATGTCGGCGGATTGGATCAGCGCATCGGCGCCGCCGAGCATCCCTGCCGTCTCGCGCAGATTCGCCTCCCGCCGCCCAACGAGGACGAGCGACCCGCCCTCCTGCGCCAGCCGCACCGCCGCCGCCCGCCCGATACCACTGCCCGCGCCCGTCACGAGCGTCACCTTTCCTTCGAGTTTGCCCGCCATCTATGCCACCTCCGCGCCGGGAACATGCACCCACTGCCGGTTCGTCGCGGAAAGGATCACGGCGTCCATCACCGCCTGCGCCCGCGAGCCGTCGTGGAAATCGGGCGATGCGGGGCGACCCTCGACGATCGCCTGGATGAACTCGAACGACTGGTCGTAGCGGAAGACTTGCAACGGGTCGCCCTGATGCGGGTCGCGCGGCGAGCCGGGCACTTTGAGAAATTCCTCCGGCAGTTGCACCGTCTCCAGATTGCCGCCCGCCTTGCCAACCATTACCTGGAACGGCGTACTGAGGAAGTAGACGAGCGAGGCGTCCGAACCGTTGATCTCGACGTAATCCTGGCTGTACAAATAAAAGCCGCGCCCCGCCGCCATCTTGGTACTTTCGAAGACGCCCGTCGTGCCGTTGACGAAATCGCCGAGAAAGGCGACCCAGTCGTCCACATCCGACGCCTGCGCCGAGCCGTCCGGGTTGTGCCGCTCGGTGAGGTACTGGCGCATCTGCGAGACGACGCGACCAATCGGGCCGAGCAGGTAGTGGCCGTAGTCAATCCGGTGCGAAAGCATGTCGCCGAGTTCGCCGGAACCGGCGAGCGCCTTGATCTGCCGCCAGCCGACGGCGCGGTCGCCCCAGTCCTGCAAACGGTTGACGCGGAAATGGTATGGCATGCCGACGGCGCCCTGCTCCACGAGGTGCTTCATATAGCGCATCGCCGGGACGAAGCGGTAGGTGAAGGCGGTCATGTTGACGACGCCCGCCGCCGTCACCGCCGCGACCATCGCCTCGGACTCCTCGTAGTTGAGGCCGAGCGGCTTCTCGCTCATCACATGCTTGCCCGCGTGCGCCGCCGCGATGGCAATCGGCATGTGCAGGTTATTCGGCGTGGCGATCACGACGGCGTCAATGTCGTCCTGCGCGATCACCTCGTTCCAGTCGCCGTAGGTGCGGGTCACACCGGACGCCTGGCTGGCGTTGGCGAGCGCCTGCGGGTTTGGGTCGCAGAGCGCGACGACCTCTCCCTGCGGATGCGTGCGAATCCCCGGAATATGGTTCTGGACGGCGACCCCGCCCGTCCCGATCATCGCCACACGGACCATTGCCGTACCCCTCTCTCTCTATGTCGCCTCCGAGTGCCGTAGCGCCATCGAGTGTCGCACGCGGCGCAAACGGGCGTCAATCAGTCGAGAAGGCATTCAACTTGTCGAGACGGCCCCGAATCGCACTCGGTTTTCGCTGGAGCAATTCGGCGGCGCTTCGTATCGTGTGGCCCGTCGTCATGAGTTCGAAAAGCGCATCTTCTTCCTCTTCAGTCCACTTCTCGTACACTCTCGGATCGGCCTTCCGATATTCATCAAGGGACCTACTACCCGGCTTTGGCGTGTCTGTCACCGGAGCATTGTATGAAGAGGCTCCCATACTATCCAGCGCATCTCGGGCTGCGGAGAATATATCCAGATACGTCAAGCCGGGATGTTTGATGAGAACTTGCTCATAGGTGTAGCCATCGGCGATTGACTTGAGTACGGTAATCGCGTTCTCACTCAGCGATGCAGCCGCGAATGGCATTACTGGCTCCCTTCGATCGTTGACTATCTCTACTGGATACCTTTCCAATAGCAGATTACACGACAAAGGGTTGCAATACATCTATGCAGCCTGCCCGTCGCGCCACCGGAAATACGGCGATGTCGTATTCGCCTCAGGCGCCGTACGCCGTCAGGTTGCCGCTGCCATCGGTGATATACAGGACGCCGTTGGCGACAATGGGGCTTTCCCAGTGAATGCCGCCGATCGCGTCATGCCAGAGTTCGTTGCCCGTCGCGGCGTCAAGTGCATGGATCACGCCGGCACCCGCGTAATAGATGACGCCATTGGCGGCGATGGGCGAGGTACCGCCCGCCGCATTCTGCCAGAGCGGGCGCAGACTCGGCAGGCCGTCGCCGTCGATCACGATCTGTAGCGCGGAGATACCTGCACCGTTGGTCACGATCACCCAGACCGTCTGATCCGCCGGGTTGATCCAGACGGCCGGGGCGGTGAGCACCTGCCCGCCCTGCGGCACATCCACGAGCGGGCCGATCTCGCCGCCGGTATGGCCCTGCCCACCCTGCCCGCTGAGGTCGTCGAGGTTGAGCAGCCGCAACTTCGCGTCCTTGCCGCCCTGCACGGCGAGGTGCGCGATGGCGCTGTTCGGGAGCGGCGGGAGGATCACCGGGGCGGTGCTGCCGAGGTCCGTGTCCCGGCTCGTCAGCGCCTCGAAGTTGGGCGGGGTGTAGGCGTCGAGCGGGCCGCCATTCGCGCCAGTGCCGTCCGGGTTGAGGGCGATGACCGACTCGCCCCAGTCGTGCGCGCCGTCATACTGGCCGTTGCCCGTCACGGTGTAGATTTTGTCCGTGTCAGAGTCGTAGACGACGCCCTGACGCACCCAGATCGCGGTTTGCAGCGCATCGCAGTCCGACCCCTGCCCACCGGGGGAGAAATGGACATCCGCCTGATCGCTGCACGCGGCATTGAAGACGTGCTGCGAGCCGTCGGCGAGGTTGATCGTCGTCAGGTGCCCCTGATAATCGCCGCGGTCGCCGGGATAGCCGGCGTGGGCGACGTAGAGGTAACTCGTGCCATTTTTGGCGGTGGCGATGTTGAGCGCCGAGGAGCCTTTCTCGTCCGATCCCTTGCGCGTGGCGAGTTCGGGCCAGCCGCCGTCGCTGCTCTCGGCGCCGTCGCCCACCGCGTACTTATGCACGTATCCATCCAGCCCGTAGCTGTAGACGAATCGCTTATTCGGATCAATGGCGGGGGAGGAGGTCGTGTAGCAGGCGGTCGCGCCACCGTTAATGCGGCAGTCGCCGGGGCCGTATGCATGCTGCCAGATTTGCGTCCCGTCGTGGGCGTCGAGCGCGATGATTTGCCCGGCGCGCGTCGTGACGAAAAGGAGGTCCTTCGTCCCCACCGGGGTCGCAACCCCGCCGAGCATCACCGGCACGCCGTCCGCAATCGCGGGGAGCGGCATCTGGAAGAGGCGATGCAAGCCACCAACATTCTCGGGCGTCAAGATCGTCTCCTGATCATTGTTGCCCACATAGCGCGAAACGCCACTGAAGGCCGGCCAGTCGTACGCCGCCGCCCCAAGCGGCATCAGCGTGGCGACCGCGAGGGCAAGGATAATCGCGATCGCGAGAGGACGGACGCGTGGCAGTACGCGATGCATGATTGCCTCCGTTCGGAATCGTATCAAGTCGTGCCGTACCCAAGAGCGATGTATTGCACGATCCGTGCGAAGGGACGCGATAGATAGGCCTTCTGGTGTCCACGATCTCATCGGTCTTCGGCATGTTTGTATGAGAGAAGGCCGTGGAAGGGGCGATTCCACGGCCTCCAAATTCATGCTCAGACAATGGGATTCAGAAACGGATGGCGTCTCCTATCCGTCGCCGAGGCGATGGATGAAGTGGGCCTCGCCGCCTCCACCCGTCCGTGGCGGCGCTGCCGGGAGCGCGGCGGTCGGTGCAGGTGCGGCAGTCGGCGGCGCAGGCGGTGGAGGCGGCACGGTCGTCGCTACGGAAGCAGGCGGCGCTGTCGTGCCCGCACCCGTCACGACGACAGTGCCATGCATGTTCGGGTGGATGTTGCAGTGGTACGCGAACGTGCCCACCGTGTTGAAGGTGAACGCGAAGGTCGCGCCCGTCTGGAAGGCGCCCGAATCGAAGATACCGGCGGTATCACTCGTCACGGTGTGCGACACCTGGGGCTGCTGATTGGTCCAGACGACGCGCGTCCCGACGGGGACGGTGATGCTCGCCGGCATGAAGGCGAAGCCATTGATCGTCACAGAGACATCGGCGGCGGATGTGCTGGTCGCCGTGCCGATCATAACGAGCAGAGCCAGCGAAAGTGCCACGACGGTGGCGATAATGACGCGTGTGCGTCCAAAGAGCGTCCTCGTCAAGTGTGTCATAGCGATCCTCCTTATGTATGTGTCCCTCTAAAACTCTCTACGGCAAAATACCTACCGGCGGATTAAATCGGCGCGCCGCTTCTCCCCGTCGGAAAGACGATTGGTATACTGCATGCTATCGTGACCCTGCACGTATCGGGCGTGCAAGCGCACAGAAGGGGCCAATGCGATGGTTCAGGCAGGAGTATCAGCGAACAGTAACCCGCAGCAGGAGAAGTCTGCGGACGCTCCGGCGGCGCTGTTCATCAATACGCATGCGCGGCGGGGCGCGAAGCAGTTCGACAACGCCGTGGCAGCGCTGAAGAAGGCGGGTGTCGCGCTCGGTCGCACCGTCGCGGTGGACGATCCGCGAACGCTCCTCCCCGATATTCAGCGGGCCATCGCGGAAAGCTCACAGACAATCATCGTCGGCGGTGGCGACGGGACGCTCTCCGGCGTGATGGACGCGTTCGCGAACCGGCCCATCATGCTCGGCATCCTCCCACTGGGCACGGGGAACGATCTCGCCCGCACGCTCGGCATCCCACTCGACCTCGACGGGGCGGCGCGCGTGATCGCGTCGGGCCAGACTACCCGGATTGATCTCGGCTGCGCGAATGGGCGGTATTTCATCAACACGCTCAGTATGGGTGTCTCTGATGATGTCGCGCGCGCCGCAACACGGCGGCTCAAACGCACGCTCGGCTTCTTCGCATACGGCGTCGCCGCGCTCAAAGTCCTGCCACGCCACCGGCACTTCCAGGCGCATATCGAGGCCATTGAGAAGGTGTGCGATGTCGCGACGCATCAACTCGTCGTCGCGAACGGGACGTATGTCGGCGAGCACATCAAGGCGGGGCCGGACGCCGCCATCAACGACGGCCGACTGGTCGTCTTCACGCTGGAAGGCCGGTCGCGCTACCAACTGATTCGGGGTGCGTGGTCGGTGGTGATCGGCAGGCAGGCAACCGATCCGAAGAACCATTATTTCGAGACGACGCGACTGACGATCCGCACCGAGCCGCCGCAACCCATCACGCTCGATGGCGAGCAGGGCGGCGAGACACCCGTCGAGATCACCGTGGCGCCCCGAGCGCTCCGCGTCTTCGCCCCCACCCCCGCTCCACCACGAGGACGAGCGTCATGAGCAGCGTTCCCCATGCCGCGCCGAGCAGGAAGCCACCGAGCACATCGGTCGGGTAATGCACGCCGAGGACGACCCGGCTCGCGCCGACGCAGACGGCATAGATCGCTAGCGCCGGCGTCCACGCAATCTTCATCGCCCGGTGCCAGGGCATCCGCCACAGGATGAATCCCAGCGCCAGTGCGAGACAGGTGGCATTGAGCGTGTGGCCGCTGGGAAAACTGTAGCCGGTGGCGGCGGTGCGGAAAAAGGCGGTCGGGCGCACCCGACTGACGAGATGTTTGGTCAGCGGCGAAAGCAGGGTGGCGCCGATCATCGCGGCGATCAGCAGCGTGATGTCGGCCCAACGCCGCTGCCGCGCGAGCGAGGCGCCGACAACCGCCGTGATGACGATAATCACGGGAACGGTGGCGAGCAGCGACACCGTCTCCGACAGGGTGACCGGCCACCGCCGCGTCATGTCGGTGACACGGCCGAGCAGACGCTGGTCGGTTTGCGTCGTCGCCGGCTCGCGCACCTCCTCGCCGAGATACATGAATGCCAGCACGAAACTGAGGCTCATGGCGAGCAGGAGCGCGAATATGCCCGACATGCGTGGGTCAGCCGGTCTGCGTTGCGGGATTGCAATCGGTTGCTGCGACATTGCGGCGGTTTCCTCTGCTACCGACATCCATCGTCATGCGTGCGGCATCCTAATCATGCAGCTACGGAAATGATGTTCTGTATGCCCGACGCGGGCCATCACGTCATGCACTCGGCTCGCCCGGCGCGTAGGGGAGCGTGAAGAAGAACGCGCTCCCCTCATCGGGCAACGATTCGACGCCGATTCGCCCGCCGTGCGCCTCCACCAGCGCTTTACTGATATACAGGCCGAGGCCCAATCCTTTTTTGTCCGCCGCGATGCCACCCGCCGCGCGATAGAACCGCTCGAACAACCGCCCATGTGCCTCGGGCGGGATGCCGATGCCGCAATCGCGCACCGAGACGCGGGCGTCCGCGCCGCGATCCTCGACACCGATGACAATTTCGCCGCCGTTCGGCGCATATTTGATCGCATTCATTAGCAGATTGTCCATCACCTGCTCCAGCCGGTCGCCGTCCCAGTCACCGACAACCGGCGTTTCCGGCGCCTCCACGCGCACATCGTGGAGGCGCGTCTGCGTCTGCGCGTCCTCCGCGCGGCGGCGGGCGAGCGCCGCAAGGTCTACCGGCGCGCGTTGGAGTACGATCCCGCGCGCGTCGAGGCGGGCGACATCCCGCAGATCGTCAATCAAGCGTTCCAGCCGGTTCGTCTGCGCGACAATCGTCGCCATCCCCCGCTCGCTGAAACTGTTGCGCCGCAGCATCAGTTGCGCATTCCCCTTCAGCGTCGTCAGCGGGTTCTTCAGATCGTGGGCGACCATCGCGATGAAATCCTGCTGCATCCGCTCCGCCGCCCGGCGCTCGGAAATGTCCCGCACGACCGAAAGGTAGACCGTTCCCATCGGCGACACAACCGCCGTCGCCAGCGCCTCGGTCGGGACAACGGTACCGTCCTTATGCTGCAACTCATGCTCGCCACGCCACACACCCTCCTGTAGCATCCGGTCGTACGCTCCCGCAGCTCCCCGACTATCTACCGAGATGTCCATGACCGTCTTTTGCAGGAGTTCGTCACGCGTGTAACCAAGGAGTGCGGTCGCGGCGGGATTGACATCGCGGTACCGACCGGTGTCGTCCGCGATGAAGATCGCGTCGGGGACATGCTCGAACAGGCTGCGGAACCGCATCTCCGCCGCTCGCGCGTCGGCGATCAGGGCGGCATTGTCCATCGCGACTGCCGCCTGCGCGGCGATCCCCGCGACGATCCGTTCGGCGCGCGCGGTGAAGATGCCCGGTTCGCTATGTCCGAAGAACAGCCCGCCCAGCACCGTGCCGGTGCGCGAGATCACCGGCGCTGCGAGGTAGCTGCGCACCGGCAGATGGCCTTCCGGCATCCCATCGTGCGGCGCATTCTGCCCAAAACGCGAGTCCTGGGTGACGTCGGCGAGGCGGATAATTCCCTCACTAACGAAGGTGGGGTTGAAGATCGCCGTATTGCGTGGCATCGGGAAGTTCGCGAACGCCTCGTGCGGCACGCCCGAGATCGTGTACAGCATGAACGACTCGCCCGCGCCGTCGCGGACGTTGGAGAAGAACGCCCCGAACTGCGCGCGGGCCACCTCGGTCGCCGCGTCGGTGACGACCTGGACGAGTGCGTGCAGGTCGCGCTCCGAGACGAGCGCCATGCCGATCCGGTACAGCGTTTCGCCGATCTGTACATCTTCCTGTAGTCTGTCGTCCGCCTGCTTGCGCGCGATTCCCATCGCGATCATGTGCGCGACCGAGGCGAGCATCCCGAGCGTTTCTTCGCCAAGTGCGTGACGCGCGAACATCGCCAGAACGCCGACGAGCCGGCCCTCGACGTTCAGTGGATAACCTGCGAACGCGACCATCCCTTCGCGCCGCGCCCATTCCGGGTCGCTGACGCGTGGATCGTTGGGCACGTCATTCGTCAGGTGCGGCCGACGCTCCTTGGCGATCAGCCCGATCTTGAACATGCCGACCGGCACACGGCTGTGTGCGCCGTCGAGATGCGTGTAGCGGCCCGCACTGGCGCGCAACTCCAACACATCGTCGGCGACATTCAGCACCCAAACGCGCGCGAACGCGGCATCGAGATGGTGAACGACCGCCTCCGCGCACGTTTGCAGCATCGCGGGCAGGGGGTCGGTCGCGTTGAGAGCGATCCCGATGTCCGCGATCAAGGCCGTCTGCTGCACGCTCATCCCTCTCCTCGCGCCACAGGGCGATCATCCTATCATCGGTTGGCAGTATACCATCGGCGCGGCGCGGCACTCGCGATCCTTTTCCCGCATGATGCTACACTCGCCTCCGCGATGCCACGTATCGCGGGGTGATAACCATGTGCCGGGTGCGACCACGGAAGGAGGAGCGGTGAAGATCACCGATGTCGAGGCGATGGTGCTGGACACGGGCAAGGATTACCCGGACCCGTCGGTTGCCAGCGAGGCGCACGGGACGCGCTTCATCGCGCTCCTGAAAGTCAGCACGGACGAGGGCATTGTGGGGTGGGCGGACATCGAGACGCAGCCGCACGTCGGCAAGGCGATTGTAGACGCGCCCTCCGGCGGGCAGATCGGCATCGAGTCCCTGAAGGCGGCGCTGATCGGCGAAAACCCACTGGAACGCGAGCGGCTCTGGCAGAAGATGTACCGTTTCGTCGCCTACTACGGTCGGCAGGGTGCGGGGATGCAGATGCTCTCCGGCGTGGACATCGCCCTGTGGGACATCGCGGGCAAGGCACTCGGTCAGCCGGTACATATGCTGCTCGGCGCGAAGTACCGCGACAAGGTCAAGGGATACGCCTCGACCCTTTTCCGCCCCACCCCCGACGCGATGAAGTCGGCGGTCGCGGAGTATGTGGAGCGCGGCTTCACGGCGATCAAGTTCGGCTGGGGCGTGTTCGGCCACGACATCGCGCGGGATGTCGCGCTCGTCCGGGCGGCGCGCGAGGAGGCGGGGCCGGCGATCGAGCTGCTGGTGGACGGCGGCTGGTACGGCGTCGCCTACGACAATCCCTACCGCCCGCGTTCGCTGCGCGACTGGATCACAGTCATCGGCGAACTGGAGGACCTCGGCGTCGTCTGGCTCGAAGATTGCCTGCACCCGGAGAACATCGCCGGTTATCGCACCCTCGCCGAGCACACGACGCGGCTGCGTCTCGCGGCGGGCGAGCAATACGCCGGGTTCGACGAGTTCGAGCGGCTGGCGACCGAGGGGCGCGTGGATGTTTTGCAACCCGACCTGTCGCGCTGCGGCGGCCTGACCGTCGGCAAGCAGATTGCCGACTTCGCGACCCGCCGCCAGATCGAGTGCGTCCCGCACGCCTGGCTGACCGACATCCTCAAGGCGGCATCACTCCACCTCAACGCCTATCTGATGCACTCGCGCTACCTGGAATACAACGTCTCGTCCGCGTCGCTGCTCAACAACCTGTGCACCACCCACCTGGAGATGGTGGACGGCTTTATCGCCGTGCCCGACGGACCGGGCCTCGGCGTTGAGGTGGACGAAGCGATGGTCAAACGTTTCCGCGTCCTTTGAGGGGCGAATACGGAAGGAACATGAAATGTCATCGGCTTCCATCGAACACGAGCACGCGTTCCGCGCCTTCCTCGCCCGGCGGCAGGAGGCGACTGCCGCCTTCTTCAACGGCGACGCCGGGCCGTGGAAAACGCAGGCGTCGCACACCGACGACATCACGATGTTCGGCGGCTACGGCGGCTCCGAGCAAGGCTGGGAAGCCGTCGAGAACCGTTATACCTGGGCCGCCACGCGCAATGCGGAAGGCTCCGTACGATCCGACATCATCGCCTGCCACATCACCCCGGAGTTGGCCTACACCGTCGCCATCGAGCGCGGCGATGTGCGACCGAGCGGCGGCGAGCAATTCGCCCCGAAAACGCTCCGCGTCACCGAAATCTTCCGCCGCGAAGGCGCGGACTGGAAACTGATCCACCGTCACGCCGACCCACTCGTCGCCGTGCAATGAAACGCAAACCACTAATACTGCCCAGAGGGGAGTATTGGTGGTTCAGAAAGCTCCCTCTCAATCCGCGTAGAGCATTTCACGGATGGTGAGGACTTCCTGGCGGAGTTGGTTGCTCGTCTCGATCTCTTTTCCGATCTTCTCGGTGCCGTGGATGACGGTCGTGTGGTCGCGGCCGCCGAGTTCCCCGCCGATGTCCGCGAGCGAGCGGTCCGTCTCGTGCCGGATGATGTAC
>JBBRLR010000088.1:0-19222 GCA_038231255.1 Thermomicrobiales bacterium | reverse complement strand
CGCGAGGTCAATCGCGCCCGCATGTTCGCTGCGGAACAGCACCCGCTCCCACGTCGCGCCGCCATCCTGCGAGCGATAGACGCCACGCTCCGCGTTCGCCCCGTAGACATGCCCGAAGGCCGCGACGTAGACGAGATCGGGGTTCGTCGGGTGGACGCGCACCTTGGCGATGTGCCGCGTCGCTTCAAGGCCGCAGTGCGTCCATGTCGCGCCCGCGTCCGTGGATTTGTAGACGCCGTCGCCGTGTGCGACATTGCCGCGAATCGTCGTCTCGCCCATGCCGACGTAGATGACATTCGGATCGGCCTCGGAAACCGCAATTGCGCCGACCGAGGCGGTCTGGAAGAAGCCGTCCGAGAGATTCCGCCACGTCGCGCCGCCATCCTGCGTCTTCCACACGCCGCCGCCCGTCGAGCCGAAATAGAATGTCAGCATGTCGGACGGATCGCCCGCCACTGCCACGCATCGCCCGCCCCGGAACGGCCCCACCAGTCGCCACTCTACTTTCTCCAACAATTTCGGGTCTACCATGCCAGCCCCCTCAGTGAATCGAAACCGGAAATCGCTTGAACCGCAAAGGCGCAAAGGACGCAAAGAAACGCTAAAGAGATACGGGGAAATTATAAAGAAGAACGACGAGGAAGACAAATGACAGAAAGCAAATCGCTCCTTTATTTCTTTCTCTTCTTTGCGTCCTTTGCGCTCTTTGCGTCTTTGCGGTTCAAACGGTTTGGTAGACCCGTTTCGCGTTGTCGTGCATGACGGCGCGGGCGGTGGTGAGGGCGGCGTTGGGGTCGAGGATGTCCCACTCGACGTACTGACCGAGGACGCGGGCGAGCGCCCAGCGCCAGACGTGGACGGCGAACCACTGGAATTCCGGCTCCATGTGGCCGTCGGTCGAGGCGAGCAGTTGGCGCGTCGGGCAGAGTTCGAGCGTTTCGGCGAGCACGGTCGCCGCGCCGGGGCCGACAATCGGGATCGTCAGGCCGAGGTCCGCGTAGACGTTCGGGTAGGTGCTCGCGAGGTAGCCCGCCTGCCGGTGGTACGGGTAGCAGTGGAGCAGGACGAGCGGCACGGCGCGGAACGGCTCGTGGCTGAACAGGGCGCGCATCAAGGTCGGATCGTTGTTCGTCATGATGATGTCGTCGTCCCCGAAGGCGACGTGGAACTGCATCGGGAGCGCTTGCGGCGCGGCGGCTTCGAGCGCGGTCCAGACAATCGTATCCACGAGCGCCTTGTCCGCGATCCGCCCGGATTCGCCGCGCAACGCTGCCGCCCGGAGTTCGCCGTATGCTTTCGACGCCGCCTGCCGCTGTGTGGCACTTGGCGGGTCGAAGGCGAGGCCGGTGCGGTAGCCCGCGATGCTCTTGAGCGAGACGATTCGCCGCGCGGGTGCGGTGATTTCGCGCGTCAGGCCGTGGAGCGCGTCGTCCAGCGTCTCGCATTCCGCGTAGCCCTGCTCGACGAAGATTTCGACGCGCAGCACCCGCTCGACGGGCCGTCCGATCACCTCCGCCCAAGTATCAATCGGGTAGCACTGCCCGGCGGCGAACAGATCGTCCGCGTAGCACGCGCCGAGATTGGCGGCGTCTGCCAGCAACCGGTGATACGGCAACACGGCCATTGCGTTCCGCGCCGCGACCACCGCCGCCTCCGTCGCCTCGCAATCGAGCAGGCGCGCCAGTTCGCGCACCATCCATTGATAGCCGACGAGCGTCTGAATATTCTCTGTCCAGACCGCCGGAATGCTCGCCTCCGTGAATGGCCTGCGGAACTCGTCGAGCGCGATTTCGTGCGCCCGCTTGTACGGCGCATGGACATGGTGATCCACAAACGCCACCTGCCCAATCCCTTCCCGCAACTCCTCAGTCATCATGGACCCCTTTCAAGAAGGACATAGCGCAGAGGACGCAGAGGAGGAAGAAAATGTGGCGATGATTCTTCTCCGTCATTCTTTATCTCTCGTTCCTTCTTTCTACGGTCTCTGCGTCCTCTGCGCGCTCTGCGCTCAATCCCTGTTACACCCGTTCGAGGTAGACGGCGCGTTCCCAGTCGGAGACGTGGCGATCGTAACGGGCGAGTTCTTCGCGGCGGATGCGGAGCAGTTCGGGGCCGCAGACGGGGCCGAGGGCGGCCATCACGATCGGGTCCGCTTCGATGGCGTCCAGCGCCTCGTGCGCGGTACGCGGGAGGAGACGGACGCCTTGCGCGGCCAAGTCGTTGGCCGATAGGTGGCCAAGGTCGCCGGTAGCGGGCGGGCCGGGGTCGAGGCGGCGATCCAGGCCGTCCATCCCCGCCGCGATCAGGGCGGCGAGGGCGAGGTGCGGGTGCGCCGTGTGATCGCCCGCGCGGAACTCCAGCCGGGGTCGCGATGCACCCGGCACGCGGACGAGGGCGGCGCGGTTGCCGGCCGAATAGCCGATGTGCGCGGGCGCCCACGAACCGGGCAGGAGCCGCTTGTAGGAATTGACCGTCGGGGCGAACACGCCGCAGAGTGCCGGGGCATGGGCGAGCACACCGGCGATGAATCGCGCCATCTCCGCCGAAAGGCCGAGCGGGCCGTCGCCCGCCGACCGATCTTTGCTGCCGTCCACGCCCCACAAAGAGAGATGGACATGGACGCCGTTGCCGGCCAGATGCTCGTACGGCTTCGGCATGAAGGAGGCGATGAGGCCGCGCCGCCGGGCCAGCGCCTTGACCGTTTCGCGGAAGGTGAGCAGGTCGTCCGCCGCCTTGACGGGATGCTCGTGGTGCAGGTTGATTTCCAGTTGGCCCGCGCCGTACTCCGCGCCCATCCCGACGACGCGCACATTCTGCGCCGCGAGCGTCGTTTCGATCTCGTCCAGCAGATCATGCTCCGCCTCCATCCGGGCGACGGAGTACATCGTGAAGGCATCGGCGGGCGCGTAATTCCCGTCATCCGCTTTGCGAAGAAGCGTGAATTCCGGCTCGAATGCTGCCCGTGCGGAGAGATCACGCTGCGCCAATGCATCCAACATATCCCGTAAGCGGGTGCGTGGGCAGCCTTCCCACGGTTCGCCCGCCTCCGTACGGAGATCGCTGAGGACGCGCCCGATGCCGGGGTGATAGGGGAGGGGCGCATACGTCTCCGGGTCGGGCAGCGCGACGAAATCGCCCGCATCCGCGCCAAATCGGGGCCGCGCGACCTGCTGGTCGTCGGTCGTGAAATCGAGGTTCGCGTGGCAGAAGAGCGTGCCATTGGCGAGGGCATCGGGGATGCCCGCGCCGGGGAGCCAGCGGCCATTCGCCCGCGCCGCGTAGTCGTGCCAGACGATCCACAGCCCGCGCAGATTGTCCGCCCCGACGCGTTTCTCGAAGGCGCGTTGTGCATCGGTCATGGTACGAAACTCCCATTTCCCGTTCTCGCTGCGGCGGAGGAACGCCGCATGGTGTAGCATACGGAGCGTGCCGAGGGATGGCAAGGACGACGGGATGGCCTAATCCCAGGCGGCATCGGTATTGCGAACACCAATTGCCAGTGGTTGATTCGGAGAAGAAGGAGGACGGAATGATTCGGTATGGCTGGTGGAAAGTTACGCTTGTGGTTGCGCTGTTCGGCGTCTGTGCGCTCACCACGGTTGGTGCGCAGGGGACGACGTACACCGATCCGCAGGGGCGCTATTCGTTCACCGTTCCGAGTGGCTGGCAGCAGGGATCACCGCCACCGAACGCCAATCTCCCGGCGGGGACTGCGATTGGCGCCGTCTATACTGCCGCGCCGCCGCTGAACGGTAACTTCAATCTCGTCACGGTTGCGGTGCCCCCTGATGCAGGCGTAAATCTCGATCAGATCGTCACGCAGAGCCGCGCCGGCGTCGCGCAGTCCGTGCCGGGATACCAGGAAGGGCCGGGGGGCATCCAGAACCTGACCGTCGGCGGGCAACCCGCGCGCCGCTATGATTACTTCCTCACCCCGCAAGGGGCGGGCAGGTTGCACGGCGCGCAGGTCATCAGCCTGCAAGCGAACACGGTCTATATCAACACCTTCACCGCCGCCGAGAATGACTTCGACGCCTTCTTCCAGCAGGGGACGACCGGGCTCAATTCATTCAAGTTCCTCGGCACCGGTGGCGCGATAACGACGACATTGCCGAGCACCGGCAGGCCGACCGGCGCGCGTTGGCCGATCACACCTGAATCGCTCGTGCTGCTCGTCGGCGGCACACTGATCGCTGCCGGATCGCTGCTTCGTCGCCGGGAGTCATATCCCCGCGCGTAACGACATTAGCGTCGTGCCATTGATGTTTCTTGCGGGGCCGGTGCGCGCACCGGCCCCGCTTCGTGCCGCGCGATGAGCGGGCGAACATGATGTGGGTAGCTAGGGTCGCGGCGGTGGCAGCGGCGCGGGAATGCCGAGGTTGGGGTCCGAACCCCCTGATCGCGGGAGCGGGATCGGGGCGGGCACGCCGACGACGGTGGGGGCGGGGCGCGGCGGCAGCGGCACGGGATTGGGGACGGCGACATCGGCCTCGAACGCGCCGATGCTGCACCGGTCGGCCCGGCGGAGAGCGCCCCGCTGATCCTTGCCGCTGGTCGGGGGGGCGGCGCAGGAGTTGGGATCGGCGGTATCAATCGCGGCGCTGCCGGGGAGGAGGGCGAGGGTCTGGGTGGGGCCGCCGTTATTCTTGAGGGTGTCGAGGTTCGGGTTGCCGTGCTGGTCGCTCGCGGCGGTGAAGAGGCAGGTATTTGTGGTGAACTCAAGGTTGTGGCCGCTGTCGGTGATCGTGCCGGAGCAGTTGGCGGTCGCGCCGCCAGTATTGGCGGCGAGGAGCGTGTTGATGGCGCGCAGTTGTTGGGGGCCGGTGTGCGCCAGTCCGCCTCCGCTGCCCACGCCGTTCGCACCGTTTGTACCGGACGGAGTGCTTAAGCCAGCTACGCCACCCATGCCGCCGCTCGCGCTGTTCGTGGCGATAGTGGCATTGCCGATCACCGAGGAACCGGTGTTGGCGACGGCGCCACCGGTCCCCGTCCCGCCCGCCCCGCCGTTGCCGCTGCCAATGTTACCGCCGGTACCGCCATTGCCGCCGTTACCGCCACTCGCCCCGTCCATCGTGAAGGTGCTGTTCGTCAGCGTCAGGGTGCCGCCATTCGAGATCGCGCCGCCCGACGCGCCACCCCCGCCGCCGCCGCCGCCGCCGTGGGGGGCGGTGGCGCCGTTGCCACCGCCGCCACCGCCGGTCTGATTGGCGGAAAAGGTGCTGCTCGTCAGTGTCAGCGTGCCACTGCTATTGGAGATGGCGCCGCCCATGCCCGCGCCGCCGCCGCCGCCGGTGCCGCCGTTGGAGCCACCACCATTCGTTCCGCCGCTGCCGCCGCCGCCAGTGGCCTGATTGGCGGAGAAGGTGTCATTCGTTAGCGTCAGTGTGCCGCTGCCGTTGGAGACCGCGCCGCCCGCACCCGCACCGCCGTTGCCGCCGTTGCCGCTGTTGAAGGAGTTGCTGCCGAAGCCGCCGCCGCCGCCGGTGGCGTGGTTCGTCGTGAACGTGCTGTTCGTCAGTGTCAGTGTGCCGCCACCATTCGAGACGGCGCCGCCCGATGCGGTACCGCCAATTCCGGCGGGGCCGCCGCCGCCGCTGCCGCCGATGCCGCCGTTACCGCCGGTCGCGATGCTCCCGGTGAAGTCACTCCCCGTAATCGAGAATGAGGTCGTCGCGGCAATGGCGGCCCCGGTCGCGCTGCCACCGCTGCCGCCGCCGCCGCCGCCGCCGATGCCGCCATTGCCGCCGGTGCCGCCGGTGGCGGTGTTCCCGGTGAAGCCGCTCCCCGCGACGGAGAAGGAGGCTGTCGCGTCAATCGCGCCGCCTCTACCTACCCCGCCGCTGCCGCCGCTGCCAGCGCCGCCGCCCCCGGTGTCGCCGCCTTTGCCGCCGGTGCCGCCAGTCGCACTATTTCCGGTGAAGTGACTCCCCGTGACCGAGAAGGAGGCCGTCGCGGCGATCGCACCCCCCGTCGCGTCCCCGCCGGCACCGCCCATGCCGCCGACGGGGACGCCAGACCCCTCGTTACCGGGTGAACCGGGAGTGCCAGTTACATGGTTGGCCGTGAACTGGCTGTTCACCACGGCCAGAGGCCCGCTGGAGTTGTACACGCCACCGCCGCTGCCGACCGCGCTATTGTTGCTCACCGTTGTTCTGGTGAGCGCGACCGATCCCGCAGGGCTGTAGATCCCCCCACCGACGGACGTGGTCACATTACTGTCGATCACGCAGTCGGCGATTGTCAGGTTGGCGGCGTTGTAGATCGCCCCGCCGCCGCTGGTCGTCGCGTTGCCGTTGGTCAGTGTCACACCCGTGATAACCACGGTGAAAGGGAATAGGTCGAAGATGCGGTCGCTAGCGAAGCCGTTGATTACCGTCGTGCTCGACCCACTACCGTTGATCGTCACATTCGCCTTAACATCGAGGTCGCCCGTAAGCGCACCGTCCTCGCCGGCTCCGATCTTGGTCAGCGTGTAAGATGAGTTATTCGCGAGTAGGGTAATCGTCGTTAGGTCGGACATGCCTGGGTGTGTGTTGGCGTAGAGGATGGCGTCGCGCAGGGAGCAGACGCCCATGCCGTTCGTGGAGCAGGTGCTGTCGGGTGCCGTCGCGTGGATTTCATCGATCGTGTCATTGACGGTGACGGTGTAGTTTGCCGCCCCCACCGCCGTGGCGGAGAGTGTGGCGAGGAGGAGCGCGGCGAACAGGGCGGCAGCCATCCCGAGGCGCGAAACGCGCATACGCCGATCCGTGACCCGTGGCTGCATGATACCCTCCCCGAATATTCTTAACTGCTTTCGCGCGCGTCAATACTATACGCAGGGAACATTCCTGTAAAGAGGCTCATCCACTGCCCTGCGATATATCAATGAGACGCTGCTCGCGGCTGAATGGTTCTGATTGCCGCATGTATCTGGTGGTAGCGGGCTTCCAGCCTGCCCCCCGAGCGTGGAAGCCCGTTACCACCAATACGCCCCCGCTTCCTCAACCGATTGGCTTTTCGTTCCATCAATCGAGGAACGGTTCGCCACGCGAGTAGCGGCGCACAGCGTCCAGGTCGAGGGCGATGCCGAGGCCGGGGGTGGCGGGGATGGCGAGCATCCCGTCTGCGTCGAGTTGCCACGGGGTGGCGACGATGGCGTCCACGTAGGGGGAGCCGGTGATGTACTCGACGAAATCGGTCTCCGGGAAGGCGGAGGAGAGTTGGAGGTCGGCGGCGAGGCCGATGGCGGTGTTCCAGCCGTGCGGGATGAAGCGGACGCCGTGCTCCTGCGCCATCCAGCCGATGCGCCGCTCCTCCGAGATGCCGCCGACCTTGGTGACGTCCGGCTGGACGATGTCGAACGCGCCCGCCTCCAGCCACGGCTGGAACGACTGGCGGCGCGTCAGCACCTCGCCGCCGCTGATCGGCAGGGGCGCGTGCTCGCGCAGCAGGACGTAGTCCCGCAGTGCGTCCGGCTTCAGCGCCTCCTCGAACCAGGTGACGCCGTAGCCCGCGAGCATCTCCGCCGTGCGCAGCGCCCATTTGTACCCCTGGTTCCAGTGGGCGTCGCTGCCGCCCGCGTCCACCATCAGCAGCACGTCGTCGCCGACCGCGTCGCGCGCGGCCCGGACAATCGCCTCGTCCTTCGCCGCGCTCTGCCGCCCGAACGGCCCCCAACCAATCTTGAAGGCGCGGAACCCCTGCGCCTTGTACGGCAACAGGGCGTCCGCCATCTTCTCCGGCTCGTCCATCAGCAGCGAGGCGTAGGGGCGCACCCGCTCGCGGTACCGCCCGCCGAGTAGCCGCCCGACGGGTTGGCCCGTCGCCTTGCCGAGGATGTCCCAGAGGGCGATGTCGATGCCCGAAATGGCGTGCGTGATCGAGCCGCCGCGGCCGAGCCAGAAAGTGTTCTGGTGCAGTTTCTCGCTCACTCGCTCCGGTTCCAGCGCATTCTCGCCGCGATAGAGCGGTTCGAGGACGGTGAGCGCCGCGCGCACCAGATCATCGTTCGTAAAGACGCTGCCGATGCCCGTCACCCCCTCGTCGGTGAGGACGGCGACCAGCGTGTGGACGCATGCGTCCGGCTCCAGTTCGTCGCTCCAGCCGCCCTCCGGCGTCGCGCCTCGCAAACCGACCGCCCGAATCTCGCGAATCTTCATCGTGTGCTCCTTTCGGGGAGAGTGGGCGGTGGGCGGTGGGCAGTGAGTAGCGGGCAGCGGGCAGAGAAAGCAACGCACTCACTGCCCTCGATTTCACCTATCCGCTGTTCACCGCTCACTGCCCACCGCCCACTCTCCCAAGCGGCAGATACGTCCGGTAGATACAAACGGGCACGAAACCCATCCGCACATAGACGGGATAGCCCATCTCCGTCGCGGTGAGGGTGATCGCCGTGCAGCCCCGCCGCGCGCCCGCCGCAATAGCCGCCCACGTCATCGCCGTACCGATACCGCGTCGGCGATAGTCGGGCGTTGTCACGACGCCGTTGATGTCCCCCACATCACCGTAGCGGGCGATGCGCGCCGCAGCGACCGGCATTTCCCCATCGTAGCCGACGAGCAGCGCGACCGCCGAGTCCATCGCGGCGTCGAGCGAGGGGATCCACCGGTGTCCGGTGCGCGTGAGGGCCATGAAATCCGCGAACCCCGCGTCGGTCGTCACGGGTCGGATCGTCAGGCCGGGCGGCGGGGGCGGGATCGCGGGGATCGGCGCGAGCGCGAGCGCCGGTTCCTCCTCGTCCAGGCGCCAGCCCCGCGCGCGTAAGGCATCGTCCATCGGTCGCGCGGCCTCCAGTTCCACGGCGACCGCGTAGCCCGTCGCGTCGAAAAATGCGTCCGCGAGCGCGAAGACCTGCTCCGGCGGCACGGGGCCGAGGACGAAGACGACATTGCCGTCGGGGCCGGGGTCGCCGCTTGCCGCCAGGACGAGGTCGCCGTGGACGAGATGCCGCCCTGGTATGAGTCGGTAGCGTTGGAGCGGGGAAGGGATGAGCAGCGGCGCGCGGACGAGTGTGTGCAAATCGGGCACGGTCGTCACATCCTTTCCGCGCGGTGCGGTCGAGTAATCGCCACAGATGCACGGCCGAGCTGCTTCCTGCGGACGAGCAGCATCGCGACGAACAGCCAGCTCGCGACAACAATCGAAAGCGGGAAGAGCGCCGTCACGACCGAGAGCCGTTCGAGGGCGCAGAGGCCGAGTACCCATTTGAACCCGCTCAACGCGAAGGTGCTCATCGTTTCCTCGAAGGGGCGATGATACGACTTGCGCAGGGTCGGGATGAAGCCGAGGTTGTCAATCACCGTGATGAGGATAACGGAAAGGAGCGGGCCGCGCGTCGCAAACCAGATCAGCAGTGCGATTGCTGCCCCGGCAAGCGCGAGCCAGTCCGTCGGCACGATGTTCCGCTGACCGTCCACCAACGCGATGGCGGCGATGGCGATGCAGACGACAGCGGTGAAACCCGTCACCCACGCCCCCGGCCCAGCATGGCCGACGAGTTGGCCGACAAAGGCGATGCCGGTAAGGACGCCCCAGATCAGCCACGTAAAGGCGTGCGGCTTCGTCTTTTTGGCGATGATGTCGCGGAAATAGGGGATGTAGCTGATCAGCGCGATGACGGTGGCCGCGAACCCAAGGATGCTGCGGTACTCCATGCGGCTATGCTATCACGATTCCGCGCCGTTCCCGATCCGGCGTACCCCGGAACAAGGGATGGATGCGTGTACATCATCACGGTTCCACAGAATTGGACAGATTTCGATAAAAGCAGCGCGAACCTGTTCATACCGTGGTATGATGATCGGGCAGCGTTGACAACGACTGATGGGTTTCCGCGGACGGGCGGCACATCGCCCGGCCGCGCTTGTGTCGTGTTTCCTCGACGCTTCAGAAAGGCGGGCCGATGATGGCCCCAGCGCTTCCTTTTCTTGATCCCTCCTCCCCGGCCATTCCCCCCGGCGGGGAATATCGCGAGCTGCGGCGGCGCATGCAGGCGGCGCGGCTGCTCGATCCCCAGCCGCGCTCCTTCGGCCTCCGCCTGCTCGCAACCGCCGTGCTTCTGGCGGGTGCGATTGCATTTCTCGTCGCTTTCCACGCGCTTTGGGGGATCGTCGTCGGCGCGCTGCTGCTCGGCGTCGTTTCGGTGCAGGTCGCCTTTCTCAGCCACGATGCCGGGCATCGGCAAGGCTTCGTGCGCCGTTGGCAGAACGCCCTCGTCGGTATCATCCTCACCGATCTGCTGCTCGGCGCCAGTTTCAGTTGGTGGGTCCGCAAGCACAATCAACACCACGCCCACCCCAATCATGCCGACATGGACCCCGATATCGAACTGCCGCTGATCGCCTTCACGCCGGAGCAGGCGATCGAGAAGCGGGGCGTGCCGCGTCTGGTCGCGAAACATCAGATCTGGTTCGCGCTGCCGTTGCTCACGCTCGTGGCGTACGGGCAACGGTATGGGAGCGTCGTATACGTCGTCCGTGAGCGCTCCGCGTATCGCCGCTGGGAGGTCGCCGCGCTTGTGCTGAATGCCGCGCTCTTTATCGGCGTGCCACTGGCGCTGCTCGGGCCGTGGTCCGCGCTGCTATTAGTCGCGATTCAGCAAGCGACGACGGGACTGTATCTCGGCCTGGTCTTCGCGCCCAACCACAAAGGGATGACGGTCATTGATGATGATACGCCACTGGACCCGCTGCGCGCCCAGGTGCTGACCGCGCGCAATGTCCGTGGCTACCCGCTGACCGACTGGTGCTACGGTGGCCTCAACTACCAGATCGAGCATCATCTCTTCCCGGCGCTTTCTCGCAATCAACTGCCGGCGGCGCAGCGGATCGTCGTATCTTTCTGCCGCGAACGGGACATCCCGTACCACGAGACCTCTGTATTGCACTCGTACCGGGAAATCTTCGAATCCCTGCGCGTCGCCGCCGCACCTCTGCAAGCGCGCAAGCGCGTCCCGGAACCCGCCAGATAGGTGGGCCTAACCTGGGAACCGATGAAAAGTTGACACGATGGGAGCGTTTCGTGGTATACTCGTTTGTGTAAAGTCCTCGCTTGTCACTGGTATGTATCAGGCGCGAGAACGGTTCGTCGCGCGCCCGGTTCTGACCAGCGAGCGAGAAAGAGAAGTGTCATGGCAAAGAGTTTGTATGTTGGCGGCCTGACGTATGCGACGACGGAGGACTCGGTACGCACCTTGTTCGCCGAGGTCGGGGATGTCAGCTCCGTGCGCGTCATCAAGGATCGGGAGACGGGCCAGAGCAAGGGCTTCGCGTTCGTCGAGATGGCGAACGATGCGGAGGCGCTGCTCGCGGTCAGCCAGTTCAACGGCTATCAGATGGATGGTCGCTCCCTGACCGTCAATGAGGCCCGCCCGCGCGAAGAGCGAAGCGGCGGTGGCTACGGCGGCGGCAGCCGCAACTACTAAAACGTAACCGCGCAATCGGGATCGTGGGGAGGGCCGGGTAGCAATGCCCGGTCCTCTTTACGTTCCGCTCATTCCACCGGTGCGGTTTCGGTCAGAGCGCGCAACTGGCGCATTTCCGGCCAGAGCCGCGCGACGAGCAGCACGACGAGCACCGTGCCGATCCCGCCGGCGACGACCGCGATCACCGGCCCGAACAGGTGCGCCGCCACGCCCGACTCGAACCCACCGAGTTGGTTGGAGGTGCCGATAAAGAGCGAGTTGACCGCGCCGACTCGTCCGCGCATCGCGTCCGGTGTGCGCACAAGCACGAGCGTGCTGCGGATGATGACGCTGATATTATCGAGCGCGCCAAGTAGGAAGAGCATCGCGAGCGAGAGCACGAACGACCGCGATAGGCCGAAGACGATGGTCACGACGCCGAACCCGGCCACCGCCAGCAGCAATGTCCGCCCGGCGTGGGCGAAGGTGCGGCGATGCGCGAGGACGAGCGCCATGCAGACCGCCCCCGCCGATGAGGCTGCTTGCAACCACCCCAGCCCGAACGGGCCGACGTGCAAAATGTCCTTGGCGAAGATCGGCAGCAGCGTTGTCGCCCCGCCGAGCAGGACCGCGAACAGGTCGAGCGTGATCGCCGCCATCAGGACGCGCGACTGCCAAAGGAAGCGCAAGCCCTCCACAATTGAGCGCACCGTTTTCCCCCGCACGGCGCGGGTCGTGGAAGCGGGGACGCGCAGCAGCGAAAGCAGCGTGATATACGAGAGCGCGGCGACCGCATAGAGCGCGAAGACCCACGTCGCGCCGTGGAACAGGCCGATCAGGAAGCCGCCCGCCGCCGGCCCCAGCACCGCCGACACCTGCTGCGTGCTGCTCCGCCACGTAATCGCGCTCTCGTACGCCTCCATAGGGATAATCTGCGCGACGAGCGCCGAACTGGCGGGGCCGTTGAACGCCTGCGCGCCGCCGATCAGCGTCAGGCAGCCATAGATCAGGAGCAGCGGGCCATGTCGGCTGGACAAGACGGCCAGCCCGATCGCCCCGAGCGCCAGCGTCACCTGGGCGCAGAGCATGATCCGCTTGCGGCTGTGGCGGTCCGCGACATGCCCGGCGGGCAGGGAAAGGAGGATAACCGGGATGATCTGCGCCAGCCCGACGCCCCCAAGGACGAGCGCCGAGCCGGTGCGGTTGTAGAGTTCCCAGCCGAGCGCGACCGTCAGCATCTGTTGCCCGAACGAGCCGATGCAGACGCCGATCAGTAAGAGGCGGAAAGCCCGGAAACGAAGGGCAAGATATGGGTCGTGCGCGTCACCCGCGTCTCGTACATCTGGGGAGGCGATGTCGGCATCGGTCGCGGCGTGCACCTCATCGTTTCCCGGTGTCATACCGTTTCACGATGGCGTTGGTATGTGGTGTCGGTAGGGGCGCACAGCCGTGCGCCCTCGTCTGGATTGCCTGCTCCTTTGTGAGAGTGGAGAAGCCACCTCGGCAGGGCGCACGGCTGTGCGCCCCTACCAAATCGTACTCGTACGGCACTGTCACAGCGAACAAACATGACATGGCTACGGTGAAAAAGTATCACAGGGTTCCTTTGTGGGGCTACGCGGTTCGTTCCGACCTACTCCAAAGCGCCGAGGCCGGTGAGCGCCCGACCGACGATCAGTGTGTGGATGTCGTGCGTGCCTTCGTAGGTGTCCACCGTTTCGAGGTTGAGCATGTGGCGGATCACCGGATACTCGGTCGTGATGCCGTTGCCGCCGAGGATTTCGCGGGCGAGGCGCGCGCCGTTCAATGCGACGCGGACATTGTTGCGCTTCGCCATCGAGACCTGCGCGAAACTCATCTTTTGTGAGTCCTTGAGGGTGCCGAGTTGGTGCGCCATCAGCAGGCCGAGGCTGTGATCGGTCGCCATCCGCACCAATTTGTCCTGCACAAGTTGGCGCGCGCCGATCGGCTTGCCGAAGGTCGTGCGTGTCTTGGCGTACTCGCACGCGGTCGTGTAGACGGATTCCAGCGCGCCGAGCGCCCCCCAGGCGATGCCGTAGCGCGCCTGCGTCAGGCACCCGAGGGGGGATTTCAGCCCGCCCGATCCCGGCAGCAAGGCATCGCCGGGGACGCGGCAGTTTTCCAGCACGATCTCGCCGGTGATACTGGCGCGCATGCTCATTTTGGACCTGATCTTCGGTGCGCTGAAACCCGGCGTGTCGGTCGGCACGAGGAAGCCGCGCACCACCCCCTCATCGTCCTTCGCCCAGATGACGGCGATCTGGGCGACGGGGCTGTTCGTGATCCACATTTTGGAGCCGTTCAGCACCCAGTCGTCGCCATCGTGGCGGGCGCGGGTGCGCATCGCGCCGGGGTCGCTGCCGCCATCGCTCTCGGTCAGGCCGAAGCAGCCGATCATCCTCCCGGCGGCGAGTTCCGGCAAGTAGTGCCGCTTCTGCTCCTCGGAGCCGTAGGAATAGATTGGGTACATCACCAGCGAGCCTTGCACCGAGGCGAATGAGCGCAGCCCGCTGTCACCCCGCTCCAACTCATACTGGATCAGCCCGTACGCGACGTTATCCACACCCGCGCAGCCGTACTCCTCGGGCAGATTCGCGCCGAGAATGCCGAGTTCGGCGAATTGCTTGATGAGATGCAGCGGAAACTCGTCCCGATCCCACCATTCGCGGATGCCGGGCAGCACCTCGCGGTCTACGAACCGGCGGGTCGTCTGCTGAATCGCGCGCTGCTCCGGCGTCAGCAACTCGCCGACCGCGAAGAAATCGAGCATCTGCTTCTCCTTGTATCCCAAGCCGCGAGCGGCGAATGATGGTATCGGGCGCATGGCGTCGCCGCGTCAGCGAAGGCTATCCACATTGCCGGGCGGCGTCAAGAAGGGGCCGGGGGTTAGGCTCCCCGCCGCAATCGCCCGGCATGCCGTTTGACAGATACCCCACGTGGGTATATACTCCACACAACGTATACCCCCGGCGGGTATTGGGCAAAGGGGCGACTTGCATGGATGCGACGAAGGCGACGAAACCTGACTATCACTATCAAACGGAAACCGACGCGCTCCTGCTGCGGTTGCGCCGGATGGAGGGGCAGGTGCGCGGGGTGCAGAAGATGATCGAGGAAGGGCGCTACTGCGTGGACATCGTCACGCAATTGCAGGCGATCTCCGCCGCCGCCGACAAGGTTTCCCAGCAGGTTCTCGAAGGGCATATCCGCGGCTGCGTGGCGGATGCGATCAAGGAGCAGCGCGGCGACGAGGCGATCACCGAACTGATGACCGTCCTCGGCAAAGCGATGCGCGGGTAATTCACACTACCCAGAAGAAGGTACGATTCCATGGCCACGATCCAGATTCCCGAAACACAGGAAACCGCACCATCGCCAGCGGACACAATGCGCACCGCCGAACTGGCCGTCTCCGGGATGACATGCGCCTCCTGCGTGATGCGCGTAGAAAAGAAACTGAAGAAGGTGGCCGGGGTCAGCGACGCCGCAGTCAATCTGGCGACCGAACATGCGGTTGTGACGTATGATCCCGCACAGGCAACGCCCGAATCGCTCGTCCAGGCGGTGGAGAACGCCGGGTACGGGGCGCAAGTCGAGGCGGTGGATGAGCCGCTCGCCGCGACGCTCGCCGTTTCCGGCATGACGTGCGCCGCGTGCGTGCGTCGCGTCGAGCGGGCACTTTTGAAGGTTCCCGGCGTCGAGAATGCGGGAGTAAATCTGGCGACCGAGCGGGCGACCGTCACACTCGGCGGGCAGGCGACGATCAATGACCTTCTCACCGCCGTCGAGAAGGCGGGCTACCACGCCGAGCCGGTCGTCGAGACAACCGCAGAAGATACGGACCGGGAGGTAGTCGAAGAAGCGCGTGCGCGGCGCGCGATGCGTATTCGCTACGCCAAGCTCGCCCTCGGCATCGGCCTGACGATCCCGATCCTCTTCATCGCCATGTTTCGCATGGACATGCGGTACCGCGACTACTGGCTGCTTGCCCTGACGACGCCCGTCTGGCTCGTCGTCGGCTGGGATTTCCACCGCAGCGCACTCAAGAACGCCCGGCACGGCGCGGTGAACATGGACACGCTCGTCTCCGTCGGCGGCTCAATCGCCTTCTTCTACAGCGTCGTCGCCACTTTCACGGGGCAGGACACCTTCTACGACACTGCCGCGATCATCATCACCTTCATCTTCCTCGGTAAAGTTCTCGAAGCGCTGGCGAAGGGACGCGCGAGCGGCGCAATCCGCGCATTGATGGGCTTGGGGGCCAAGACCGCCCGCGTCGTGCGTGGCGGTATCGAGCAGGACATCGCCGTTTCGCAGGTGCTGCCCGGTGATGTATTGCTCGTCCGTCCCGGCGAGAAAATCCCGGTGGACGGCACGGTCCTCGACGGCGCATCGTCCGTGGACGAGTCCATGCTCACCGGTGAGAGTTTGCCCGTCGAGAAGCGACCGGGCGATGCCGTAATCGGCGCGACGATCAATAAGCAGGGCTTGCTGACGATGCGGGCGACGCGCGTCGGCAAGCAGACGCAGTTGGCGCAGATCATCAAACTGGTGGACGCGGCGCAGCTTGCCAAGGCGCCGATCCAGCAACTGGCGGACCGCATCTCGGGTATTTTCGTGCCAACGATCTTCGGCATCGCCGCAGTGACCTTCGTCGGATGGATCATCGCGGGCCGGTCGCCGGTCGCGGCGATGGTCGCGGCGATTGCGGTGATCGTCATCGCCTGTCCCTGCGCGCTCGGGTTGGCGACACCGGCGGCGATCATGGTCGGCAGCGGCCGTGGGGCCGAACATGGCATCCTGCTTAAGGGCGGCGAGAGTTTGCAGCGCGTGCGGCAGGTGAACACAGTCGTCCTCGACAAGACCGGCACCGTGACGAACGGCGAGCCGGCCGTCACGGACATCATCGCGGCGGACGGCTGGGCGGACGACGACCTGTTGCGCCTCGTCGCCATTGTGGAGAAGGGGTCGGAGCACCCATTGGCCCGCGCCATCGTGCGGCACGCGGAGGAACGCGGACTCGATCTTCCTTCGGGCGTGACGAAGTTCGAGGCCCTGATCGGCGGCGTGCAGGGCACGGTTGGCAAGCGGACGGTGATCGTCGGCAACGCGCGGTTGCTCGGCGAAGCGGGCATCGCCCTCGACTCGGCGCTGGGCATGCAGCACGCGGCGCTCGAAGCGCAAGCGAAGACCGCGATGCTCGTCGCGGTGGACGGCGAACTGGTCGGCATCGTCGCGGTCGCGGACACGATCAAGCCGACCTCGCCGGAAGCGGTCCGCACGCTCCACCGGCTCGGCATCGAAGTCGTCATGCTGACGGGCGATAACACGCGGACGGCGGAGGCGATCGGCAGGGAAGTCGGCATTGATCGTGTGATCGCGGAGGTGCGGCCCGCCGACAAGGTGGCTGAGGTGAAGCGGCTGCAGGAAAGCGGCAAGGTCGTCGCGATGGTCGGCGACGGCATCAACGACGCCCCCGCGCTCGCCCAGGCCGACGCCGGGATCGCGATGGGCACAGGCACGGACGTGGCGATGGCAGCGGGCGACATCACGCTCGTCAAGGGCGACCTGCGCGGTATCGCGGAGGCGATTGACCTGTCGCGGCGCACGATGCGCACGATCCGCCAGAACCTCGGCTGGGCCTTCGGCTACAATGTCGTTCTGATCCCGCTCGCCGTCTTCGGCAAGCTCAATCCGATCTTCGCGGCGGTCGCGATGGCGCTCTCGTCCGTGACTGTCCTCTCGAACTCGTTGCGTCTGCGCGGGACACGGTCGAGCCAGTTCATGGCGGCGGTGGTGCTACTCGTCGCTTTCTCGGTCGTCGGGTTCGGGACCTATCGCGGGGTTTCGGGGCAGGCATCCGTCTTCGGCGCTGCCTCCTATGCCTGGGCGCCGAACGAGGTCCATATGGCGATGGTCGGGCAGCGGACGACAGCGGAGATGCCGGACCTCTTCCGGGGCGGCGTCAAGACGATCAAGGCGGGCACGACGATCACGTTCATCAATGACGACAACGACCACGCCCATAACGTCGTCAGCGGCACGCGCACCGCGCCGACGCAGGGCTTTTACAGCGGCCTCCTGCAACCGGGGCAGCGCTGGCAGCGGACGTTCACGACACCCGGTGTCTACCCCTACTTTTGCAGCCTCCATCCCGGCATGGATGGCACGATCACCGTGACGTGATGCGGCGCGTGCCGCGCGCGGAGTAATAGCGCCCGGAAGGGTAAATTCGATGGAGGTTCGATGATGGAAATGATCACGATGAAGGCCCCGGATATTTCGTGCGAGCACTGCGTCGCGACGGTCGAGCAGACGGTCGGTCGGTTCCCCGGTGTCCAATCCGTCGAGGCGAACGCGGAAACAAAGATCATCACGCTGACCTACGACCCGATGCAGGCGGATCTGCCGAAGATCGAGGACGCGCTCGCCGAGGAGGGCTACCCGGTCGAGAAGTAGCGACAGACAGGGAGATGGGCGCCGCCCCATCTCCCTGTGTTCTTTCGGGGCGGCACGCTTTCTTGCACACGGGTGGACCATGAGTGAGCGACGCCTTCATAGCACAACCCTGCGCTCGACACTTCCCCGTGTCGCGTTCCTGCTTGCGTTCATCATCGTCGCGCATCAGTTCGTGATGGCGACACCGGCGCACGAAGCAATCATGCCGATGATGGGCCACGACATGCAGGCAAGCGTGCCGATGCAGGATTTCCACAACTGTCCTTGGTGCCCAAGCCACACCATCGCGATCTGCCCGGCGGTGCAAGCGGCCCTTCCGGTCGGCACGGCTGCCGTGTTCTCTTTCGTCGCGCTCATCGCGGCGAGTGCGTTGTTTGTCCGTGTTACCAGCGGGCCGGGTAGTACTGCTTTTGCCGACTGGCGACCGCCGCCCAGACACACGCTCGTGCTTTTCCAAACCTTTCGCTGCTAGAAATCCTCCCGACCGCACTTTGGGTCGCCCGTCTACCGCTTGGCAGGGCGCGCCGAGTGTTGCAATCATTCTTTGTGATGGAAGAAACACGAAAGGACTCTCTTCATGCGGACTCGGAATTCCCGCCGGTCGTGGCTGATCGCCATGCCGGTGCTACTTATCATTGCCCTCGCCCTCGCCGCGTGCGGCGGTAGCAAAGCAACGGTCACGCCTGCGACCAGTGGCGCCGCGACGAACGCGGCGATGCCCTTCGACCAGCAGTTTATTGACATGATGGCGCCGCACCATATGGGTGCGGTCGCGATGGCACAGATCGCCCTCACGCGTGCCGAGCATCCCGAGTTAAAGACGCTGGCGAACAGCATCATCGCCTCGCAGAATCGCGAGATCGGCCAGATGAAGCAGTGGCGCATGGCGTGGTACGGTAGCGACCAGACCCCGCCGATGGACCAGATGGCGACGCTGCCCGGCATGGACATGAACATGATGAACGGCATGACCATGTCGCATGATATCCAGAACCTGCAAACCGCGATGCCCTTCGACAAGGCGTATTTGATGGCCATGATCCCGCACCACCAGAGCGCGATTGCCGGGGCGAAACTGGAGCAGGAGAAGGGGATGCACCCCGAACTCAAGCAGCTGGCGGGCACGATCATCGCGGATCAGCAGAAAGAGATTGATCAGATGCAGAATTGGCTCAAGACCTGGTATCCGTAAATGGCATCTACCGGTCGCGGCGCGGCGTCTGAGCGGCTTGTCACGCGCGAGGAGGGGACGGGACCGCCCGTCCTCTTCCTCCACGCCCTCGGGGCGTCATCCCGCTACTTCGCCGGTCGGCTCGGGCCGCTCCCCGCGACGTATCACTGTGTCATGCCGGACTTGCT
>JBBRLR010000087.1:0-19276 GCA_038231255.1 Thermomicrobiales bacterium | reverse complement strand
TCGACCCGACGGGGTGCTGCTGGCGCGGCGCGTGAAAGAGCGGCTGACACTCGTTCGCCGCGCGGTCGCTGTTCTTGGCGAAGATCACCGAGCCATCCGCCGTCGCCGCCCCGACCACGACCGACGTATCGCACGAAAGCGTCTGTGCTCCGTCATCCACCGTACCCATCCGCCGCTCCCTTTCCGTTCGCTCCTGGATTTCTGGCGCCAGTATACGGCAGCAATGCCCCACGGAGGCGCGAAAATCACCGGAAAGAGGGGTCAAGCGCAGAGGACACAGAGAGCTCAGAGGACGCGGAGAGGAGAAATGATAGGAATCGTTTCTGCGGTCTCTGTGCTCTCTGTGTCCTCTGCGCTCAGTTGCCCCTTCAGTCTTCTTCCCCCTTTGCGCTCTTTGCGTCCTTTGCACCTTTGCGGTTCTCCCCGGTTTCGTCCCGCCAGTCCAATACACAGCCCATCGCCTCGGAGCGGCGCTCGGCGAGGAGCGCGAAGAGGTCGGCGGCGCGCGTTGCTGGCGCACGGTGGCTGACGAGCGCGTCCACGTCCACGCGGCGGTCGGCGAGCAGGCGCAGGGCGACGGCGCGGTTCGCCTGCATCGTCCAGCGATTGGCGAAATTGGCCTCGGCGGGGTGCGTCATGAGGTGTGCGCCAATGATCGTCACACCCGGCACATGCACGTCG
Source organism: Thermomicrobiales bacterium (assembly GCA_038231255.1). Taxonomy (GTDB): domain Bacteria; phylum Chloroflexota; class Chloroflexia; order Thermomicrobiales; family JALYUS01; genus JALYUS01. The sequence goes on along the minus strand of JBBRLR010000087.1, from coordinate 18,595 downwards.
CCGTAGAGGTCGAACTGCTCGACGATGCCGCGTGTGCTGCCGAGGGCGACGACGCGGGCGTGACGCGCCGCCAGGTGCAGGGCGGGTTTCAGGCCGTCGGGGCTGCCCGTTGCCTCGAAGATGACATCGAACCGCCCACCGCCTGCCAGCGCGCCGACCCGTTCCGCGAAATCGGCTGTGGCGGGGTCGAGTGCGGCGAGGCCGACCCGTTCGGCGTATTCCCGACGCGCGGCGAGCAGGTCCGTCCCGACGACCGGCATCCCGCCGCAGACGCGCGCCTGCTGCAACGCCAGATTGCCGACCAGCCCCAGCCCGACCGCCGCGACGCGGTCGCCCAGTTCGATCTTCGCCATGCGCACCGCGTTCATCGTGATGATGAGCAGCGTGACGAATGCCGCCTGCACATCGGTCACGCCCGCTGGGACGACGGCGACGTTTTGCGGTTCGAGCAGCGCGAGCGATGCGTGCGGCCCGTGCCCGCAGATGCGATCGCCGACCGCGACCCCCGCCACACCGCTGCCGACCGCTCGCACGACGCCGACGTACGAGTAGCCCGGTCGGTACGGCTTCGCGTGCCAGTCATCGCCCATCGCGCGGCGATCCACGGTGATGCCGGTGTAGTTCGCCAGTTCCGTCCCCGTGCTGATCAGGGTGCAGATCGTTTCCGCCAGCAGATAGCCCGGTGGCGGCGCGTCGGGCAGATCGAAATGTTCCCGTTCCATCGTGTACGGTCGAAACGCCACCAATCGCTGCCCGCGCATGGATACCTCCTCGGTCGGTCATTCTGGATCGGTAAACGCCTGCGCGATGACCGTGACATTCTCGAATATCGCCGCCGAATATGCGCAGATTTTACGCCGCAACGAACCCTCCGCTGCCATCGTTATCGCTGGTACCGGCGCAATCTCGATGGCTTCGCCATCAAGAAAGGTCGCCCGCAATTCGAGATGACCCTCCAGTGCCTCGATATACTCCCACAGTGTGGATTTGAGCGCGACCTCATCCAGGAACGGACGCAGGCCGGACTCGCGGCAGCGCGGGCACGGGGAAAGATGGGCGGCAGGCCGAAGACGCTTGATTCCGCTGCCAAGGTGGCGATGGCACGATCACTGTACAACGATACAACGAAAACCGTCACGAATATCTGCAAGACGTAGTGGCTCCCGCGCCACGCTCTGTCGCTCCCTTGACGTACCAGTAACACCCGACACGCAGTCGGCGGATCACTGAACACGGAATGTGTCCGTACCGATCGGTCGTGGTCGTCAACCGCCCCTGCCTGTCGTTACTTGGCGCCGCCGCCGTAGATCGCGGCGGAGGAGGCGAGCCCCTCGCCGTGCGGGGCCTGACCCCACATGCTCTTACGCTGCGTCTCGTTCCATCCCTTCGTCTTGAAGAACCACAGCGCCTGCCGGGCGGCCTGATCGGGGAGCGCGCTCTTGTCGGGGAGCGCGACGCCGCCCGCCACCTTCGTCTCGGCGTAGTCCGCCAGGACGAGGTACTGGCTGGCGATCCCGAGCTGCGCGACGAGCGCCTCGATGGTGGTCACCTTATGCACGCTCATCAGCGCCTCGTAGACATACTTGTAGTCGCTCTCGTACTCGACCGCGGCGGTGTGCGCGCCGCCACCCTTCTGCTTCGCCGCCGTGAGCGCCGACCGCTGTCGGGCGTTCTGCGTCTCGAACGAGAGCGTGTCCAGCATCTTATCCGCCGTGGAGAGTTTGGACGGGTCCAGGGTGATGACGTTAAACACGGTGTTGAAGGACCCCGTCGTCGTCGCCGCGCCGAAGATGATGGCCGGCTTCCGCGCGAACTTTGTTGTCTTTAGGTAGCTGCCGTATTCTTTCGCCCGCTCCTTGTCCACGGCCTCGCTGACCAGTTTGGTGACGACTTTGTCGAAGGCTGAATCGGGATTTTGGGAGAGCCGCGTGTTGAGGTACTCCGTGAGTTGCTGTCCGGCCTCGGCGGTCCACTTAAGTTTTTTGTGCTCGCACAGTTCCTCGACGAACTTCGCCAACCCCTGCTTCTGGAAACCGACGAAAATCGGATCGGTCGTCACCCACGCCATGAAGAACTCCTCCTTGATCGCGCCGACATCCGCGATCGGGTTCATCCTCATGCCCTCCGGCGTGGGCTTGTACGTCATCACGTTCCATTCCTCGGCGAACTTCCGGCCGATCTTCGCCTCCGCGCTGACTCCTTCGCCGCGATAGGCCCCCCAGACGAAGCGGTGGTGACCATCCCCGAGGACGCGCACATCCTCCTCCGCGTTGCCCTCCTTGTCCAGGGTCGGCTTGAGCAGCGTCGCTTTGGCCCCCTTGATCGGGGCGTCCGGCTCCTTGTATTCGGCGGATTTCTCGGTGTTTAGGTAGTTCTGCCCGGCCTTGAGGCGGTAGTTCTTGCCGTCGAAGGTGATGGGGATGTACTCGGGTGGCCCGGCGAAGACGTTCTTGCCGTCCTGAGGGGCATTCACTTTCGGCAGGCCCCGCACGGTCAGCATGCCCTCCTTCTCCTTTGGCGCGTCGATGCCTTCCGGGGTGGTCGTCGGCACATCGGCCCTGTGGTCCTCGTCATCCTTCTTTACCGTCGGTCCCACAGCCTTCGACACCGGCTCCTGCACCTCCGTACGCGGCGGGGTCAGCTTCGCCCCGAACGTCGTCGGGCGCGTGATCGCCGATGGCCCAGTATTCACGCCGCCCGTCTTTGTGCCGCCCATGGTGGGAATCGGCAGCGGGCGGATCGTCGGCGTGGTCGGCCCCTGCTCGACGACCTTCTCCGGCGGTGTGACCGTCTTTTCGGGCAGTGTGACCACGGTCTCGGAGACCGGCGAGCCGCCCTTTTTCTCCAACTGCGCCTTCAGCTCTTGGATATCCTTACTCCGCCCCTTGCCGGTGGCGTCATTCTCCAGGAACGCGATCACCGCCTGCAACTCGCTCGCGGACATCTGATCACTGTCGGTTTTCCCCGCGAGCAGTCCGGCGAACGTTCCCTTCTCCTTGGCCCACCAATCCTTGATCGGCTTGCGCTGCACGACGCCCGACGCGGGTGGGGCGAGGCGCACGAGCGGAACGGGCCTGCCCGGCATCACTGCGCCCGCCGCCTTCGCACCCATTATGTCCGCCTCGCGCTCCAGCCCCGCGTCGTCGTTGATCGGCAGGGCCTTCGCCTGCATGGTCGGCTGCACCCGCCCCTGCTTCTGCTGCGCGGTGTGCCATGCCTCGTGCGGTAGGTGCCGTTCCTGCCCCGGCCCCACGTGGATCTCCGTGCCCTGTGCGTACGCGGACGCCTGCACCTCGGCCGGTTTCGTGGAATTGTAATGGACGCGCACATCATCCAGCGCGACGCCGGAGAGCGTCTCGACGCCCTCTTTCAACGCATCGGGCAGACCGGTGGTGTTCTTCCGCTGCACCGGAGGCATAGCGAGTACATTCGGCGCTATCCCCGCCCTGCCGACCCCGACGTGCTTCACCGACATCCGCGCCTGGACGACGCCTCGGACGGCCTCGTACGCCGCTTCGGCGCGCGGCGCCTCCGCAGGGAAGAGCGGAATCGGGATGACGGAAGCCCACGCAAGCCGTTCCGTGCCGGGCAACGCGGCGTTGGGGAGCGCGGTGGAAAAGCGCTTCTCATCGGCCACCGGTGCGGCAACGAGATGCGAAGACTTGTGGGATCGGCGTTGCGGCGTCGCGAAGGATGTCATGCTGCCCTCCTTTTCGCCTGAGGCGAGGATCGCCGCCCGACGATCCTGCCGATCATGGAGCGCGCAGATTGATTATCATCAATAACTAACCCAAAGAGTGTACACGGGGTTTCGTTGCAAGTACACAATCTTCCGGAAGCGCCTCAGGGCTTATGCGTTCTGGCAGTGCGGTGGGTGACGCTGGGCGCGGATCGCAGCCTGATCCACAAAGGACAGGGCCGAGCAACATGGCGATCTTGCGCGACACCGTGGTTAGCGTGCTGCATCGGGCGGGATGGCGGACGATTGCCGAGCGAGTACGCCACTACAGTGGGGATGTTCACGCCGCGCTCGCTCTGCTCGGTCTGCCCCTCACCGAAGACGCATAAACCCTGGTCATAGCGGAGCCTGGGGGTGAGAATTCTTCGTCCATGATAGAATGCATCACCGTTCCGCCGGTGACAAATGGGAAGAGGGGCAGATGAACTCGACAACAACGCTGCGTATCTCCCGCGACCTCGCGGTTTCCCGGCACACGATGGTCGCCGCGAAGCATCCGTGGGCGGTGGAGGCCGCGCTCGACATCCTCGACCGGGGCGGCAACGCCGTGGACGCGGCAGTGACGGCGGCTTTCGCCATCGGCGTCGTCGAGCCGTGGATGAGCGGCGTTGGTGGCGGCGGCTTCATGACGATCCAGATGGCGGGCGGCGCGCGCCACGTCATTGATTACTTCAGCCGTGCCCCGCAGGCGGCCACGCCCGATATGTACGAGATGACGGCGGACGCGCGGGCGGACGATGTCGGCTTCACGGGTGTCAAGGATGAGGCGAATGCGTACGGCCCGCGCTCGGTCGCCGTGCCGGGGATGGTCGCGGGGATGGCGCTGGCGCTGGAGCGGTTCGGCACGAAGGAGATCGGCGAGGTGATCGCGCCCGCGATTGGTTTTGCGGAGCGGGGCTTCCCGATAGACTGGTATCGCGGCATGCTGATCTCCTCGGAGGAGGCGGTGATTCGACGGGACGCCGAAACGGCGCGTATCTTCCTGCGCGACGGTATCGCACCCGCCCCGCACTTCGGCGGGCAACTGACGCTGCTCGCGCAGCCCGATCTCGCGAACACCCTGCGCCGCATCGCGGATAAGGGGCCGGACGGCTTTTATCAGGGCGAAACCGCCGAGCGGATCGCCGCGCATCTGGACAAACTCGGCGGCATCCTGACCGCCGACGACCTCGCGCGCTACGAACCAACCGTGGTGGACCCGCTCGTCATTAAGTACCGCGATGTCGAACTCGTCCTGCTGCCGTAGCAGGCGGGCGGCATCACGACCGGCGAGGCGTTCAACATCCTCGATGGCGTGGACCTGCGCTCCACCGGCTTCAACACCGCCGCGACGCTCCATCAGATCGCCGAGGCGAGCCGCCGCGGCTACGCCGACCGCTTCGCGTATGTTGGCGACCCGGACTTCAGCGACGTGGATTGGCAGCAACTCGCCGCCAAAGAATATGCCGCACGCCGTCGGGCGGAGATTGACCGGCAACGCGCCTCCACGCCGAAGCCGGGCGAGGGAATCGTGCGCGGTAGCATCATGGGGCGCGGGGCGATGCAGGTGGACGGTGGCTGCACGACACATCTCTCGGTCGTGGATCGGGAGGGGAACATGGTCTCGATCACGCAAACGCTGACGCTGATCTTCGGCTCGGCGGTGACAGTGCCAGGGACGGGCGTGCTCTTGAACGACAACATGAATCTGTTCGACCCGATCCCCGGCGGAGCAAACGAGATCCGACCGTGGAAGCGCCCGGCGTCGAGCATGGCGCACGTCATCGCGGTGAGGGACGGCGTGCCGATCCTCGCCGTCGGCGCGCCGGGCGGGCGGCGGATCATGGACACCTGCCTGCAGATGACGCTCGACACGATTGACTTCGACATGGACATCGCCGCCGCCTGCGCCGCGCCCTTGATAGACTGCGCGGGGCCGGAGTTGCTTGTAGACGACCGCGTACCCGCCGCGACGCGGGCAAAACTGCGCGCGATGGGGCACAACGTCGTGGATGTCGCGGTGTCGTTCTCGCCGCGCGGCTTCGCCAGCCCGACAGGCGTGACGGTTGATCCGGTGAGCGGGCTGCGCTGCGGCGGCGCGGACCCCTTCGGTGCGGGTATCGCGGCGGGTCGTTAGGTGTGCCACCAACCAGGAGGGAGTTTGCCATGACCGTCCAACTCAGCGCCCCGGAATTCGCAACGCAATCTGATGATCCCCAGCATCCGTTAGAGCCAGTGACGGCGGGCGAGATCATGGCGGCGGTCGCGCTTGTGCGGGCGAGCGGCAGGATTGGGGAGCGCGTACGGTTCGCCTCGATCACCCTGCAGGAGCCGCCGAAGGAGGATGTGCTGCATTACCGGGCGGGCGACCCTTTCGAGCGGCACGTCTGTATCGTCCTTCTCGATACTGCGGAAAATGCTGTGTATGAGGTGATCGTTTCGATCACGCAGGGTCGGATCGTCGGATGGGAGCATATCCCCGGCGTGCAGCCGCAGATCATGTACGACGAGTTCGTCGCGTGCGAGGCGGCGTGCAAGGCGGATTCGGCGTTCCGCGCGGCGCTCGCGAAGCGCGGCGTCACTGATATGGACCTCGTGATGGTCGAGCCGTGGTCGGCGGGCGACTACGGCGACGTGGGGGACCGGGGGATGCGCCTGACGCGCGCCCTGATGTTCGTGCGATCCGCATCGCACGACAACGGCTATGCCCGCCCGGTCGAGGGATTGGTTGCGGTGGTGGACCTCAACACGATGCGAATCGTCCGACTGGAAGACTCCGGCGTCGTGCCGCTGCCGCCGGAGCCGGGCAACTACGCCGCCGAATTCATGACCACGATGCGCACGGACCTGAAGCCGATCGCGATCACGCAACCGGAAGGGACGAGTTTTTCGATAGACGGCCACGCCGTGACGTGGCAAAAGTGGCATTTCCGCATTGGCTTCACACCGCGCGAAGGGTTGGTGCTGCACACCATCGGCTACGAAGATGGCGGGCGCATCCGGCCCGTCATCTACCGCGCCGCACTGTCGGAGATGGTCGTGCCGTACGGCGACCCAAGCCCGAGCCACAATCGCAAGAATGCCTTTGATGTTGGTGAATACGGCATCGGCCTGATGGCGAACGCGCTCGAACTCGGGTGCGACTGCCTTGGCGAAATCCGCTACTTCGACGCCTTCCTCAATAACAGCCAGGGCGATGTCGTGCGCTACCAGAACGCCGTTTGTATGCACGAGGAGGATACGGGCATCCTCTGGAAACACTACGATTGGCGGACGGGCCAGACGGAAGTGCGCCGCTCGCGCCGCCTCGTCGTCTCCTTCATCGCGACGGTCGGCAACTACGAGTACGGCTTCTACTGGTACTTCTACCAGGACGGTGCGATCGAGTATGAAGTTAAACTAACGGGCGTCATCAACACCGGCGCGCTCCCGCCCGGTGAGACGCGGAAGTACGGTACGATGGTCGCGCCGCAACTGTACGCGCCGAACCATCAGCATTTCTTCAATGTGCGCCTCGACATGACGGTGGACGGCCCGGCGAACTCCGTCTACGAGGTCCATACCGTTGCGGAACCGCCGGGGCCGGAGAACCCGCACGGCAACGCCTTTTATGCGCAGTCCACCCTGCTCACAACGGAGCGGGAGGCGCAACAATCGGTTGATCCGCTCAACGCGCGCTACTGGAAGATCGTCAACACGTCGGTATCGAACGGCCTCGGGCAGCCCGTCGCGTACAAACTGGCGCCGGGGGAGAATACGCGCTCCTTCGTGGACGCGGATTCGTTTGTCCGCCGCCGCGCGGGATTCATGGGTAACCACCTCTGGGTGACGCCGTACGACCCGGCAGAGCGGTACGCGGCGGGCGACTACCCGAATCAGCATCTGGGGGGAGCGGGTCTGCCCGCCTACACCGCACAAAACCGGGCGATTGCGGATACCGATCTCGTCGTCTGGTACACGATGGGCCATCACCATATCCCGCGCCCGGAGGACTGGCCGGTGATGCCCGTCTCGCGGATCGGCTTCATGCTCAAGCCGCTCGGCTTTTTCGACCGTAACCCATCGCTCGATGTGCCGCCGGAGATGGCGCACGGTGCGTGCTGTCACGAGTAATACATGGTAGCGTAGGCATCAGCCTGCGTCCCCGCCGGAGAGACGCAGGCTGATGCCTACGCTACCAAGGAGTATCACGATGACAAAGAATCTGATCGGTGGCACATGGACGATGCCGGAGCGGGAAACGGCCCCGATCTACAACCCGGCGACAGGAGACGAGATCGAGCGCGTGCCGCTTTCTGGCGCGGCGGAGGTGGACGGGGCGGTGCAGGCGGCGGCGCGGGCCTATCAGTCGTGGTCGCAGACGCCGGTGATGGATCGTGTGCAACTAATGTTCCGCTACAAGGCGCTGCTGGAAGAACACATTGATGAACTGGCGGCGATCGTCACGCGGCACCACGGCAAGACGCTCGACGAGGCGCGCGGCGAGGCACGACGTGGCATCGAGGTCGTGGACTTCGCCTGCGGCGCGCCGACGCTGCTGCAAGGGCGGACGCTGCGGCAAGTCAGCAGCAGCGTGGATCAGGACTACTACCGCTACCCGCTCGGCGTCGTCGCGGGCATCCCGCCCTTCAACTTCCCGGTGATGATCCCCTTGTGGATGTTCCCGCTCGCCGTCGTCGCGGGCAATACCTTCATCCTCAAGCCCTCGGAGCGGACACCGCTCGGCGCGGTGCGGCTGGCGGAACTCTTCCTCGAAGCGGGTTTCCCGGAGGGTGTGCTGAATATCGTCCACGGCGCGAAGGAGGCGGTGGACGCGCTGATTGCGCACCCCGGCGTCGCGGCAGTCTCGTTCGTCGGCTCGTCGGGGGTGGCGAACTACGTCCACACCGAGGCGGCGAAGCACGGCAAGCGCGTGCAAGCAGCGGGCGGCGCGAAGAATCATATCGTCATCCTTCCGGACGCCGACCTCGATCTGGCGATCCCCGCCGTGATGAACTCCGCCTTCGGCAATGCGGGCGAGCGCTGCCTCGCGGGGAGCGTCGCCGTCGCGGTCGGCGCGGTGCAGGGGCCGCTGCTGGAAGCGTTGCAGGCCGAGGCGCACAAACTGACCGTCGGCCCCGGCGACCAGCCGGGCGTACTGGTCGGCCCGCTGATCCGGGAGGAGCACCGCGCACGGGTCGTCGGCTACGTCGAACAAAGCGAGCGGGAGGGTGCGACCGTGCTCGTGGACGGGCGGGAATACCTCGACCGCCCCGGCTACTTCCTCGGCCCGACGATTCTGGACAATGTTTCGGCGGAGATGGCGGCGGGCCGCGACGAGATTTTCGGCCCTGTCCTTTCCGTCTCGCACGCCGCGACGCTGGACGAGGCGATCGCGCAGGCGAATCAATCGAGCTTTGGGAACATGGCAACGGTCTTCACTTCGAGCGGATCGTCGGCGCGCGCCTTCCGTGAACAGGTCGAGGCGGGGATGATCGGCGTTAATGTCGGCGTCGCGCAGCCCTTCGCCTTCTATCCTTTCTCCGGCTGGAAAGGCTCGTTCTTCGGCGACTTGCACATCCACGGCACCGACGGCGTGGACTTCTACACGCGCAAAAAAGTCGTCGTCTCGCGTTGGTAGCAGTGGGAGCGCAGGCTGCAGCCTGCGCTCCCACTGAAAAGGCCGCCCACGTGGGCGGCCTTCTCGTGTTCGTGCGGATCGGGATTAGACGGGCGAGCGGCCGCCCGAGATCGCGCGGACGATCGCGGTCAGGATCAGCGCGCCGATGAAGGCGACGACGATCGAGCCGATCAGCCCGTAACTCGCGTTGACGAAGAAGCCGATGATGAACCCACCGACCAGCGCGCCGAGCAGACCGACGATCAGGTCCTGAACGAGGCCACCACCACCCGACCCCATCACCATGTGGGCGAGCCAGCCGGCGACCAGGCCGACGATGATCCAGCCGAGCAAACCGATACCAAAGTTGATCTTCGCGAACTCTACCAGTACCATGTGAGAAACCTCCTACCAACGACGAACGAACCAGTTCTCCCGTCTGTGCTTATGCAACCCTCGTGCCACGACAAGGAATTGAATATCGTATGTACGTTCACGGGCTGCGCTTTCCGGTGGTACAGCATATGCATGGCTCTCTCCGTACGATAAATGCCATTGCTGCAGGAGGCCACCATGCACGACGCGGAACAGAACGACGCGCGACCGGGCACCAAGACGAACGACCCCGCCGAGGGCAAGCGCACCGATGTGCGCGCAACACCGGCGACCGCGTACCCCGCCGATATGCCGGAGCAACCCGGCATTAAGACCGCACCGCCCGCCGAGGGTAGTGACGATGCGAGCGGCGCGGAAAAGCCAGCGGGGCAGTAGTCAGTGGACAGTAGTCAGAAAGTGCGATCGATCAACTGACTACTGTCTACTGCCTACTGCGCGCTTCCCAGTGCTACACTCCACTGCGTAGATGTGCCGTCTCGCGGATCGGGAGTGTCGGTGAGCCATTCGGTTGTTCAAGTGCTACTCTGGGCCATCGTCGGGGTCGGGGTGGGGACATATGGCACGCTGGTCGGCGCGGGCGGCGGCTTCATCATGGTGCCGATTTTTCTCCTCTTCATCTCCGGCATTAAGCCTTCCGAAGCGGCGGGGACATCGCTTGCAGTCGTCTTCTTCAATGCCCTCTCCGGCACCGCGTCGTATGTTCGGCAGGGGCGGGTGGATTTCTGGACCGGGACACGGTTTGCACTGGCGACCGTGCCCGGCGCCATTGTTGGCGCGTACCTCTCCAATCTCTTCTCCAGCCGACCCTTCTACATTGTCTTCGGCCTTTTTCTCATCGCCATCGCGATTTTCCTCAACGTGCGGCCGGACCCGCGCAAGGCGAAGATCGAGCCGCTGGCGCCCGGCGAGGAGCACCACCTGCCGCGCGGCTGGGTTGCCAGGACGATCACCGATCGTAGCGGCGAGACGTTCTCCTATGCATTCAACATGTGGGGCGGGCTGGCGCTCTCGTTCGTCGTTGGGTTCCTGTCGAGCATCCTCGGCATCGGTGGCGGCATCATCCATGTGCCCGCGCTCGTCTTTTTGTTCGGCGTCCCCGCGCACATCGCCACGGCGACCTCGCACTACATCCTCGTCATTTCCGCACTCGTCGGCTCGATCTCGCACCTGGTGCAGGGCGACATCCGCTGGATCCCGATGATTGGCCTCTCGATCGGCGTTGTCCTCGGCGCGCAGATCGGCGCGCAACTGTCGCGCCGACTGCAGAGCAAGTGGATCATTCGTGGCCTCGCAGTCGCGCTCGCTGTCGTCGGGTTGCGGTTGCTGTTCAAGGCGTGAAGATACGTCTCCCCTCGCCCCTACCGCCCAAATGGCCTCCAGCTCCCGTGCGCGGGAGCGGGGGGGTTCTCCTCATCCTTACCCTCATGCTCGCTCCTTTCCTCGCTCTCACCCTGCTCGTTCGGCGCGGCACGATGGATCGGTTCGATGACACACTCCTGCGGTGGACGCAGGCGCATCTCCTGTCTCATGTGGTGTGGCTCTGGGAAGCCATTTCGTGGCCGGGATACGCGCCGCAGTCGTACGGGCTGAGTGTCTTCTTCGTCCTGCTCGCGTGGTGGTACGGCAACCGGCGCGGACTGGCGCTGATGCTCGTCGCGACGCTCGCGTCGCCGCTCAACTCCATTCTCAAGCAGCTTGTGGATCGTCCGCGCCCGACGCCGGAGCAGGCGCGCGTGATCGGGCAGATTCCCATATCACCTGCATACCCGAGCGGACACGTCGTTATGTACACTGTGTTGTGCGGCCTACTCATCCTCATCATCCGCGCTGCGTCACCCGTGGGGCGTCGGGAACGTAGTAGAGAGCGGGTTGTTTGCAGTATCCTTGTGGCAGCGATCCTGCTCGTTGGCCCGGCGCGGGTGGCCCTCGGGCATCACTGGCCCACGGACGTGCTCGGCGGGTATCTGCTCGCGGGGGCGCTACTCATCTTGCTCGCGCGCTGGCGACACGTCTCATCGTCGTTGCCCGGCGCTTCGGAGGCATCGGAATGTTCGTAACGATCATCGGTCTGCTCGCGGCCCTGCTCGTCGTCTCGTTCGCCCTTTGGCTGATTCTCAGCGCGATCTATCGCTTCGCGCGTCGGCAGGCAATTGCTGCCGGAGGGCGGGTGCAGGAAATGGCACGGCAGGCGACAACCCGCCCCGATCCGCCCGCCGGGCCGGAATCGCTCGGCGATGCCGCCGCGAATGCGACCCCCTTCAACCCCGCCGTTTGGCTGCCCGTCCCGCCCGGCGCGACGCTCCTGCGGGTGGATAATGTGCCGATCGCGCAGGCGGGCAATCCCGTGCCGATGCTCAAGACGCGCGGCGTCACCGGTACGGCGCTCTGGTATCGCGCGCCGACGACCTATACTGCGGTCGCCGACTGGTACGCCGCGCACCTGCCCGAGGACGGCTGGCAGGAGGAGCCGGGGCACGGCGCGATGCGCGTCTTCCAGCGGGCGAGCACGCTCTTGTGGGTGTCCGACGCGACGAACCCCGATGTGTGGCGGCGGCTGACGCAACCGAACGCCGATCCGCCGCGTCGCGCCAAGGAGAACGCACAGGACGCGACTTTCACCGTCCTCACCTACCGCACCGACGGCTCCTCCCCGCCGACTTTCGGCCGCTGGCCCTTCGGCGGCATGGGCCGTTTCGGCGATGGACCGAAGATTTGAGCGATGCGTTCGAGGTTCGGTTCCATGTTGCTTCGAACCTCGAACTTCCTATGCTACAATGGCGCGAGCGCGTGAACGGTTGAGAAGAGAGCTTTTATTTGCCATCATCCCTGCGTATCTCTGGTATACAATCGGTTCTGCGACGGATTCGTAGTCGTTTGACGGTAGCGGGAGGAAACACACATGGCCGAACTGACCGGGGGGCACGCACTCGTCCAATCGTTGAAACGCGAGGGCGTGAAGGTGATTTTCGCGCTGCCCGGCGTGCAACTAGACTGGCTCTTTGACGCGCTCTATGAGGAAAAAGAGAATATCCGCATCGTCCACACGCGCCATGAGCAGGCGACGGCCTACATGGCGGACGGCTACGCCCGCACGACGGGCGAGGTCGGCGTCTGTCTCGTCGTGCCGGGGCCGGGGTTGCTGAACGCGACGGCGGCGCTTTCGACGGCCTATGCCTGCTCCGCGCCGGTGCTCTGCCTGTCCGGTCAGATTCAGTCGGACCTGATCGGCGTCGGGCGCGGCATGTTGCACGAGATTCCTTACCAGCTGGAGATGCTGAAGTCCGTCACCAAGTGGGCGGCACGCGGTATGACGCCGGAGGAAATTCCCGGCCTCGTGCGCGAGGCGTTCCAGCAGATGCGCACGGGTCGCCCGCGCCCGGTCGAGATCGAGGTGCCGCCGGATGTGCTCGCGACGACGAGCGAGGTCGAACTGTTCGCGCCGGAGAAGATGGATCGCGAACGACCCGCGCCGGACGCGGACGCGCTCGACCGCGCGGCGAAATTGCTCGGCGAGGCGAAGAACCCGCTGATCATTTCGGGCGGCGGCGTCCTTTCGAGCGGCGCGTGGAACGAACTGCGCGCCCTCGCCGAGATGTTGCAAGCGCCGGTCGTTATGTCCCGCAACGGGCGCGGCGCACTGTCGGATCGCGAATACCTCGCGCAGACCTCGCTTGGTGGCCGCGAACTGCTGCCCAAAGCGGACGTCATCCTCGGTGTCGGCACACGTTTCGTCGAACCCGCCACGCAGTGGGGCCTCGCGCCGGAGCAGGTGACGATCCACATGGACATTGACGACGAAGAGGTCGGCCGCAACTTCGAACCGACCGTCGGCATCATCGCGGACGCGAAAGTTGGTCTCGCCGCGCTCGCCGCGCAGGTCGGCAAGTACAACAGTGCGCGCCCGTCGCGCGAAAAGGAACTGAACGAACTGAAAGCCGGGATGGAAATAAAGATGGCGGCCATCCAGCCGCAGTCGGACTACGCGAAGGCGCTCCGGGCCGCGATGCCGGACGACGCGATCCTCATCAATGAGAGCACGCAGGTCGGCTACTTTTCGAACTTCGGCTTCCCCGTCTATCACCCGCGCACGTTCATCAACTCCGGCTACCAGGGGACGCTCGGCTACGGCTACGCGACCGCCCTCGGCGCGCAGGTCGGCAACCCGGACAAGAAGGTCGTCTCGATCAACGGCGACGGCGGATTCATGTACAACGTGCAGGAACTCTCGACGCAGGTGGCGCACAATATCCCGCTGGTGACGGTCGTCTTCAACGACAATGCCTTCGGCAATGTCAAGCGGATGCAGCAGGAAAACTTCGCCGGCCGGACACTCGCGTCCGACCTGCACAACCCCGACTTCGTCAAACTGGCGGAGTCGTTCGGCATGGCGGGGATGCGCGCCTCCAGTCCGGCCGAACTGAAGACGACGCTGGAGAAGGCGCTGGCGATGAACGCGCCCGTGCTGATCGAGGCCCCGGTCGGCCCGATGCCCAGCCCGTGGTCGCTGATGTGGGGCCGCTCGCAGCCGCCCTCCGTGGTCGGACCACGGCGGTAACGGGGAACCTCACCCCCAACCCCCTCTCCATTGCTCGAGCAATGGAGAGGGGGTTGGGGGTGAATATATGGGTCAGCGGATGCTTGCCGCCGTGCGGGTCGCGGGTGCGCTCTTTTTCGCGCGTCCGATGGCCACCGCGAAGCCCGGTAGTGCCCGCTCAATCATCGCGTCGTTCGCCGTCAGCGAGATGCGAAAGTAGCCCGGGATCTCGGCGACCGATCCCGGCAACACGAAGACCCCGTACTCCGCCAATAGCTCCGTGAACGCGCCGTCGTCCTCCCACGGTGAGCGCGGCAATAGATAGAATGTTCCCTCCGGCACATGCACGTTGTAGCCCATCTCCCGCAAGGCCACGACCATCCGGTCCCGTTTGCGCTCGAGGTGGGGGATGTCGATCGAGAGCGTCTCGAGGTCCGCGAGGGCATGCTGCAGGAGGGCGTTCGGGAAGAGGTAGCCGTTGGCGATCTGCGCCAAGCGGATACTCTGCATCACCTGATCGCGGTCGGGCATCGTCGGCGGCAGCGCGAGATAGCCGATCCGCTGCCCCGGGGTCAGCAGCACTTTGCCGTAGCTGTAGGCGAGCAGCGTATTCGGATAGAACGCCGCCGGACTGTGGAATCGTACGCCACCGAAGACGATTCGGTTGTACGGCTCGTCGGAGAGGAGGTAGATCGTCCGGCCGTTGCGCCGCGATGCGTCATCGAGCAGTGCCGCAAGGCGCGTGAGCGTTTCCGGCGGATAGATCTTGCCGGTCGGGTTGTGCGGTGTGTTGACGATCAGCACCCGCGTGCGCGGGGTGATCGCCGCAGCGATGGCGTCGAAGTCGAGATCGAACGACACGGGATTCAGCCGGACCTTCACCGGGACGAGGCCGTTATCCACGATCATGATCTCGTAGAGGAACCAGGGCGGCAGGCTGTAGATCACCTCATCGCCCGGCTCGGTGACCGCCTTCAGCGCGGCGGCGAGCGCGCCGAATCCGCCCGTCGTCATGGCGATGTCCTCGGCTTCGAAGGGGATGCCGACCCACGCGCGCAGCGAGGCCGCGACGATCGCGCGCGATTCCGGCTCGCTGTCCTTGTAGGCGAACCAGTCCTTGTCGCGCGGGACGACGGCGCGCTGCAGGGCATCCACGTAGCCGGGCAATGCCATCTCGTGCGGGTTGCCGAAGGTGAAATCGGCGATGTCGGGTTCGAAGCGTCGCCGCGCCCACGGCGAGTCGTTCATGAAGGTACCGAGGAGACGCATCGTGTTCCCCAGTGCGGCGGTGCGGGGGAAGAGCGGCCTGTTGACCATTGACGTACTCCCTTCGCGTATGTGCTGGCCGCTGCGGCGCGGACATCGCCCCGGACGGGGATTAGCCGCGCGGGTCGTAGTCGGGCGGGTAGTGCACGAACCCGGTGTTCGGCCGTGTCCCACCCTCCCGCGCCGGTGTGCGGCGGTGCGGGCAGGGAAGCTCGCGGCACTTGAGGATGCTGCCGGGCGCGCGGAGATAGGCGACCTCCCGGCAGAGCGATTCCGTCCCCATCGCAATCGCCTCGTACTCGCTCCACCGCATCATGCCGCACACCGTGCCGGTGGCGGGGTTGAGGGACCACTCGGTCGCCTGCACGCCGGCGAGGCGGGCGCAGACAGCGGCGCACTCGTCGCACAGAAGTTGTCGTTCGTCCATGGATAATCCCTCCGCTCGTATCGTGATGATCTGCACGCCCATCGCACCCTCCTCATATGCCGTGGCTCGTTTCGTGGGAAGGATGCATGTCTTCGAATATCAGCCGAACCTCTTCGAATAAACGGAGACGCGGATCGTTCTGGGACACGTACGGCCACCAAAACGCCCGGCGTGTACCCCCTGATGGCTGCGACGCGGTATGTCTCGTGGGCGCTCATCACTGCAGGCGCCCACGAGACACTGAGGCCCGTTCAATGGACGCGGTCGCTCCTATGTGGAGACACCGGCAGGCCGAGTTGCTTGGCGAAGGTGACGAAGTCCCAGTAGTCTGAGCACCGTCGGATCTTGCCGTTCTCTACCTCGAACGTAGACGCACCCCGCAGCGCGAAATACTTATGCGTCGGGGGCGTGCCCATCAGATCGCCCTCGTGCGTACCGGACATCGTCCACTCGACCGCCGCCCACGCGCCGGTGTCGAAGTGGGACTGCAACTCGACGTGGAAGTCCGGGAATGCGGTGAAGAAGCCTTGGGCGAAGGCAGTGAGTTCGCCCTTGCCGTGATTGACGACGCCGAGCGTGACGTCTTCGTAGATGCAATCGTCGGTGAAGATCGAGAGTAGGCGCTCCATGTTGTGGGACGACCAATGCGCCGCCCAGTCTTGCAATGCTTGATCGGAGGTTGTAGTAGCCATGGTGAAACTCCTGTACGAGAGTCGAACTGCAACTCGCCTTGCACGGAAAGGTCACCGCACTGCGGAGGCGAGGACGATCGTCGCGGATGTTGTCACGCGCGCTCCGTCGTAGCACGCCCGATAGCCCGCGAGAGCCTCGTTAATTGCCGCTGTGCGCTCCTCGGGGCTGAGGCTGTCGATGATCGGGTGGAAAGGCGCGGCACCGCCATAAAACTGGTCCCACTGCTCCTCAGGTGTGCTGGGGAAGGGCAGGGTTAATGCGCGGAACGATTCCTCGATGTGGCCGAAGCCGGTGGCCGCGAGTTCTGCGGAGAGGCTACCCGCCTCGGCATACTTGAAGGGGTGGGGCGCACCGGGTGGCGGTGGTGGCACGGCGACGCGCGTGACGAAGGGCATTAGCGGGATCATCATGAACTGGTTCTGATCGAGCGGCGCCCATGCAGCGAGCGCCACGCGGCCTCCCGGCTTCAGCACGCGGTGGATTTCACGCATTGCCTGTCCGCAGTCCGCGAAGTAGATCACTCCGAAGCGGCAGGTGACGCGATCGAATGTTTGGTCCGGGAAGGGCAGCGCGTGGGCGTCCGCCACCTGGAAGGACATGTTCGTCAGCCCCTGCGCGCGGGCGTTCTCCTCGCAGGTCGCGAGCATGCCCGGCCCGAGATCGGTCGCGGTGACGTGCCCTTGCGGCCCGACGGCCTCAGCGAGGGTGAGGGCGGGCTCGCCGGTGCCGCAGGCGAGGTCGAGGACCTGCATCCCCGGCCGCACGCGCGCCGCCTCGACGACGATCTGCGTCGCCTGATGCAACTGGGTGAAGAACCGCGGATGCGACGCGCGCCACGAGGCGACGGTCGCCGAGTCGGTCCATTCCTGGACGATCATCTCCTTGAATTGCGTGATGTCCGACGGTGTAGTACTCACAACATTATCTCCTTCTGCAATCATCGAGATAAGGACACTGTCGGTGGCCCCGCCGCGATGCGGGCGCGCATTTCCGCGAGCGATCCGCGGAATGGCCCAACCAGTTCGACCCACCACGTCGCACCCGCATCAGCGTAGGGTTGGACGATTTCGGTGGCCGCGTCACCCGGTGGGGTCACGCCCACGCTGACGAGATCGAACGGTGCGTCGCTGGTGCGATGCTGCCCGATGTAGGCGAGGGAATCCCGCACGTCGTCGGGTGTCATCGGCCCATCGAGGCGGATCGGGATGACACCATCCCACCGCGCCGCCCGGCGGAACGGCGCCTTGTGCGGCCACGAACTGCCGATCCAGACCGGGATGCGGGGCGATTGGCGCGGTTTCGGCACGAAGACCGTTTCGTGTACCTGATACTGCGCGCCGTCGTAGCGGAACGGCTCGCCGCTCCACAGGCCAGCGAGGATGTCCAGCCCCTCGTCCAGTTTGGCCGCCCGTGTGGTCGGATCGTCCGCCTCTCCGAAGCGCGCGAACTCGTCCGCCGCGATCCCCGGGAAGCCCGCGCCGAGGCCAAGGGTCAGGCGGCCCCCGGAAAGGTGATCGAGCGTCACACTCTCCCGTGCCAGTTTCCACGGTCGTCTGCGCGACAGCGGCGTGACCAGAGGCCCGATGCGGATGCGCTCGGTGCGCATCGCGATGGCCGTCAATGCGACCCAGGGATCAACGAGCGGATCCCGGCCAGTGGATTGGGTAAAGGGTGAGGCGGCGGTGGCGATGTGGTCCCAGAGAAAGAATCCGTCCCACCCTGCCGCTTCCGCCTCCGCCGCGAGCGTGGCGAGGAGACGGGCATCCGCGTACTCACCGCAGTTCGGCACTTCCAGACCGTAGCGCATCTGCCTTCCTCCTGCTCACGAGAGCGGCGATTCCGATCTAGCCTGCATTATTCATAAAGGGGGAAAGGCGGCGGCGAGGAGATGCCAGAGCGCTTGACCGGGATGGCTGGTGGCGAGGTGGAGTTTGACGACGTCTGCCCATTGTCGTACCCGCC
>JBBRLR010000086.1:0-19526 GCA_038231255.1 Thermomicrobiales bacterium | reverse complement strand
CCGCCACCCTTTGCTTATTTTGTTCGTCTTTCCGGAGGGGATGTGGGGATGACGACGACACCGCAGACACCATACACGCGTGCTGCGACAGGGACGAATGGGGCGGCGAGTGAGTCAAAAGACTTCACGCGTGCGATGGATGCGTTGTTCCATCCGAAGCGCGTTGCGATTGTTGGTGCGACGCCACGACCGGGGTTCGCGTACAATATCCATCGCTTGATGCTCGCCAATGGCTACAAGGGCGATGTTTTCGGCGTCACGCCGCGCCATCAGGAAGTGCTCGGTTCGCCGTGCTACCCGACGCTCGATGCGATTCCCGGCAGTGTGGACCTCGCGATGGTCGTCGTGCCGAGCAATCTCGTGCTCGATGTCCTCGGGCAGGCTGAGCGCGCGGGGGTCGGGGCGGTCAATATCATCACTAGCGGCTTCGGCGAGCAGAGCGACGACGAGGCGCACCGGCGGCAGGACGAGGTGCGGGAATTTGCCCAGCGGACGGGCATCCGCGTTGTCGGCCCCAACTGCCTCGGCCTGATCAGCACGCCCGCCAGTCTGGTCGCCAAATCCGGCGCGTACGCCAATGTGCGGCGCGGCCCGATCGGCATTATTTTCCAGAGCGGCCTGCTCGCGTACAGCGTCGTCATCCCGCCCTTGGAGCGAGAGTTCGGCTATTCGTACGTCATTACGACGGGCAATGAGGCGGATCTCGACGCGACGGATTTCATGCGCTACTACATCGAGGACGACGAAACGCGCGTGATCGGCTGCTTCATTGAGCAGTTCCGCGATCCACAGAAGTTCCTGCGCGTTGCCGAGATGGCAGCAGAGCGGCAAAAACCGCTCGTCGTCCTCAAGATCGGGCGGTCGGAGGCGGGCAAGCGGGCGGCACAGGCGCACACCGGTTCGCTTGTCGGGTCGGACGCGATTGCCGACGCGATTATGCGACAGTCTGGTGTTGTTCGTGTCTACAATCTCGATGAAATGATTGAGACGCTGGCCGTTTTTCACGCCAGGCGGCTGCCGAAAGGTCCCGGCCTTGGGACGATTTTCGTTTCCGGCGGTGCGTGCGGTCTCGTCGCGGACCTCAGCCAGGACCTCGGTATCTCCTTGCCGCAACTCGCGCCGGAAACGGTCGCGAAACTGAAGCCGGTCATCCCGGAGTACGGCACCGTCGGCAATCCACTCGACACCACGGGGCAGGCGGCGACGCAGCCGGAAATCCTCGAAGGCTCGCTCGTCTCGATGGCCGAGGACCCGAACATCCACACCGTCATCTACGGTCAGGCGTACCCGAGCCGCGTTGATTTGCAGACACCGGTCGGTGAGGTCTTGCGGGCGATGCCGGAGCGGTTCCCGGACAAGGTCTTCCTCATCATGTCGCTCGTCACGGGCCGCGTGCAGGACGGGCGGCGGTACGATCAGGACCCGGTCGAGCCGACAATGCATTGGGACGGTGTTCCGTTCCTGCAAGGGACCGAAAACAGCCTGCGCGCCGTGCGCTCGCTGATCCGCTACGCGGATTACCAGCGGACGCGGCAGGCAATCGCCCGCCCGTCCGGCGCGGAGAGCGGCGTCGCCGAAAAGGCGCGCGCCCTTGTCGCTGCCTCGAACGGGAAGCCACTCGTCGAGCGGGCCGCGAAAGACGTGCTCGCCCTCTACGACATCCCCGTCACGCGGGAACGGCTGGCGACGAACGCCGATGAAGCGGTCGCGGCGGCGAAGGAGATCGGCTATCCGGTCGTCCTCAAGATCGAATCGCCGGACATCGCGCACAAGACCGAGGCGGGCGGCGTTCTGCTCGGTGTTGGCGACGACGGCGCGGTCCGCGCCGGATTCGAGACGATCATTGCGAATGCGTGGAAATACAAGCCGGAAGCGCAACTTGGCGGTGTGCTCGTGCAGGAGATGGTGTCCGGCGGGCGCGAAATGATCGTCGGCATGACGCGAGACCCGGCATATGGCCCGGCGGTCGCGGTCGGATTGGGCGGCATCTTCGTCGAGGTGTTGAAAGATGTCTCGCTCGGTGTCCCGCCGCTCACCGAGCATGACAGCCGCGCGATGCTCGGCCGGTTGCGCGGGGCGGCAATCCTCGAAGGGACGCGCGGCGCGGCTCCCGCCGATCGCGATGCGGTCGTGGACATTCTCAGCAAATTCTCGCAACTTTGTCTCGATCTGCGCGATGTGGTCAGTGAGATTGACATCAACCCGCTGCTCGTCTTCGACCAAGGCGAGGGTGCGCGGGTGGTGGACTGCTTGATTGTGCCGGGAACGAACGGGGCAGCATGAATCTCGGCGCGGTCGTGGGGCTGTTTGCGGATGTCCATGGCGCGCACGCGACGCTGAGTCGGGCCTTAACCGTGTGCGGTGCGGAAGGGGTAGCGACGATCGCGCTGCTCGGTGATTTGATAGACCGCACGGAGCAGGCGGATGCGTGCGCGCTGGCGCTTGCGGAGTGGCACGTCGTCGGCGTCTATGGCAATCACGAGCGGGAAATCGCTCTCGCGGCGGCGCGTCAGGAGGGAGAGCTGCGCGATGAAACGATTCGGCTCCTTAGTGACTTGCGCGAGCGCATCGTGATCGAGGATGTCTGCCTCACGCATGAGGGGGACGAGTGGGGGCAGGCCAACCCGCTCCTGCGCGTGCTAGGCGCGCCGGAAGCGCCGGAGCGTGAAGGCAGCGCGCGGATCACCTTCTCCGGGCATACGCACTACCGGAGCGCCCGCGACGAGCGCGGCACGATTGACATCGCGCGGGGGAGACTAACGCTTGATCCGCGCCGCCGCTATCTGATTAACCCCGGCGCGCTGGCGGTTGGTCAGTTCGCGATCTGGGACCGCACGACACAGATCATCGAGTTCCGACAGGTCTAGCACGAAAGGGATGACGCATGGGCAAACTGGACGGAAAATCGGCGGTAGTCACCGGGGCGGGGCGGGGCATCGGGCGAGCGATCGCGCTGCTGCTCGCGTCGGAGGGGGCGTCCGTCGTCGTCAATGACCTTGGTACCGGCCTGGGGGGCGAGGGGACTGATGTATCGGTCGCCCAGCAGGTCGTCAATGAGATCAAGGCAGCGGGCGGCAATGCTGTCGCCAATACCGGCTCCGTCGCGGACTACAACGCGGCGGGCGAGATGATTCAGCAGGCGATTGATAATTTCGGCAAGTTGGACATCCTCGTCAATGTCGCGGGTATCCTGCGCGACCGGATGATCTTCAACATGTCCGAGGCGGAGTGGGACATCGTCGTCGCGGTGCATTTGAACGGCACATTCAATACGTCCCGCCACGCAGCGGCGCACTTCCGCGAACAGGGGAGCGGTCGGATCATCAACTTCTCTAGTGTGTCGGCGTGGGGTAGCCCCGGACAGCCGAACTACGGCGCAGCGAAGTATGGCATCCTCGGTCTTACTGCCGTGCTCGCGAACAGTCTCGCCAAATACGGCGTGACGGCGAACGCGATCCTCCCCGGCGCGACGACGCGAATGATTGACTCCACGCCGCGCGGTCAGCAGTTCGCGAATGAGCACGAAGGCAAATCGCCGAGCGAACTGGCGGAGGGAACGGAGGGTGACCCTGCCAACGTCGCGCCGATGGTCGCTTACCTCGGCACGGACGACGCGGCGAACGTCAACGGGCAGTTCTTCGGCGTGCGCGGCAACGTCATCCAGATGTACTCCCACTGGGAACTCGCGGATGTCTTCCAGGCCGAGCGGCGGTGGAAGGCGTCCGAACTGGCGGAGATCGTCCCCAAACATATCGGCGACGCGGTGAAGTTGCCCGAGCCGGTGCAACTACCGGGGATGGAGCGACCGGCGCGCGGCACCGCCGCCATGCAGGCGGACCCGGAGAGTTGGGAAGAGATCGCGCCCGGCGTCGAATTGTGGGAGCGCCGCGCGTACTACGACGCCAAGAACAAGAAGAAGTGAGGGGGAACGGATAATGGGACTGCTTGATGGAAAAGTCGCGCTCGTCACCGGTGCGGGCCGGGGGATTGGTCGAGGGGTCGCGCTCCTGCTTGCGCAGGAAGGCGCGTCGCTTGTCGTTAACGATCTCGGCGCGAGCCTCGACGGGCATGGCGTGGATAGCGGCCCCGCCGCGACGACAGCGGCGGAGATTACGGCGGCGGGCGGCAACGCGGTAGCCAATACCGATTCGGTCACCGATTACGAGGCCGCCGAGGGCATGATCCAGCAAGCGGTGGACACCTTCGGTAAGATTGACATCGTCGTCAATGTCGCGGGCATCCTGCGCGACCGGATGATCTTCAACATGGCCGAGGAGGAATGGCTGGCGGTCATTAACGTGCATCTCAAGGGGACGTTCAACACGTCCCGCCACGCATCGGTGCGCTTCCGCGAGCAGCGGTCGGGCCGGATCATCAACTTCTCGTCCACATCGGCGTTCGGTGCGCCGGGCCAGCCGAACTACGCCGCCGCGAAGGCGGGCATCATCGGCCTGACGCTCAGTTGCGCCAATGGCCTCGGGCGGTACGGCGTGACCGCCAACGCCATCCTGCCAACCGGTCACACCCGGATGATTGACTCGATCCCACGCGCAGTGCAGGCGGTCGCGCATACCGGCAAAATGCCGAGTGAGCTGGCGAAAGGCACCGAGCGCGACCCAGACAATGTCGCGCCGCTGATTGCCTTTCTGGCCAGCGACGCCGCGCAGGAGATCAACGGGCACATCTTCGGCTCCTTTGGCTACAATGTCGCCCTGATGGCGCAGCCGAAGATCATCAAAACCCTGCGTGCCGACCATCGCTGGACGGTCGAGGAACTCTGCACAGTGATCCCGCAGGCCTTCAGCCCCGACTTGGAGGAGCAGAAGAACCGGTCGGACTTCGGCAAGGAGATCGAGGCGATCCCGCCGGGCGCGTGGGTGGATGTCGGCAACGGCCTCAGCTTCTGGGGCACGAAGATCGAACCGTATCACGAACTGACGTGGGTGTAGGGGAGGACAAACCGAGTATGAACCGCAAAGACGCAAAGAGCGCAAAGAAGGGAAAGGATTTCAAACCCTTCTTTCGTTTGCGACCTTCATGTCCTTTGCGTCTTTGCGGTTCTCCCCGGTTTCGTTCCGACGATTAGGAAGAGGGGCAATTATGGAGAGTCTTTCGGGGAAGACAGCCATCGTCGGGGTGGCGGAGTCCGATCAGATCGGGCGGGTGCCGGACAAACCAGCGATCATGCTGCATGCCGAGGCGGCGCGCTCGGCGCTCGCGGAGGCGGGGCTGACCAAGGACGACGTGGACGGGTTGTTCACGGCGGGCATCTCGACGCTCGAACTCGGCGAATATCTCGGCATCGAGCCGAAGGTGACGGACACAACATCGGTCGGCGGATCGTCGTTCGTCATCCATATCGCGCACGCCGCGACGGCAATCGCGACCGGGCGGTGCGAAGTGGCGCTGGTCACGCACGGCGAGAGCGGTCGCTCGCGGGTCGGCATGCCGGGGTACCCGTCCTCGCCCGATGCGCTCCGCAACCAGTTCGAAGCGCCATTTGGTTTGCCGCAGCCCGTCGGCGCGTACGCGATGGCCTGCTCTCGCCACATGTACGAGTACGGTACGACCAAGGAGCAACTGGCGGAGATCGCGGTCGCGACGCGCAAGTGGGCGATGCTCAACCCGAAAGCGATGATGCGCGACCCGATCACGATCGAGGACGTGCTGAATTCCCGCTTGATCTCGTGGCCGTTCAATCTGCTCGATTGCTGCCTCGTCACCGACGCGGGGGGCGCGTACGTGATGACCTCTATCGAGCGGGCGCGCGACCTGAAGCAGACGCCGATTGCCGTGCTGGGTGTCGGCGAAGGGCACGACCACGCGATGATCTCGCAGATGCCGAGTCTGACCGCCTTCGCGGCGCGGCACTCCGGGCGGCGTGCCTTCGAGATGGCGGGCGTCAAGCACGCCGACCTCGATCTGGCGATGATCTATGACTCATTTACCTATACCGTGCTCTTGTCGCTGGAAGAACTCGGCTTCTGCGCCAAGGGTGAGGGTGGCGCGTTCGTCAGCAACCAGCGCACCGCGCCGGGCGGCGATTTCCCGATGAATACGAACGGCGGTGGGCTTTCCTACAACCATCCCGGCATGTACGGCATGTTCGCGATCATCGAAGCGGTACGCCAACTGCGCCACGATTATCAGGACCAGGGCATTCGCCAGGTCAAGGATGCCAAACTCGCCGTCGTCCATGGTACGGGCGGTGTGCTCTCGTCGGCCGGTACGGCAATCCTTGGGAGGGTATAACGATGGCCGACTACAAGAAACCGTTGCCAAAGGCCGATCCGGTCACCGCGCCGTACTGGGAGAGTTTGAAGGCGCACGCGATGAAGATTCAACGGTGCAACGACACCGGGAAGTTTTTCTTTTATCCGCGCGGCATGAGCCCATTCACGCTTTCCGGCAATCTTTCGTGGGAGGCAGTTTCCGGCAAGGGCGTCCTGCACGCCTTCACGATCGTCCACGCCAATCGCGCACCGGGATTTGCAGAGGAATTGCCTTACGTCGTTGCATTGATCGAATTGGAAGAGGGCGTGCGGATGATGTCGAACCTGATTGACGTGCAGGCTGACCCCGAACACGTCAAGATCGGCATGCCCGTCGAACTCGTCTACGATGACGTGACGAATGAAATCACACTCCCGAAGTTCCGGCCCGCATCGGCGTAACACGGTCAAACCGCCAAGGACGCCAAGAAGGTAGAGAAGAGAGATTTGTTCGTTCTCTCCGCACTTCTTGGCATCCTTGGTGTCCTTGGCGGTTCAGATATTTCCGGCTTCAGCGCCCTTCCGATGCTGAGGTGATGGTGCGGAGAGCGTTGAGCGCCCCGAGATAGTCGTCGCTCGGCGCGATGAGGTCGGTCGGAAGCGGGAAACCGATGCAATCTACGACGCCTTCGGAGCGGGCTTTGATGCCGGAGACAATCGTGTCGTACGTGCCGGAGACGCAGAACTCGTCCAGCACCTCATCAGGGACGACGGTCGCGAGATCGCTCCACCGCTGCTGCGCGATCAGGCGGCGCAAATCGCCGTTCATCGCTTCCCAGCCGTGGTGTTCGAGGACGGGAAGGTAGGTGCGGGTGGAGGCATAGAAGGCAATCCGGTAGCGCGCCTGCTCCCGCGCGGCCTGAACATCTTCTTCCGTCGCGCCGGTAGCGATGAAGCCGCCGCCGATCATCTCGAAGGTATCGAGTGACCGCCCCGACTTCTTCGCGCCGATTTCGACATTCGGCCAGATGACTTCGCGCGTGTACGCGGGCGTCGAGAATGGGTGGATGCGCAACCCCTGGCAGAGTTCCCCGGCGAGTTGAATGTTGTAGGAGTTGACGGCGGCGATCTGAATGCCGGGCGGCGGCACGTCGAGCGGCGCGGGGCTAAATTCGGGCGTCATCAGGTCCATCGCGTAGAACTCGCCCTTGAAATCGAGTGGTGTCTTGTTCTGCCACGTTTCCCAGACCGCCCGGAGGCCGAGGATATAGTCGCGCAGTCGCGGCCCCGGCGAACCCCAGACAGTGCTGAACCGGCGCTCGATATGCCCCTTGACCTGCGTGCCCAGACCGAGGACGAACCGCCCGTTCGACATCTCCTGCAGGTTCCATGCGGTGTAAGCATTGGCCATCGGGCTGCGCGGGAAGGCGATGGCAACCGATGTAACAAGCCGGGCACGCTCAGTTGCGGTGCTGGCGAGCGTCAGCGGCAGGAACGGATCGCGCCGCAGTTCCGGTTGGGCGATGCTATCGAATCCGAGGGCTTCGATGGTGCGCGCGTGGGCCGGAATCTCTCTCCACGGGACGTCGTGTAGACTCGCTTCAAGTTGCATGGCAGCCTCATCCTTCGCGAAGTATCGTGGCGCGTCGCGCACCGCCGCGTGCCCATGTGCCGAGAGCACAAGAATACCGCGTCACGCGGCGACTGGCTACGGGCCGGGGGTTGGGTTCCCCGCCCTTTGGAGTGCGGTAGCAATGCGAGAGGACGAGGGATCGCGCTACTCAGGTTCGCCGATCATCTTCCGCACGTCGCGCAGCAAGTCTTCGAGGCGGAACGGCTTTTCGAGCACTTCGCAATCCATCTGGCGCAACTGGCGGCGCTTCCATCGCAGGAATTGCGTGTCCGCCGAGCAGACGATGACCGGGATATTCGTCGTCATCGGGTCGAGTCGGACTTGTTCGAGCACCTTCCAGCCCTCATCGGGATTCTGCAGGCGGATATCGAGAATGACGAGATGGGGTCGCTCGCGCTTGATGACCTGATACGGGTTGTCGTTGCGATCCCAAATCGTCGTCTTATAACCCTCTTCGTCCAGCAAGTCCTTCATCAGTTCCATGTACACCGCGTCATCGTTGACGATAGCGATTCGTTGCCTCGGCATTATTCCCCCTTCCGCTCCCACGAGCATTCGGTCGAGTTTCGCGGCGGATTCCGCGCCGCACCAGGTTCTTCACGGGGTCAAAACTTGGACGGATGCTCCGGAAACTGCTCCGGCAAGTGCTGTTCCCGTTGTTCCCGTTGCATGACGCGCGCCTCAATTGCGACGACCTCGTCGCGGATGCTGCCGAGCGCGTCCGTTGCGATGGAGCATAACCGTTGGGCGGGTGGGAACAACGCGAACTTCCGGCACATCTGCTCGACGGCAAGAAATGCCACTGTCAGGTGACGCCGGATATTGCGCATTGCACGCAGCGTCGTTTCTCCCTCGGATTCATGCACGCTACTGCCGCCTTTCGGGTCCCGAACATGACACCCCTACCTTTCCCTTAGCAATCTTGCGGCCAACGGTGCGTGTAGAGCGGCATCGGGTGTACGATGGCGCTAACATGGACGATCTGCGTGTGGACTGCAATCGCGATAGTGAAGGTGGGGAAAATGGCAGACGCGATCAAACCGGAACCGGCGGGTATCTCGACTGATGCCGATGGGGACGACGTGATCAACCAACTCGCCGGTCTGGCGGCCGACGCGCCCCTGGCGCGCGTGCGCGCGGAGCGACCGGACGTGGTGCGCTATGCGCAGGGAAGTTTTCGCGCGCTACTCGAACCGGACGATCCGGCGGGTGTCAGCCGCAAGGAACGCGAAATGATCGCGTACCGAGCCGCCGCGCTGACGCCGAGTCCGGCGCTGACCGCGTGGCACCACGACCGTCTGCGGGCGATGGGAACGAGCGATGCGGCGCTCGCCGCGATGGTGCCGCAGGCCGATACTGCGGGCCTGTCGGCGCGCGAGGTGGCGATCCTGCGGCACACGGACCTCCTCGCGCGGGAGCCGGGCGCGGCGACACCGGCGCACATCGCGGCATTGAAAGCGGCCGGTTTAACCCCGCGCGACATCGTTACGATCTCGCAACTGATCGCCCTCGTCAGTTTTCAGGCACGTACCCTTGTCGGCCTGCGCCTACTCGCGGAGGAAACAAAAGCATGAGTATCGAGCAGCGACCGCTCTTTACGATGGGCAATGTCACCTGGCGTCCGTGGGTCGAGACGGTGGACGATGTCGGCGCGACGCCCGAACAGGCGGCGCTGGTGACGGAGGTCGCGCCTTCGCCGGACGGCCGGGCATACTATGCCACGCTCGCGCACGATCCGCTCGCGCTGCGCGAGCGCACCGGCCTGTTCAACGCCGTGATGTACGGCCCGCGCGGCGCTCGGCGGTCGGATCGCGAGTTGGCGGCGGTCGCCGCGTCGCTGATCAACGGCTGTGTCTACTGCACCTCGGTCCATGCCCGTCGCTTCGTGCAACTGACGAAGGAGACCGACGCGATGCAGCGGCTGCTCGACGAGGGTGTGGACACCGAACTCGGCGAGCGGGAGCGGGCGGTGGTTGCCTACGCCGGTAAGTTGACGCGCGACCCGGAAGGGATGACTGCCGCCGATCTTGCGCCACTGCGGCGGCTGGGGATGTCGGATATGGAAATCCTCGACGTGACGCACGCGACAGCGATGTTCGCGTGGGCGAATCGCCTGATGCAGACATTGGGCGAGAGCATTCTGCCCGCAGATACCCCGGCCTGACAGATTGTGTCCCGCCGCATCCCCCACTCGCATGTCGTGGTCGGGATGCGGCGGGAGGGAGAAGGAGAAGTTCTCTATGCAGCGTCTGCGACCTATTCGTGCCGTCCCGCTCATCGTCGCTCTTGTCATCGCGGCAACGGCTGCCTGCGCCGCCGTCGTCTCGGCCGCCGCGCCGCTGATCGCGCAAGCAGGCACCGCCGCTGCCCCATCGGCCGCCGCCCCGACCGCGCCAAGCGGGAGTGTCGTGTCCGGCACCGTGCCCGCACCGGCCCCGGCGATCCCGGCCACGGTCGAAACTCCATCGGCGGTCGCACCACCATCCGTGCCGCCGATCCCCTCATCGGTGGCGACGGGCGGCGGTATTGATCGGGGCAGTTTAATTGAGACGCTGATCGGCGTCGCTGCCGTCGTCGTACTCGTGCCACTCGGCGGACTTGGGCTGATCCGGCTGATCGCGAATGCTGGAAGACCGTAGGGGGCGCGACGCGAAAGCCCTCGGGATCGTTGCATGCTTTCTCATCGTCTTGCCATTTGTCTCCCGTCGCTTTCTCATCCGCGTGCCCGACGATAGGGATGCGATGCACCGGGAACCTCCCGGTCATGATGCGGCGGGCTGCCAATCAGGCGGTACTCTATGGAGGTATGAACGATGGCCAACGATGATCTTCCTATCGGTCGGGTACATAGTCGTCGGGAGATTCTCGCCCTGTTCGGCGTCTCCGGCGCCGCTCTACTCGCGACGAGCCTCGCCGCACGGGCGGCATCGAGTAGTGACGCTACCCCGGCAAGCATCGCCGCCCAGACCTCGGCTGCGACGCCCTCGGTCTGCGTCGTGACTCCGGAGGAGACCGAAGGACCGTACTTCGTGGACGAATTGCTGTACCGCTCCGACATTCGCACCGACCCTGCGGACGGCACGATCAAGGACGGGATGCCGCTGCAACTGACCTTCAACATCTCGAGTATCGGCGGCACCGCCTGCGCGCCGCTCGCGGGCGCGACGGTGGACATCTGGCACTGCGACGCGCTCGGTGTCTACTCAGACGAGCGGGCGAACAACTCCGTGGGCAAGAAGTTCCTGCGCGGCACGCAGGTGACGGACGAAAGCGGGATGGTGCGGTTCACCACGATTTACCCCGGTTGGTACCGGGGGAGAGCGGTGCATATCCACTTCAAGGTGCGCACCGACCCGACGGCGAACACGGGCAAACAGATGACCTCGCAGCTCTACTTCGATGATGCCCTAACCGATCAGGTATACATGCAGGCGCCGTACGCAGGCCGTGGCACGCGGGATACGCCGAACAGCCGCGACGGCATCTATGCGAATGGCGGCGATCAACTCCTGCTGTCGCTGATCAAGGACGGTGATGGGTACACCGCAGCCTTCAACATCGGGATGACCGCATAAAAAAAGGTTCGCGTGCGGCCAGGTCGCGGCGCGACGGGAGGTCGATGCATTCGCCGCAACCCGGCTGATTGGTTCATGCTGGCACGGCACCACGCACCCGATCAATCAGGGCAAGTGGCTCCGTTGGTTGCACATCACCGCGCCACGCCACATGCTGATCGGGCCGTGAAAGGACGAGTTGGGTGTCATACACGGCGATTCCCTCATCCGCGACGACATCAAGGAGTTGGAGCGGGAGACGACGGGCGGCGGCGGCATTGAGCAGGCCGTCAACGGCGACTGCGGGATCGAAGCGTAGCAGGGTATAGTCCGGGCCGAGCGCGTCGTAGAGCGACCGCCCATCGGCAAGCCAGAGGTGCGGCGTCCGGCAGCCGGGAACCGTCGAGGGGGTGAAATCCCCCATCGAGTACGGCGGATGCGGTGCGCCGTCGTACTCGATGATCGGCGACTGATCGTAGTAGTAGCCGAAGTTCAGCCCCGCGCAGCAGTACTGTTGGACGTTGAGGTCGTAGGCCGCCTTGCCAACCGCCGCGCGCGCCGCCTCGCCGTCGGCGCCCTCCTCCTCGATCTCGGTCGGGACGCCACGGCGCTGCTTCGCCATCGCGTGGGCATGATCCATCGCGAAGCGCGAGACCTGCTCGGTGATCGGCTGGCGCTCGCGCTCGTACGCATCCAGGATACCTGCCGATCCCCATCCATTGATGTGGGCGGCAAGTAACCAGCTAAGGTTTGCCGCATCCGCCAGGCCGGCGTTCATGCCATATCCCGCGTAGGGCACCCATATATGCGCCGCGTCGCCGCACAGGAAGACGCGGCGGTCACGGAACCGGTCGGCGACGAGGCGGCGTCCGAACCAGTCTTCCCTGCTGATCATCTCGTACCGGAAATCCAGGCCGACACCGAGGATCGTGCGGATCGCCCAATCGCGGTCAACCGCGTCGAAATCCGCCTCGTCGTCCCGGAGGTAGTTGTGGATCAGCCAGGTTTCGCGGCCGTCTATGGCGTAGACCGTGCCGCTGCGGCGCGGGTTGAGCGAGATGTTCCCCCACGCCGCCACACCGCGCTGGAGTGATCCCAAGTGCGGCGCGCGGATGTAGGACGATTGGACGCGCTGGACGACCGGATCGCCGGAAAGCCGCACGCCGATGGCATGGCGCACCGCTGATTTTCCGCCATCGCAGCCGACGAGATAGCGCGCAGCGATCCGCGTTCGTTCGCCCGAATCGAGATCGCGCATCTCCGCCGTCACGCCATCGTCCTCTTGCGCGAGCGCTTCGAACCGGGCGCGATTGAGGATCGTGACACCGGGTGTCGCTGAGGCATGCGCGAACAGGATCGGTTCGAGGTAGATTTGGTTGATCCGGTGCGGCGGCTCCGGGGTCGGCCACCAGGTATCCGGGCCACCAGTGGCAGTATAGCGGTCGCGGCGGCAGGGAATCGGGATGCGGGTAATCTCCCGCCCCGTCATCGTTGTGCGGTAGGCGATGTCGTTAGGATAGTCTGCCGGTAAGCCGGCATCCCGGAGTTTCCGGGCGACGCCGAGACGGCGGAACAACTCCATCGAGCGGGCGGCGACATGATTGCATTTGACGCTCGGCAGCGCGCCGCGCTCGCGCTCCTCGATTACCGTCACGCGGATGCCGCGCCCAGCGAGATCCATCGCGAGCGTGAGGCCCACCGGCCCACCGCCGACGATCGCCACATCCGTTTCGACGCGCTCCGCCATGTTCCGGTACCTTCCTTGGAGTTCGCCACCACCTTTGTCACGATTGCTCCCGCACGCAGCGAATACTACGTCTCCCCATGCCTTGTCAATGTTTCCGGTAGTGCCGCAAGCGGCATCGCGCGTCTCTCACCATT
Organism: Thermomicrobiales bacterium; assembly: GCA_038231255.1. Lineage (GTDB taxonomy): Bacteria > Chloroflexota > Chloroflexia > Thermomicrobiales > JALYUS01 > JALYUS01. The sequence goes on along the minus strand of JBBRLR010000086.1, from coordinate 6,246 downwards.
TCCTCATTTGCGTGATCGTGTCCTCTCATCGGTGCGCCGTATCGTGAGAGTGTACCGGGAGTGGCCCGGCACACTGCTCACACAGGTCTCATTCATGATTCGGAGGATTCCCATGTTTTCATCGCGCATCAAGATTCGCCCCTTCCCGATGCTGGTCGCATCTCGCGCGGATCGGGCCACGCGCCGCCCGGCTCGCCGTCGGCTGCTGATCGTCGCCGCAGGCGTTGCCCTGGTTATTCTCGGCCTCCTGCCCGCGATGGCGGTCGGTGCGCAATCCGCCTATCCGGCGAACGCGGTGGTGAGCACCTACTTCGATCCGCGCTACGGCGAGGTCTCCGTCGTTACCGACACGAGTGGCAACCTGATTGATGTCAACGCCGCTACCGGGCAACGCATCCACCCCGTCTATCCCGATTACGCCCCGGCCTACGCCAACGCGTACGTCGCGCCGAGCTACGTGAGCGCGAACTCCTACGGCTATTCGGGCATCTCGGCGTACGCCGCCGTTTCCGCTTCGCGACAGTACACGGACACGAACTCGAACTGCGTGAATGGTCAGGTGACGCAGACGGCGAACGGATACTACTGCACAGCCACGGGCGCCCCGGCTTTCCGCGTGGCGTGAGGCGGAGTGGAAACGATGGAATAAATGCCACGGCAGTGCCGCTCGCGATCAACCGGGCGGCACGTATTGGTTTCCGGGCGAGTGAGACACGCAAGCGATGAAGTGTGTACTATGTCCTGGGGTGTGGTCTCATTGCATCGGAGGGTTTCTATGCGCTCTCGTCTCGTCGGTGTCGCGCTCTTGCTCGTCTGCCTTCCGCTCGGGTTCGGCATGTCCACTGCGGGAAAGGCGTCATCGGCCAGTACCGAGGCGCGCGATCTCCCCAGCGGCACGGTCACGCTCCCGGCGGGATTCGACATCGGTGTGTACGCGTCCGGTGTCGGTCAGGCCCGCTTCATGGCGGTGCGGCCGTCGGATGGCATGCTCTTCGTTGCGGACGCGAATGGCCGCATCCTCGCCCTGCCCGACGCGAACCACGATGGCGCAGCGGACGATGTGGTCGTCTTCGCCAGCGGCCTCAATCTGCCGTCGAGCATCGCGTTCTATGAGGATTGGATCTACGTCGGCGAGACGAATCAGGTGTCGCGGTTTTCCGCGCCGAATAACGCGATGCAGCCGCAGGGTGATGAACAGGTCATCGTCCCGAACCTGCCGCCCCCGACCGATCATTGGACGCGCACGGTCGCCTTTGGCCCTGACGGCAAGATGTATGTCGCTATCGGTTCGTCGTGCAATGTCTGCAACGAAAAGGACGATCGCCGTGCCGCGATCAGCGTCTACGATCCGGATGGCACGAACGGCCGGCTGTTCGCGACGGGGCTGCGCAACGCGGTCGGTTTCACCTGGCAGCCGGGCACAAATACGATCTGGGCGACGGTCAACGGGCGTGACAGCATCGGCGATAACATCCCGCCCGACGAAGTGCGCATCGTGCGGGACGGCAGCTTCAACGGCTGGCCTTTCTGCTACAACGGCACGACGCCCAACCCGGAGTACGGCGACCCGTCGCGATGCGCGAGCGCGGTACCGGCGGAGGTGGCCCTCCCGGCACATTCCGCCGCGCTCGGTATCGCGTTCGGCGACCGGTTTGCTGCGCCACAAGAATACAAGGACAGCATCTACATCGCCTATCACGGATCGTGGAATCGCTCGGCGAAGACGGGCTACAAGGTGGTGCGCGTGCCGTTCGCGGATGGCACGGCGGGGCAGCCGGAGGATTTCGCATCCGGCTGGCTGACGGGGAGCGTGGACAGTCCGGGCCGCGTCTGGGGCAGGCCCGTCGGCGTGACGGTCGGTGGCGACGGCGCGCTGTATGTGACCGACGACCTTGCGGGACAGGTCTACCGTATCACGGCGACCGGATAATGACGCGCCGTAGTCCTTCCGTTCAGCGCGGACGGTCGCGAGTGTGTCGGTGGGGTTGCGCTATTTGTCCACTCGCCCCGGATGCGCGGTGACGATCCGCTCGTACGCCGATGAGGCTAGGAACGCGCCGATGACATCGCGCACTGACGGGATGAGATCGAGCGTCAGCGCCGCCCCCGGCGCCATAAAGGTCAGGGCACGCCCCATGCCGCCCCTGATCTCCTCCTGCCGCGCGTCGGTGGCCGTCGCATACACGAACCGCTCCACGCGCCCGCGCTCCGCGCCATAGGGCGGCCCAATCTGCCGCGTGAAGAGTTCGAGCGGGTGGGGCAGGCTCAGTCCTGCCTCCTCGGCAACCTTCCACCGCGCCGCCGCATCGGGCGTCTCGTCCGCCCGGAAAACCCCGCCAACAAGCCCCCACCGGTTCGGGTAGGCCGTCGCGTCGCCATTGCGATGGTGCAGAAGGATGTAGCCGCGCCGATCCACGAGGATAATCAGCACGACGCGCGTCTCGTCGGGATGGCGGGCGGGCGGCTCGGATGTGTGCGGGGGTGCGCTCGCCATCGTGTTCCATTTCCGTCGCTCCGCTCTCGCGAACGCAGCAGCATAGATACGGGGTCGGCCGATTGCGGGTGGAACGTTCGCCACATGCTCCGGGTTCTTTGCTGGGATTGCCGCGCAGTGATGGCGCCGCCGAGGGAGCAATGTTCATTTATACTGCGCGAGAAACGGAAAACCGCCCGAATAGATCGGGCGGTCGTCGGGCGCTTTGCAATGGAAGGAGTGGAGCCCTGAATCGGACTTGAACCGATGACCTCATTCTTACCAAGAATGTGCTCTACCAACTGAGCTATCAGGGCCGATATAACGTGGTGGGCAGGGAGGGATTCGAACCCCCGTAGGTTTCCCAACTGGTTTACAGCCAGTCCCATTTGGCCGCTCTGGTACCTGCCCAGTGTTTCTCATGCGATGGAGCCGACGGCCGGACTCGAACCGGCAACCTACAGTTTACAAAACTGTTGCTCTACCATTGAGCTACGTCGGCACGTCCCTCCCGTCGGCCTTCCGGCCGCGCAGTTGAGTATAGGCGACCTGCCTGCGTCGGTCAAGCCGTCAGCGTACGATTGTCAGTGTTCGATGATCCTTGACACATGCGCGAGGCAATGCGATACTCACTGCGCACCCTCGTGCGCGGGTGGCGGAATAGGCAGACGCGCCAGGTTGAGGGCCTGGTCCCGGTTAACGGGGTAAGGGTTCAAGTCCCTTCTCGCGCACCACCTCTCTTTCTCATCCCCCTTTTGGGCGATTAGCTCAGCTGGTCAGAGCGCCACGTTTACACCGTGGATGTCGCAGGTTCGAACCCTGCATCGCCCACCATCTGCGCTTTCTTCATCGCTCGTCGCTCTTGGCGTTGACCCCGCACCCTTCCCATGCGATACTTGACTATCGTACGGACAGTGCGCGCGTCGCTGTCCGTCTTCCGTATCAACGAGGAGGCGAGCGCCCGATGCAGACGGTCGAAAAGTATCTGAGCAGCCCCGATCCGTCCCCATCCGACGCGGCATTCGCCGCCAAATTCGGCCCCGAAGCGTTGACCTTCGATGATGTGCTGATCGAACCCGCCGCTTCTGAAGTGATGCCGAAAGATGTCAGCACTGCCACCCGGCTGACGCGCGACATCACCCTCTCGATCCCGCTCCTTTCCGCCGCAATGGATACCGTCACGGAAGCGCGGCTCGCCATCGCCCTCGCGCGCGAAGGCGGCATCGGCGTCATCCATCGCAACCTGCCGATTGACGCGCAGGTGGACGAGGTGGACAAAGTCAAGCGCAGCGAGTCCGGTATGATCGTCGAACCCGTCACGCTCGGCCCGGACGACCGCGTGCGGGACGCGAAGGCGATGATGGAGCGCTATCACATCTCCGGCGTGCCGATCACCGACGCGCAAGGCAAACTCGTCGGCATCCTCACCAACCGCGACCTGCGCTTCGAGGAGAATGTCGACCAGCCGATCCGCGAGCGGATGACCAAAGAAAACCTCGTCACCGTCCCGGTCGGCACGACGCTCGAACAGGCGAAGGCGATCCTCTACCACAACAAGATCGAGAAACTGCCCGTCGTGGACGATCAGTTCCGTCTCAAGGGTTTGATCACCGTCAAGGATATCCAGAAGCGTATCCAGTTCCCGAATGCCTCGAAAGACAGCAAGGGGCGGTTGCGCGTCGGCGCGGCGGTCGGCACGGGCGACAGTGCGATGGAGCGCGCCGAGGCGCTCGTCGCCAGAGAGATTGACGCCCTTTTCGTGGATACCTCGCACGGGCATCACGTTGACATCATTCGGATCGTCCGGCGCATCAAGCAAACGTGGGATGTGCCGGTGATCGCCGGGAACATCGCCACGGCGGGCGCGGCGGAGGCGCTGATCGAGGCGGGCGCGGACGGCATCAAGATCGGCATCGGGCCGGGCAGCATCTGCACGACGCGCGTCGTCGCGGGCACGGGCGTGCCGCAGATCACGGCGATCTGGAACTGCATGCGCGCGGCGGCGGCCTACGACATCCCCGTGATCGCCGATGGCGGTATCCAGTACAGCGGCGATGTCGCCAAGGCGATTGCCGCTGGTGCGGACAGCGTGATGCTCGGCTCGCTCTTCGCCGGGCTGGACGAATCGCCGGGCGAGGTTGTCTTGTATCAGGGCGAGCGGTTCAAGGAGTACCGAGGGATGGGATCGCTCGGTGCGATGAAGGCCCGCTTCTCGTCGGATCGCTATTTCCAGGAGGGCGTTTCCGGCAATGTCAACAAATACGTGCCCGAAGGGATCGAAGGCCGCGTCGCCTACAAGGGCGCGCTCGGCCCGCTCGTCTACCAGTTGATCGGCGGCCTCCGCTCGGCGATGGGCTACGCGGGCGCGGCGGACATCCGCGCGATGCAGCGCGACACCCACTTTAACCGCATCACCAGCGCCGGGCTGCGCGAAAGCCACCCGCACAGCATCGCGATCACCAAAGAAGCGCCGAACTATCGCGCCTCGTCCTGAAAATGATAGCGTAGGCTTTCAGCCTGCGCCCCTTCTCACTGTCGCAGGCTGGAAAGCGCGCTACCGGGGAGGGACGCAGGCTGAAGCCTACGCTACCACGATGTGGCAGGGCGTATGCGGGCCTTGTGCTTGACGGGTATTCGCGCGCGGATTACTGTGCAGCCGACACGGGAGTCCGCGCGTCGTTGCGTGCGGCGATGACACTCATCACGGAGGGCAGCATGTCCAGCGATGCGCAATTGCAGCGCTTGTTGCGGTCACTGACGGCGGGGCGGGTCAGTCGCCGCCAGTTCATCGTCCGGGCGGCCGGGCTGGGGCTTTCCACGTCGGCGATTGCGGCCTTCCTCGCCGCGTGCGGCGGGGCAAGTGCGCCGACAGCGGGCGCGACGACCGCCGCCAATGCGACCACCGCCGCACCGGCGAGCGGAACGGGCGCATCAACGGGTACCGCGCCGACCGCCGCGACGAGTGCGGGCACACCGGTCAATGGTGGCGAACTGAAGATCGCCACGACGACTGAGGGGACGACGCTCCACCCGTACAAGTACACCGACACCCCTTCCGGCGCGTACATTGACCTGATGTACCTCCTGCCGTTGATGCGCTACGACAAGGACAGTTTGGAACTGAAGCCGTATGCCGCCGCGTCCGTCCAGAAGAGTGCGGACAACACGACGCTGACCTTCACGCTGCGCGACAACCTCCAGTTCAGCGACGGTAAGCCGATCACGGCGACCGATTACGCGTGGACCTGGTCGAAGGCGAGCGACAAGGCGAACGGTTGGCCGAACCTCGGGTCGTACACGCCGTACATCGCCAGTGTGAAAGACATTGATGCGAAGACGCTCGAAGTGAAACTCATCACTGTGCTGGCGACGAGCCAGGAGAAGGTCGCGAACGCCCTTCAATACGTGCTGCCGAAGCATGTTTGGGAAAATCTCGATTGGGCCGACCCGAACAAGAACCCGGAAATCCTCAAGCCGACCGTCGTGCCGGGGGCGTACACGCTCGTCGAGTGGAAGAAGGACCAGAACGCGACCTTCGCCGCGAACGACAAGTTCTTCCTCGGTCGTCCGCACATTGACCGGATCACCTACCGCATCTACGGCAACGCCAATGTCGCGACGCAGGCATTAATCAACGGCGAAGTAGACCAATATGGCCCGGAGCCGGAGAACTGGCCCGATCTGAAGAAGAACGGCAAACTGTATGCCTATCCGACCTACGCCGCCAATCTCGCTGTCACGTACATCGGCCTCAACACCCGGATGGAGGCACT
>JBBRLR010000085.1:0-19740 GCA_038231255.1 Thermomicrobiales bacterium | reverse complement strand
GCGCCGCAACCTGCCCGACCTCGTGCGCGAGATCGCGGCGAACCCGGCGATCACCGACATCGCGATGACGACCAACGGCATCCTCCTGTCGCGCCTCGCCGAACCGCTGGCGCGGGCGGGTTTGAAGCGCATCAATGTCTCGATTGATACGCTCGATCCCGAACGGTTCAAGCAGATCACGCGCGGGGGCAGGCTCGATCTCGTGATGGAGGGCATCGCGGCGGCGGAAGCGGCGGGCCTCGCGCCGATCAAGTTGAATGCGGTCGTCATTCGCGGGCAGAACGATCACGAGGTCGCCGACCTCGCCGGGCTGGCGCACACGCATCCGTGGCAAGTCCGGTTCATCGAGGTGATGCCCTTCGAGGGGGTGGACGATGTCGCCTTCGATTTCCTCGTGCCGACCGCCGAGGTGATGGCGCGCATCGAGGAGCGGTGGGGCACGCTGACGCCCGACCCGACCGCCGACCCGGTGGACCCGGCGCGGCCCTTCATCTTCCCCAACGCGCGCGGCTCCGTCGGCTTCATCTCCGCGATGACCGACGCCTTCTGCGCCACCTGCAACCGCATGCGCCTCACTGCCGACGGCAAGCTGCGCCTCTGCCTGCTGCGCGACGACGAGGTAGATTTGCTGACGCTGATCCGCTCCGGTGCATCGGACGATGACATCCGCCTGCGATTGCGCGAGGCCGTCTGGCAAAAGCCGTGGGGCCACGGCGTCGCCACCGGCGAAGTCTCCCTCAATCGCGGCATGTCCCGCATCGGGGGGTAATTTCTTGCATTGCCATCCGGATGCGGTGCATACTGTCCGGGCGGGGAATGCTGGCGCGACGAGGGGCGTTCCACGCGGTACATGCAATCTCGGAGTCGGTCGTTGTTTGATGGAAGGAGTCAATCCCCATGGCGTATGAACTGCCTGCGTTGCCCTATGCGTACGATGCGCTCGCACCGACGATCAGCGAAGAAACGATGCAACTGCACCACGACAAGCACCACGCGACCTACGTGACCAACGTCAACAACGCGCTGAAGGATCAGCCCGATCTCGCCAACAAGCCTGTCGAGGCGCTGATTTCCGATCTGAACAGCGTGCCGGAAGCGATCCGCACGGCGGTTCGCAACAACGGCGGTGGGCACGCCAACCACACGATGTTCTGGGAGATCATGAAGCCGGGCGGCTCGAACCAGCCGACGGGCGCGCTCTCCGAGGCGATCAACTCGACATTCGGTGGCTTCGACCAGTTCAAGCAGCAGTTTACCGCAGCTGCAACGACCCGCTTCGGTAGCGGCTGGGCGTGGCTGACGAGTGCCGGCGGCACACTGGCAATCTCCAGCACCGCGAATCAGGACAACCCACTGATGGAAGGCAAGACGCCGCTTCTCGGTCTCGATGTTTGGGAGCACGCTTACTACGTTGATTACCGGAACCGCCGCCCCGATTATATCGGTGCGTGGTGGAACGTCGTCAACTGGGACGAAGTCGGCAAGCGGTTCGACGCGGCGAAGTAAGACCCTAATTCTCGATCCCTTTCCAACAGGGAAGGGGCGCAAGAATGAGATGGCAGGGGCGGTTCGCGAACCGCCCTTTTTCGTTCCTCAGGGGCGACGTGCCCGGTTGCGTTGGCGTGGCAATCTGTGGTTTCGTACGCACATGCAACCGTTGTGCTGAGAAGGAGCGGGGAATGGGACCGATTGCGGAGCCGAAAATCGTCGAGAAGCCGTGGGGCCGGGAAATTTGGTACGCGCACACCGGGGAATATGCCGGCAAGGTACTGGAAGTGTCGGCGGGCAAACGGCTTAGCTTGCAGAAGCACGAGATCAAGGAAGAGACTCTCTATCTGCTTTCCGGTCATGTCATGCTGACGTTTGGCGACGAGCAGTTCGATTGGCGACCGGGAAAGCTCGTTCATATCCCGACGGGTACCATTCATCGCTTCGAGGCGATTGAGGACAGTATCCTCCTCGAAGTGAGCACGCCGCACCTCGATGATGTCATCCGCATCACGGACGATTACGGTCGAACAACCTGATTCGCTCTGGTGGCGTAGGCTTCAGCCTGCGTCTCTGCCGGGAAGGACTTGCGTGCCAGAAGTTTCGCGGGCTAAAGTCTACGCTACCGGTTTCGGTGCGGAGCGCCTGTGACTCGCGAGCGCGAGGGCGTCCTGTTCTGCATCACGGCGGCGACGGCGTACAGCGTCACGGCGATCTTCGCGAAACTCGCGTACGCGGCGGGCGTCAATGTCGTGACGTTGCTCACGGTGCGCTACCTGATCGCGGCGTTCATCTTCTGGCTGCTCATCCCCCGCTTCGGGGGAGGATTACCGCCGCGCGCGACGATCACGCGCGGCCTGCTGCTCGGTATGGTCTTCCAAGCCAGTCAAACATGGCTGTTCGGCAGCGCCCTGACGCGGATTGATGCCGCGCTGGGCATCTTGCTCCTGTATGCATACCCCGCGATGGTGACGATTGGCGCGGCGCTGATCGGGCGCGAACGGTTGAATAGACGGCGTGTCTTCGCGCTGGTCGTCGCGACGACGGGCGTTGTGCTCGTTGTCTCCGGCCCGCATCGCGGTGGCCACGATCTTGTCGGCATCCTGCTGGCGCTCGGCGCGGCATTCGTCTACACCTGCACGTTGCTGACGAGCCATGCGATCCTGCGCGCGGTGCAGCCACTGACCCTCGCCGGTCTCGTCGCGACGGGCGCGGCGATCACCTTCACGACGATCGGATTGGCGGGCGGCGGGCTGCGATTCGATTTTGCTCCTTGGGGGTGGCTGCCAATTATTGGCCTCGCGCTCTGCGCCTCCGTGCTGGCGACCGTTGCGAACTATGCGGGCATGACACGAGTCGGTCCGACCATCGCCAGCATCCTCGGCACACTGGAAATTCCGCTCGGCGTCGTCATGGCGACGATCGTCCTCGGCGAACGGCTCGGCCCGGTGCAAGTTGTCGGCGGGATACTGGTCCTTTCGGCGATTGTCCTGCTCCAGTTTCGTCGCGTCCAATCGCGCGCCGCGATTGCCCACCCCCAGCCCCTCCCGACGCGGGAGGCGGGTCGGTAAAGGCTTCCTTGTCGCAGTGCAGCGAAATGCAAGGAAACCGGGCCCACTTGGCGGAATTCGGGGCGATGGGGACGGCGCACGGCTGTGCCCCCCTACGAGGGTTTCGGCGTTCCGCTTGATGCCGTGACCTGACGCCGGTAGGGGCACACTGCCGTGCGCCCTCCGGATCAATATCTGCGGCGCCTCGCATCAATTCCCCCGCCCACGCCGGGAGGGGATTAGGGGGTGGACTAGAACGCGATACCGCTCAGGAATGCCGTTGCTGCGGACTGATCGGCTTGCGCGAGTGTTGCCAGCATCGCCTGCTGTTCGAGGAAGATCATCGCCTGGCCGCGCATGTCGGTCGTGACGTCGTGTGGGACATTCGGAAAGACCGTCAGCGAGGAGGTAAGACCGAGGTTCGTCAGCGCGGTCTCGAAGGATTGCGCGCGGGCGATACGCGTCGTGCCGAGATAGGGGTCCCAGGCACGGGGCGCGTCTGCCGCGTTGCTGTCCGCGCCGCCAACTCCGAGGAAGAAGGGGATTTGGTGAAAGGCGGCGGCGTTGAACGGCGTGCTCGTGTACTTCTGGATATCCGCGACACCATACGGGAAGTTGAGCGTCGTTTGCGTGTTGTTGACGTCCATCGTCGTCATCGGCAGCGTGTACGACCCGGCGGAGAAGAGCGCCACGGCGAGGGTCTTCTCCGGATAGAACTCCGCAAAGCGATGAACCATCTGCGCGCCGCGCGAGAAGCCGTAGAGCGCCACTTTATCCTTGATCGGTAGGCCGGTTTTCGCGGGGAGATCGTCAAGAATCTGCTTCAAGTGGGGCAGCATGTGCGTGTCGTCCCAAACGACGGAATCGGGGTTCTTGTAATCTTGATACTGGAAGGTCGGGGAGACGATAATCCACCCGTCCCGCTCGGCGCGATTGATCAGGTTCTGGCAGAAACCGGCGCCGTCGCCACCCATGCCATGCACCGTAACGAGTACCTGCAAGGGGCCGCGCGCCGCCGCATTCGATGGGATATAGAGGAAATAGTCGTCGTTCGGTGTCGTCGTGGCGGAAACAGGACTCGTCGCTGCCAGTGTGCCGACAAGTATCAACGCGGCACACAGTGTGAAAAGGCGCTTCAATTGCACGTTTCGTTTCCCCTGGATAGTGACCTGTGAGCAGCGCGACGGTGTGCTGCTCGCCCGTTGTCTCCAACCGTCACAAATACTAACGGAGATGCGGTGAAAATGTGATGAATTTTGGGTGACGAATCTTTCACTTGTATCGCGCGGGCGCGTATCATGCCGAAGCGAGCGCGGCGGCGTAGAAACGGAGATAATCGGGGCTGTGTTCGCTCCAATACGCGCCATCGTGGATACCTGGCCAGGTGTGCCATTCGTGCGGGATATTCAGTTGGGCGAGGGTGTCGTGGAATGCGGCGGTGGAGTCGTGCCATTCGGCGTCCTGCTCGCCGACATCGAGGAAAATCTTCAGTTGCCGCGCGCGATCGGGATATTGCTGAGCGAGATGCACCGGGTCGTGCGCGTTGAAGTACGCTTCGTCGCCGAAGAAGTCAACAAACGCGCTCATGCTCTGATAATCGCGGAGCGTCGGGCTGTGCATGCCGACCGTGCCGAACACACCGGGATAGTTCATTGCCAGTTGCATCGCGCCCTGACCTCCCATCGAAAGGCCGCCGACCGCGCGGCGTCGGACATCAGGTAGCGTCCGGTAGGTGGCATCAATCTGCTGCACGACATCCTGCGCGGTGTAGTCCCCCCACCGCTCACCGGTGTCCGCGTGGTTGACCCAGTATGCCTGATCGCCCTGCGGCAAAACGATAATCATCGGCGGGATCGCCCCTGCGTTGATCATCGTGTCGGCCATCTCCGGCAGGCCGTAGCCGATCCACTCAGTATTCGAGCCGCCATAGCCGTGGAGCATGTAGAGTGTTGGATAGCGTCGCCCCGATTCCGCGTACCCGACGGGCAGGTAGATGAAGTAATGCATCTCCCGCCCAAGCGTGGCGCTAACGAAGGTGCGGTCGAGTAGCTGACTGCCGGAAGGCGTCGCAACGATAGGCGCGCCAATGAGTGCAGCGGGAACCGGTGTAGCGCTCGCCGTTACCGATCCGCTCGCGTCAGGCGTGGGCAACAGTGCGTCTGCTTTCGGCGACGGAGACTCGAAAGACCGCAAGAATGTTGAAGGCGAGCGGACGGCCGCGACCCGCGCTGTCGCCGTCTGCCAGAGCGGTGACGGCGCATCGGTCGGTGCTGGTGCGGATGAGAGCGCTTGGCCTGCTTGCCCGCGTGTGGTGCATCCTTGCAGGAAGAGCATCGAGGCGACAAGGAGGAGTGGCAGACTGATGAACAAACCCTGTCGCCTCGTGGATTGACGCCACATGTTAGCGCTCACGCCGCGCGGCGATGCGCTGCGGCGTGGCGAGAACCTGCTGCGAGGGCGCGACAATCGCGCCGATCGTTGCACGCGTTGTCGTCGCGACCTGCTTCAGCGCCGGGGTTACCCACACAACGAGAAAGATGATGCTGATACCCGCCACTTGTACGACGGTGTTTTGCAGCGCCGACGTGTTGCGGAAACCGGGGATATGCATGACATAGTGAGTGAAGAAGGCGATGACGAAGAGGTGCGTGCCATAGGCGAGCAGCGCGCTCTGCCCGAGTGGCAGCAGGAACCAGCCGAGCGCCGTATGCAGCGGATGCCACGCAACCGTGACGAGCGCGAGGAAGAACTGGAAGAAAATCGCGAAGGCGATCAGCCGTCCGATCCGCACATCGCCCTTATCGAACAAGCGCGCCGTCAGCACGGTCGGGTCGCCATCGGGCGAGAAGTGTCCGAGAAGTTTTGCACTGTAGCGGTGGAATTCAATCAGCCCGGCGCAGAGGAGGGTGAGAATTGTCAGATACGGCGCCATTGGGATGCGCCGCGCCCATGCCGCGATCCGCTCGCGGTGGTAGCCGATCACCAGCCCCGTGAAAAAGAGTACTTGCCATGCGGCGAGATGGAAGACCGAGTTGTCCTCGATCGTCCACGGCACCGTCACCTGATCCGGCCACCGCTGATAAAGCCCCCAGAGCAGCCACGACCCGGCAAGCAGCGCCGGTGTCCGCTTGTTGACGAGCAGGATGAAGGCGAGCGGCGCGACCGCGACGAGCAGGGTGTACATCAAGAGGACATCGGTGAGATAGAACGCGCGGTGGAGCGTCAGCCGCTCAATGGCCCGCGTGACGGGATCGGTAATTGTCACGCCCGCCACCCACGGCAGGTGCAGCATATACGAGACGCTAATGAAGGCAAAGGTCAGGACGACGGTGAGCATGTAAAGGCTACCCGCCCGCCGCAATGCTTTCCACATCGCTGGGCCGATGCCCTGTCTGGCGATGATGCCCGCATAGACGATGCCCATGACGAGGCCGGAAATGAAGACGAAGCCCTCGGCGGCGGAGAACAGGAAACGGTTGCCGCCGGTAATGTTGTACAGCCACGACGGCTCACCGCCGAGATGATCGGCGACCATCGCCAGTACCGCGAAGCCGCGCAGGAAATCAATGCGCAGATCGCGCTTGCCGCCTGTGTACCGCCACCCGCCGACGATCTCGGCGACGCGTGTAAACCCGGCCTGTAGGCGATCCGCGAATGCGTGAGGGATTGTCAGTGCGGCGGGGGTGTAGCGTGTTGTGCCGGTCGCGTCTGATGATGTCTGCGGTGGTGCGACCATTGCCTGTCCCCTTTCTTACTCGGCCCTGTCTGGCTTCGTGCCCGTAATTACTAGAATCCCTTTCGGCAAGGTTCATTCCACGATAAACGCAAGGCACACCCAATTTTGTAAAATTTCTACGGATATTCCGATCTTTCGGATTGGTATTCCGAGAGCGACTGCATTGTCCGTTGTCCGCATTCCTTCCGCTTTGCCTTTATGCCGAGGGTCTCTAACCCTCATTATAGACCATTATTCGCACTGTTGATGATATGTTAAACAAGAGTAAATCTCTCCACGAAGACAAGAAGCGCCGAGCCGAACGGTACACAAAAATACGCCGCCCGATTGGGCGGCGCGCGACTGATACGGGAATACGGTAACTACAAGGCGGCGGTTGCAGCCTCTTCTTCGAGCCACTTCTTGGCGGCGTTCAGGAAGAGGACGGCCTCGCGCCCGTCGAAGATGCGGTGATCGAAGGTAATGCCGAGCGTCACCATCGAGCGGATGGCGATGCCGCCATTGCGCACGACGGGCTTTTCGAGGATCGCGTCCACCGAGTAGATGCATGCCTCATTCGGCCGGACCATCGCCATCGTGACGTGGGAGCCAAACGAACCGGGATTGGTCAGTGTGATCGTGCCGCCCTGGATGTCGTCAATCTTCAATTTGCCGTCCCGCGCGCGGCCGATGATGTCATGCAGCCGCTTGGCGACGCCGGTAATCGAGTAGTCCATTGCATTGTGGATGACCGGCACCTGCAAGCCGTCGTCCGTGCTGACGGCGATGCCGAAGCCGACCTGCCGCATCAGACGGATACCCTCATCCGTCCAGCGTGAGGAGATGATCGGGTACTGCCGGATCGCCGCCAGCCCCGCCATCACGAAGAAGGGGAGATAGGTGAGCGGCACGCCCTCGCGCTGGAGGAAACCCTTCTTCTCCGCTGTGCGCCGCGCGACGAGGTCTGTGACGTCCGCCTCGACCCACGACGCGGCCTGCGGGATCGTCTGCGTTGCTTTGGTGAGCGCCTCGGCCGTGCGGCGGCGGATCGCCGTCATCGGGATCAGATCGCCCTGAGAGGATTGAGGACTTTGGGTGCCCTCTGGGCGGGATGAGGACTGAGTGAGAGCAGCCGCAGCAGTTGGTTGTGCAGCAGGTTCCGACGTGGGTACGGGAGTCGGTACGGTCGGGGCCACAGGAGTCTTAGGTTCGGTGGCGGGCGCTGCTGCCTGCTGCGGAGCGGCTTGTTGCGCGGCATGCGCTTTCATCATGTCTTCGCGCGTGACACGGCCACCCGCGCCGGTGCCCGAAACGGTCGCCGGATCAATGCCAAATTCCGTCGCCAGTTTGCGGACGGCGGGGGAGTACATCTTGCTCGCGTCGGCGGATTCGGTATACGCCTTCGCGCCATTGGTCGCGGTGGATGCGCTCGCCCGCGCCGGTGGCGTTGTGGATGCAGACTCCATTTGTGCCGTCGCGTTGTCCATCTCCATCTCGGCCTTTTTCGGTTCCGCTTCGGTTGCCGCCCGGATCGGCGCGGGTGCGGTGGCTTCAGTCGTTGGGGCGGGTGCGGAGGCTGCTTCCGTGGCTGCTGCCGCGTCGGTCTCAATCCAGAGCAGCGTCGTCCCGACGGGAACGGTCTGCCCAATCTCGACGGCGAACTCCTTGACGACACCGATGAACGGTGACGGAATCTCCGCGACGACCTTTTCCGTCTCGATCTCGGTCAGTAACTGATCTTCGCCGACCGTGTCCCCGATCTTGACGAGCCACTGGAGGACCGTCCCTTCCACCACCGATTCGCCAAGTTGCGGGAACGTCACCGGGGATAATCCGGGCCGGGTCATTGTCGCCGCGCCGCTACCATTTGCCTCTGCCATATCGTTGTGCTCCCTTAAAATCCCGCGAGTTCGCGCATCGCCGCGCCGATCTTCGCCGCGTCCACCAGATATGCCGATTCTAGCAAATGATTATACGGCATGGCAGGGGCATCAGGGGCGGCGAGGCGGCGGACGGGCGCATCCAGTTCCATGAATGCCTCGTCCGCGATGAAGGCGGCCAACTCCGCGCCGAAACCATTCGTCTTGCTCGCCTCGTGGACGACGAGCGCGCGGTGTGTCTTCGCGACTGTCGCAAGGATCGCCGCTTTGTCGTACGGTTGGAGCGAGCGGAGGTCAAGCACTTCGGCGTCAATCCCCTCCGCCATCAGGCTGTCCGCCGCCTTGACCGCCTCGTGTACCGTCGCGCCGTAGGTGATAACGGAGAGCGTCGTGCCCGTGCGCGCGATGCGGGCGACGCCGAGCGGCACGAGCAGGTCGCCCATCGGCATCGGCTCGCGCAGGGATCGGTAGAGCCGCTTGTGCTCGAAGAAGATTACCGGGTTCGGGTCGCGGATCGCCGCCTTGAGCATCCCCTTCGCATCGGATGGCGTGGCGGGCATCACCACCTTCAGGCCCGGCATGACGAAAAGATTCTCCGGCGACTGCGAATGGTAGAAGCCGCCGTGGATGCCGCCGCCAATCGGCGCGCGCACGACGATTGGCAGGCGCGCGTCGCCGTTCGAGCGGTAATGCATCTTCGCCATCTCGCTGAAAATCTGTTCGAGCGCCGAGTAGATGAAATCCGCGAACTGGATTTCGATGATTGGTATGCTGCCAAGCAGCGCCGCGCCGATGGCGAAGCCAGTGAAGCCGCTTTCGGCAATCGGTGTATCGAGCACGCGTTCGGGGCCAAATCGCTCGATCAGCCCTTTGGTCGCGCCGAAGACGCCGCCGCGCGGCCCAATGTCCTCGCCGAGCAGGAAGACGCGCGGGTCGCGCTCCATCTCTTCCGCGAGCGCCTGATTGATTGCCTCGATCATCGTCGCGCCAGTGCGGGTATCCGTGCCGGTGATCCCGGTCGGCGGTGAGAAAAGCCCGTGGGCGACGGGGCCGTGTTCGTCGTGGTCGTGCTGCTGGGTCGCCGCCGCGCGGTTCGGGGTAGCGGCGACCTCGGTAAGTTCCTGCGTAATCGTGTCGCGGGTCGAGACGGCCATCAGATTTCCTCCTCGACGGGTGCATAAACGCGATCCGCGACCGTCGCCGGGTCGGGGTCGGGTGCGGCGAGTGCCGCCGCGACGGCCGCCGCGATCTCCTCGCGGATGCGCGCGCGGCGGGTGGCGATCTCTCCTTCGGAGAGGAGGCCGCGCTCTTGCACGTACTCAATAATTCGTTTGAGCGGCTCGCCTTCCTCCGCCTGCCGCACTTCCTCGCGCGTGCGGTAGGTCATGTCGTTGTCATCCGAGGTGTGGGGCAGGAGGCGATACATCTTCGCCTCGATCAGCGTCGGCCCGTCGCCCGCGATACCGCGCGCACGCGCCTCGCGCACAGCGGCGTAGGTGGCGAACGGGTCCGTGCCATCCACGATCATGCCGGGGAAGCCGAACGCCGCCGCGCGATCGGCCACATTCGGTACGGGGGATTGCTTGGACATCGGCACGGAGATCGCGTAGCCATTGTTCTCACAGAGGAAGATGACGGGCAGTTTGTGCAGCGCGGCGAGCGAGCACGCCTCGTAGAAATCGCCCTTGCTGCTTGTGCCCTCGCCGAAGCAGGTTAGCGTCACGGCGTCCGTCGTCCCTTGCAACCGCATCGCATACGCGCCGCCGACTGCGTGGGGAATCTGCGTGCCCAAGGGCGCGGAGATCGAGGCGACATGGCGGGCCTGCGAGCCGAAGTGATGCGTCATCTGCCGCCCGCCGCTGATAACGTCCGCCCCTTTGGCGAAGTACATCAGGAAGAGTTCGTCCACATCGAACCCGAACCAGAGGGCGAGGCCGAGATCGCGGTAATGGGGGAAGAGCCAGTCTTTCTTTGGGTCGAGCGCCCACGCCGCGCCGATCTGCGCCGCCTCCTGCCCCCGGCAAGGCACAACAAAAGGCGCCTTGCCTTGCCGGTTTAGTGCCCACATCCGCTCGTCAATTTCGCGCGTGCGAAGCATCAGGTCGAAAATCCGGATCGCATCGTCGTCCCCGAGGCCGACGGTGCGGTGGTCGGTCAGCGGTGCGATGGCAGTGAGGGTGGCCATGCGCCTGCTCCTTTGCCGATAGCGAAGATCATGCGTACATGCGCATAGTACCATATGATGAACTCGATTGCAGCAGTGTGGTCGTGCATGTGATGCGGATCTGCTGTACGTACTTTACGATGATCGTTCGTTGCAGGTTGCGTGCCGGGTATCTGCTGAGTTTTCCGCAATGCGGCTGAACGATCCCATCGGACAAGATATGATACGTTTCCGTCGTGGCGAACAGGATAGATGCGTGATCGAAAGAACCTAACCCCCGGCCCCTTCCCGCGAGGAAGGGGTGACTCATCGCAGTGTCCTGGCCTTCTTCATAGCGCCTCAATCTCGCGGAGGCTCGCTCCCCTTCCCACGCCGAGGAATGGAAGGGGCCGGGGGTTAGGTTCCCCCGACACCGAGAACGCCTACGTCCTGTCCATGGCCAAAATACGTATACACGGTGGTATTGGCGTTGCGTGATCTCGTGGACGATGCGCTCCTGGTGCGCGACGAGACGATCATCCGGGGAATGCGCCTGCTCCACCGCCACGTCGGGGCGGTTGCGGAGCCGTCCGGTGCGGTCGGCGTCGCCGCGATTCTTGAGCACCCCGGCATGTTCCGCGACCGGCTCGTCGGGACGATCATCTGCGGCGGTAATCTGACGGTGGAGCAGATGCATCAGTGGCTGTGAACCATCGTCTTAACAAACCGCCCGCTATGGCGTAGTCCTCGTCAATAATGGAATTCCGCGTAGACGACTTCGCCGGGGATGATGCGGGCGGTGATGTTCTCGCCGTTGAGGGAGGCGGGAACGGCGCGCTCGGTACCGGTGAAGGGGACCTTGAAGGCAGCATCGGTCGGGACGCCTTCTTTGACGCCGGGGACGGGCGCGCCGTCGAGCAGGTGCTTGTCGCGGCCCGTGGCAACGTAGCCGCGCGGGCGGGTGAAGATCACCAACCCTTGATTCGCGACTGGCGCATCCTCCGCGAGGCGCATCGAGACGACCGAGGATGAGCGCGGGAAGGGCGACCGGAAGATGTGCCGGACAGGTCCGCCCGGTTGCTGGATCAGGAACTCGTACGCGGCGGTCGGGCTGCCCGCGAGCGTGCCCCACGACCCATCCGCGCCCGTCGTCATCTGATGCACCGGCGGGCCGATCCGCGCGCCCGTTGCCGGGTCTATCTGGAAAACCGAGACGGCGACGCCCGCGACGGGCAGGTTCGTCGGCACCTTGTTCTCGTAGCCCGTAATCAGGCCGGAAAGACGCACCGTGCTTTCGGGCGCAATGTCGCCGGTGGCGGTACGCCCAGTGATGAAGCGGAACATCTCGGCGAAGGCCCGCGCGCTGAAGGCGGTTTCGCGGTGGTCAATCCCTTCGAGAACGATATTCGTCGCGCCCTTCAGTTCCGGCGCGTCGTAACTGATATTAGAAGGTGCACCGGAGGCGAGCGTAGGCTGCGCGTATTTGTCGAATTTGTCGCTGCGGATCGTCATAAACGCGACGCCGGGGACGACCTCGCTGCCTGCGTTCAGTTCCTGCATGAAGGGGCCTGCGCCGTTGAATTCGCTGCTTGTGCCGGGCGTGCTGAAGACGCCGTGGTTTACCCCGCCGCCAAGGACGACATGGCTGACCTTCGCCGCGCCGCCGTGTTTAACGAAGTTGCGGATCGAATTCGCACCGCGCGAGTTGCCGACCAGGGCGAGTTTCGTCGCGCCCGTTTGTGTCAGCACGGCGTCCACCTTGGCGGCGAGTTGCGTTCGTTGCTCCTCCGTGCCCGACCGGCTCGGTTGTGGAATCGCCTCATCGTCGCGTGCGGTCGGATTCGGATAATCAATCGTGAAAAGCCGCTCGCGTGTGTAGCCGTTCGACTCGAACCGCCAGAGCGTCGTGATCCAGAGCGCGGAAGAATCGCCGTTGCCGTGGACAAACAGGATCGGCGGGTCGGCGCTCGCCGCCCCCTTTGTTACCGCCGCCGCCGGGGTGGTCGCGGGTGCGGAAGCAGTTGGCGCGGCGGTTGCTCGTGCGGTGGGAGCAATCGGCACTGTCGGGGCAACGGCAGATGGACTCGTCGGTGTCGGCGTCTGGGACGCGCCACCGCACGCTGCGAGCAGGGTAGGCACGATCGCGCCCGACATGCCCATCAATGCGCTGCGTCGCACGAATGCACGCCGTGTGAACCGGAAATCGCTTGCCCCATCGGTGTGCATCGCCATTGCTCCCTTTCGCGCCGTTGTCAGCCATGAACTTTGTGATCCGTTCTCCCCGATTGTCGCACAGCGCGGGCCACCGCGACATTCTCCACGTTGAAGATATGTTTCGCGATCTTGGGAATCTAATCCCCCAGCCCATAGACTCACTAGTGCGGTCGTGTACAATGCTACGAACATCTTTATGCAGTATTCCGCGCGCAACGAGGGAGGAATGACGATGGCAGGGGAACCGGCGATGCGTTTTGTCCGCTACGCGCAGGGTGGCGTGGCGCAGTACGGCGTGCTCGAGGGCGACATTGTTCGCAGCGCGACGGGCGATCCATTCAACGGTGGCTTGACGGCGGGCGAGGCAGTCGGCCCGATGGCGAGCCTGACGCTCCTGCCGCCGGTGCAGCCGGGGAAGATCGTTGCGATCGGCCTCAATTACCAGAGCCACATTACGGCGGATGCGCCCGGCACCGAGAAGCCGAAGTCGCCGATCACCTTCCTCAAGCCGCAAACATCGCTGATAGGCAACGGCGTGGCGATCCAGTTGCCGCCGGAGATGAACCAGGTCGAGTATGAGTCGGAAGTCGGCTTTGTGATCGGGAAACGCGCCCGCTACGTCAAAGAAGCGGATGCCTACGACTACATCCTCGGCCTAACGTGCGCGAATGATGTTTCCGCGCGGGACGTGCAATTCTCCGACAATCAATGGATGCGCGCCAAGGGGTTCGACACCTTCACGCCGCTCGGCCCATGCGTCGCGGTCGGCCTACGCGCCGAGGGGTTGAAGATGACGGGTGCGCTGAACGGCGAAGTGCGGCAGGAGGCGAGTACGGACGACCTAATCTTTTCCGTTCCCTTTCTTGTCCAATTCCTTTCCCGTTTCATGACGCTCGAACCGGGCGATGTCGTCATCACCGGCACCCCGGCGGGCGTCGGCAAACTGGCGCCCGGCGACACCTACGCAATCACCGTCGAAGGCGTCGGCACGCTGACGAATCCGTGTATCGCGGAAGACTACAAGGACTAAGGACTAAGGACTAAGGACTACGTGGAATTGATCCCTCGCTTAGTCCTTAGTCCCACTCCCTTAGTCCTCCCAATCAGAGGGAGGGCTTGTGCAATCGGAGTGGGCCGACGACGGAGACGATTCGCTGCGCGGGTTTGATCTCGGCAGCCAGTGGGACTCGGTGCTCGCCACCGGTGGGTACGTCGTGGGCATCGAGGTCTCCGGGCGCGGGCAGCGCGTGGCGGTGGCCGATCTGCGCGGGCAAATCGTCGAGCGCACGCCGGTGGAGGGTGACGCCTCGCTTTCGGCGGACGATCTGCGCCTCCGGCTCCGCAAACTCGTCACCGAAACGTTGAAAAAGGCGAATATCGCGATGGATCGCGTCGTCCGCATCGGCATCGCCTTCGGCGGGCCGGTGGATGCGGGGCGCGGCGTGATCCTGTATTCACCGCGCACTCCCGGCTACGACAACCTGCCCATCGCCGCCGTGCTCGAAAACGACCTGAAAGTGCCGACCTTTCTCGACAACGACGCCCGTGCCGCTGCCTTGGGCGAGGCAATCTTCGGTGCGGGGCGAGGCGAGGAACATATCATCTACGTCCATCTCGGCACGGGCGTCGGCGGCGGCATCATCCTCAACGGCCAGTTGCAGCAGGGCGTGACGACGACGGCGGGCGAGATTGGCAATGTGATTGTCAACCCGGACGCGCACCAGGGCGGCGGGCGACCGGGTCGGCTCGAAGCGTACGCCTCGGCGCGGGCAATTATGCAGCGCGCACGGGAACGGGCCATCGCGGCGGGCGGCGAGAGCGTCCTGCTCACCGGCGGTGCGCTGACGCCGAAGAAGGTTTTCGAGGCGGCGCGGGACGGCGACCACGCGGCGCGGGAGACGGTGGACGAGGCAGTGCGAATGCTCGGCCTCGCGCTGGCAAACCTCGTCACGACCCTTAATCCGGGTGTGATTATTGTCGGCGGGCAGGTGGCGGAGGCGGGGCCGCTCCTTTTCGAACCGCTCCGCTCGACGATCCGCCAGTATGCGATGGATGTGCCCGGTCGTGCTGTCCGCATCGCCCCCGCCGAACTGAAAGCGGATGCCCCCCTCGTCGGCGCCGTCGCTATGGCCCTGCAAAGCCTGAACCGTTAGATCGGTAGAAACTGAAGCGCAGAGGATACAGAGGACACAGAGAATAGAAATGCCGCGCCTTATGCATCCTCGGTAGGCATGGACAATCCGTGATTCTCTGCTCTTTTTCCATCTCAGCGTCCTCTGCGTCCTCTGCGCTTCGTGGGTTCAATAGTGGGGGATTGATATGGCGGTGGGGATGACGGTGGTGGTGGATTGCACGGGCGGGGATGATGGGGAAGCGCCGAATGTGGCGGGGGCGGTGCAGGCGGCGAAAGATTTCGGCATCACGGTCGCGCTTGTCGGGCGGTCGGAGCGGATCCAGGCCGAACTGGCGAAGCATAAGACTGTCGGCCTCGCGCTGCCGGTGGTCGAGGCGCCCGACGAAGTGGAAATGGACGAACACCCCGCGCAGGCCGTCCGGCGCAAGCCGCAAGCGTCCATCAATGTCGCGATGAAGGCGGTCAAGGACGGTTCCGCCGCCGCGATGATTTCGGCGGGCAACAGCGGCGCGACGATGGTCTCGGCGCTCTTCCATCTCGGCCGGATTGAAGGCATTGACCGCCCGGCGATTGGCGCGATCATGCCGACACTGACGGGTGATCTGCTCCTGATTGACGCCGGGGCGAACACCGAGGTTCATCCCGAATATCTCGTCCAGTTCGCGCAGATGGGCAGCATCTACATGAGCAAGGTGCGCGGCGTCGCGCGGCCCCGCATCGGCCTGCTGTCCTCCGGCGAGGAGGAGACCAAGGGAACGAAAATTGTCCAGGAGGCGCACCAACTCCTGAAAACGACGCCGGATATCTATTTCATCGGCAATGTCGAGGGCAAGGACCTGCCGAAAGGCGTGTGCGATGTCTGCGTGACGGACGGTTTCACGGGCAATGTCGCCTTGAAAACTGCCGAGGGGACGGCCTCGTTCATGGGTGCAATCTTGCGGCGGGAACTGACCAGGAGCCTGCCGCGCAAGGTCTTCGCGGCGCTGCTCCGCCCCGCCTTTCGCGCGATGCGAGACGAACTCGACCCGTCGCGCGAGGGTGGCGCGCTCCTCTTTGGCGTAAACGGCGTCGCGGTGATTGCGCATGGCCACTCCGATGCCCACGCTATCCGCAACGCTGTCCGCGTCGCCAAGGAGTGCGTCGAGGGCAAGGCGGTTGAGGCCATCCGGGCGCTGCATGAGACCTAACCCCCGACCCCTTCCCGCGAGGAAGGGGAGGGGAGTGTTCCGAAACATCGGGGTATTATAACAGACACCACGGCACTTCGTATGAATCACCCCTTCCTCGCGGGAAGGGGCCGGGGGTTAGGTATGTTCACCGATGAAATCCGTGCCCTGCTCAATGCGCCGCGCATTGGAACGTTGGGGACGACAAATCCTGACGGGTCGCCGCTGCTCACGCCGATCTGGTTCGCGCGGGAGGGCGACGAAATCTGGCTCGCAATCGGGCCGAACAGCCCGAAGGCGCGCAATATCCGGCGCGACTCACGCGTTATGTACGTCGTGATGGACGAGAGCGGCTACACATACGTGACGATTCAGGGGCGCGCGCAGCTCGAAAGCGGGGAGGATGGCGCGAAGCCGCGCGCAATGGCGATTCGCTATCTCGGCGAGCAGGCGGGTACGCGATTCGCGGAGCGCGACTATATCAAGGAAGAGATCGTCTGCCGGATCACGCCGGAAAAAGTGCGCCTACGACGCGCTGAGTGATGGGGCGCTCACTGATACAGATACAACACCGTCAGCCGCGCGTGCTGTCGGTGATGGAGCAACCCCCAGAGTCCGCGCGTCCCATGCTTCAGTAGCGCCACCCCCCAGCGGAGGCTGAGAGGCAGGGGATGCGGGCGCGTTTCGTTACGCGCGGGTTGCTGTACCGCGACGCGAGTAACCAGCACATCTACCTTCCCGACATCGGTAACGAGCGACTTCAGCGATTGATCGAGGTAATTTTGGAGATGCGCCGCCTCGGGCAGATGTTGGGTCTTCCGGCTTAGCTGCGCGGCAGCAAGCATTGCCACGGTGAGATGCGTCCGCATCTCTATCAATTCGGAATGTTCGATAACCTGACCGTCTTCGCTGTTGTCCATCATTGTGATCCTCGCAGTCGCCTATGCGACAGAGTGTTGTTGATCTATATTATGCAAGAGTGCTGCCACAAGGATTAGCCCATTGCAACGGGATGAACGCGAGTGACCGCTCACCGTCCCATGCGATGATTGTCGGGGCGGTATCGCTCTTGCACGCAACACCTGCGGATGACGCGCAGACGGGAAAGAATCGAGGCGCAGCATGGGCATGGAAGTTCGCGTCGGACCATCCGTGGTCACGATCAATCAAAGCAGCACCTTTCTCGTCACGCGCGAGGACGGCACGATTGAGGCGGGAGGCGAACTCGGCCTGTTCGCGCAGGACACGCGATTCGTCAGTCACTACGAATTTAGCATCAACCGGACGCCATGGACGCTCCTGAACGGCGGCGCGATCTCCTATTCTGCCGCCCGCTGGTACTCCACGAGTCCTGCGGTCGAGACCGAGGCGGGCATGCTTTCCGAGCGCGCCATCGGCATGGTCATCGAACGGGAGATCGGCCACGGCGTTTGTGAGGAGATGACCCTCACGAATTACAGCCTCGCGCCCGTGGCATTCCAGTTCGAAATCGTCATTCGCGCCGATTTCGCCGACATTTTCGATGTGCGCGCGCACAAACTCGTGGATCGCGGCATCATCCGCTCGCATTGGGACGACCGCCGCTCCACGCTTTTGACGACCTATCACCATAAAGACTTTCATCGCCGCTTCCTCTATCGCCTGCACGACACGACGACTGAGCCGCGCTTCGCGAATGGCCGCATCGTCTTCGATGTCGCGCTCGCG
Organism: Thermomicrobiales bacterium; assembly: GCA_038231255.1. GTDB lineage: Bacteria > Chloroflexota > Chloroflexia > Thermomicrobiales > JALYUS01 > JALYUS01. The sequence continues at coordinate 1,743 of JBBRLR010000085.1, read as the reverse complement.
CCGCAGGAGTCGTGGCATGCAGCGGCGGACCTCGTGCCGATTTTCGGCGCCGATGTCCGCGATCCAGTGAATGATCTGGAGCAGCCCGTCGGTATCAGCGCGCACATGCGGGCGATGCAGGAGCGGTGGCGGAACGTGACGGCGAATTGCGTGGGCGACAACATGCACTTCAACCATTCCTTCGATCAGTCCATTGACGACATGGGCGCGCTGCGCATCTACGATCAGGACTTTTCGGAGGACGCGTGGATCCCGGCGGCGGGCGTGCCGTGGTACGTGACGGTCTTCGGGCGGGACAGCCTGATCGCCTCACTGCAAACGATGATGATCCATCATCCGTTCGCGCTCGGTTCGTTGCAGCGGCTCGCGGAGCATCAGGCGACCACGATGGACGACTGGCGCGACGCCGAGCCGGGCAAGATGCCGCACGAGATTCGTTTCGGCGAATTGGCGCACTTCCACAAAATCCCGCACACACCCTACTACGGCACTGCGGACGCCACGCCGCTCTATCTCATCACGCTTCACGAGACGTACCTCTGGACAGGTAAGGCGGGACTGCTCGACCAGTATCGCGCGGTCGCGGAACGCTGCCTCGACTGGATAGATCGGTACGGCGATTTGGACGGCGACGGATTTCAGGAATACAAGACACGCTCGTCGCTCGGCTACCACAACATGGCGTGGAAGGATGCGGGCAATGCCGTTGTCTGGCCGGATGGCTCGCAGGTCGGGCTGCCGATCGGCACCTGTGAGTTGCAAGGGTACGTCTACGACGCAAAGCGGCGGATGGCCGAGGTCTACACCGTCCTGGGCGAAAGCGCGCGGGCGGAGCAGATGCGCGCGGAAGCCGAGGCGCTGAAACGACGCTTCAACGAGGTTTTCTGGGTTGAGGAGGAGGGGACGTACGGCTTCGCGCTCGGCGGGGCGGACAAGCAACTCGTCCGCTCGGTCGCGTCGAACGCCGGGCATTGTCTGTGGAGCGGCATCGTGCCGCCCGACCGTGCCGAACGGCTGATCGCGCGCTTGCTTGCGCCCGATATGTTCAGCGGCTGGGGGATCAGGACACTCAGCGACCTGAATCCGGCCTTCAATCCGTTCGATTACCAATCAGGGTCGGTCTGGCCGCACGACAACGCGATCATTGCGGCGGGCATGCGGCGGTACGGGAACACGGACGGGTTGCACCGGGTCGCCAAGGCGATGCTCGACGCGCAATCGGGCTTTGACCGCTACCGCTTGCCCGAACTCTTCGCCGGGTTGCAGCGCGAGGAGACGAGTTTCCCCGTCCAGTACCTCGGCGCAAATATCCCGCAGGCGTGGGCGGCGGGCACGATCTTCATGCTCCTCCGCGCTTTATTGGGCATCGAGGCGGACGCGCCCAATAATCGCCTTGTCGTCGCCCCGGCCCTGCCGGACTGGCTGCCACGCCTCGATCTGAGCAACCTCCGCATCGGCGACGCCCGCCTCCACCTGCGCTTCTGGCGCGAAGATAGCGTTTCCCGCTGGGAACTCGTCGAACAGCATGGCGAGCAGACAATCGAGGTCGTTGACGGTCGCGCAAACCCGGTGGCGTAGGCTTCAGCCTGCGTCCCCTCCCCAGTAGCCGGGTGCCCTCGTATATTAGTGATGACGGTTCGCGGCGGAAGGTGAGGACGCGGGTGCCCATGCAGCAACGACTGCGTCCCAGAGAGTGTCCCCCATCCGCCGGGGCGCGGCAAGTCTGGACCGTATCGAGTGGCG
>JBBRLR010000084.1:0-19967 GCA_038231255.1 Thermomicrobiales bacterium | reverse complement strand
GGTATCGCGCCCGTCCGGCCCCGCGATGATCGCGTAGATCAGCGCCAGATCCTCTGCGGTGCGCGCCATCGGCCCGATGCAGGACATGATGCGGACGCTGCGCGGCGGCGGGAGACCGGGAATCAGGCCATCCAAGGAGACTCGATGTTCGGTCGGCTTCATGCCGAACACGCCGCAAAAATGGGCTGGGATGCGGATCGAGGCGGACAGATCGGTGCCGACCTCGAAGGGAGTCATCCCGGCGGCCAGCGCCGCCGCCGCGCCGCCGCTGGAACCGCCTGGCGTGCGCCCGATGTCCCAGGGGTTGTTGGTGCGTCCGAAGAGGGGATTCTCGGTGCGCCCGAAATCGCCCAGCATCGCGGCGACGTTCGTCTTGCCGATGAGGATGCCGCCTGCCGCCTTCAGGCGGGCCGCGACCGTGCCGTCCTCCTGGGGTACATGATCCAGCGGCGGAAACCCAGTGGTCGTGCGCATTCCTGCCGTCGCATGGGCATCTTTCAGAGTGAAGGGCACACCATGCAGTGGCCCCCACACCTCATTGCGCGCCATTGCTGCATCCGCATCCCGCGCCCGTGCGCGTGCGTGCTCGGTGTCCAGGGTGATGACGGCATTCAGGATGGGGTTACGCGCGTCAATTTGCGCCAGATGCGCTTCCAGCGCTTCGGTGGCGGAAATCTGGCGTGCGCGGATGGCTGCCGCCAGCTCTGTCGTACTGAAAAAAACACTCTCCATTGCGATCTCTCCTCGCTTTCCTATCGCGCTGCTGCCGTCGCGGCCGCTCATACAGATTATTCGTTCGGCGGAGCCTGAAATCGACAACGGACTTGCCGGACACGAGACGATTGTTTCACCTTCATCGGCAATCGTTCCGCGCGGCAATGCGCCACTCGCTGGTCCGCTCGTGTCCAGCGATCATGTCCGGGGCATCGCGACCACCCGAGCGATTTGTAGCCTCCGGGAACCATCCGGATGGCGTTCTCCCCCTCAGAACGGATCGTCGTCGAACCGTCCGCATGAGTGGCGACTCGTGCCACGCGCGGCAGTAGGATGCCATCAGCGCCGCCTTTGCTCGCCCCATCGCCGCTGATCGCGCGCGACGGGGCGTTTGCTGCCGGGCTGTACGCTTCACGAGAGGAGTTTCCCAATGGCTGAAATCACCACATCGTCGCTACCGCGTCCAATGCCGCGCGGGATGCGCGTCATGAATCGCTTGCCTCTGTTCCTGCTCACGTCGCCCGTCCATGGCATCGTCAGTCGGAAATTGCTCGCCCTGACCTTCACCGGGCGCAAGAGCGGGAAGCGGTACACGCTCCCCGTCGGATACGCGCGCGAGGGCGATACCGTGTTGATCGGTGCCGCCGGTCCCTGGTGGAAGAACCTCCGTGATGGCGCACGGGTGACCGTCCGGCTGCGTGGCCGCGAGCGTACTGGCAGCGCGGAGGTCGTGGCTGACAAAGCCGAGATGGCGCCACTCTATCGCACGTTGCTGGCGCAGAATCCGACGCACGGCCGATTTGTCAGCATCCGGCGCGAACCCGACGGCATGCCGAACGCGGATGACCTGGAGCGGGCGGTACGGCGCGGCGTCGCCGTGGTCCGCGTACGCCTCGAATAACATCATCCTGGAAGGCCGGCTTGAGATCGCGTCACATGTTCCTGGCCGCCGCGGTCTCTTGGGGCGAACGGAAGGTCGTTTCCAGGTATGCGGTCGTGCCGATCCAGTGTCGTTGTGCGGCGCCGCTGGGGACGGCGAGTGACGGTTCGGAGCGGACTTCGACGGATGCGGGGAGCGGGCCGGCGGCGAAGGCTTCCGCGAGTGTGCGGCCATCGGCATCGGGGAGGGGCGGCAGGCCGAGCAGGGCGAGGATCGTCGGCGCGATGTCCACAACGCCCGCCGGTACATCGAGTGCGCCAGGGCGGACGTCGTTGCCGCCGACGATCAGCACCGTCCGCTGATCGCGCGGGCTGAGGGTGCCGTGGGTGGAGGTGAGCCGGTTGAGGCCGATCACCGGCCCTTGCAGCCGTTCAAAATCGGCGAGCGCGGCGGTGTACCCGGTCAACGCGCTGCCGGGGACGTTGTGCGCGTTCGGCGCGTCGTCCCACGCATAGGAGTAGGTGAAGGTCGGCGCGTACGGCAATTCGGACGGATCGCGCCCGTTCCAAACAAAGGCGGGCGTCAATACGCCGTCCGCCGCATCCCGCCGCGACCAGTCCACGAACGCGCCGACCCACGGCTGTTCCCGCAGCCACGCGCCGACCTCGTTGCGCAGCGTCGCCGCGTCGGGGCCATCCTCGATCAGCAGCATGCTGTCCGAGGTGCAAAGTTGCTTGCGAAAGACCGCCGCGCCGAAGCCCGCGCCTTGCAGCGCATCGCCTATCTGCACCATGCCCGTCACCGTGCTGTGTCCGTGGTCGGACGCAACGATGACCGTCGTCGGCACATCGCTCGCCGCGACCGCCGCGAGGATGCGACCGAGGCGGTCATCGTTGCCGCGCGTCGCGTTCTGCGCTTCGGCGGAACCGAGGCCGCGCGCGTGCTGGCTGGCGTCCGGCTCGCAGAGCCACATCAGCACGACATCCGGCGCGACATCGGGCAGGACATATTCCAGCAGTACATCGGTCAGCCATTCGTGCGCCGCCTGCACGGGGATCGCCTTCGCGGGCGGCGGCCCGAACCGCTCGGCGAGGGTCTCCATCAGCGGTTCGGGCCAGGTGAACTCGGTGTGGATCGTTGTCGCGGTGCGCTCAGGGTCGAGCAGCGTCGCCTGCCCAGTCGTGCCGCTACTCATCACGACGAGCCGTTTCCCCGCGCTGGCGAGCGCTTCGGCCAGCGTTGGCAGCCGCAGGATACGGCCACCATTGACCGCGCGGAGCCGTTCGAGGTCGGCCCGCGCGCCCGTGTCAATCGGCGTGCGGTCGCCCGGCGGCCCGATGAAGAGATTGCCGAGCACCCCATGCCCCGCCGGATACGCCCCGGTGCTGACGCTTGATGTCGTCGGCCGCGTCACCGACGGAAAGACGCCCACGGCACGGCGATAGACCGCGCTCTCTGCCGCGAATGCATGCAAGTTCGGCGTCAGCTCCGCGCTGACACGGTCGGGCCGCATTCCGTCCCAAACGATGAGGATGACGCGCTGGGTGGAGTGCCGAGTGTCACTGCGGATGGCGGAAGGCGTGTTCGTCGTTGCCATCGCTACCTCTCCTTCACCCGATGCCTGGATTCTTGGGATAATCGCACTCAGCACTCAGCACTCTACTTAACCTTGAAGTTATACGCGCGCAAGTCCATGTAGTACAACGGGTACGGCGTCCAGTCTATCGTGGAGCGCAGGCCGTAGGATTCCTTCGGGATGTAGAGCGTCGTGCCGGGCGCTTCGGTCTCCCACTCGGTGAGCATCTGCTGGTAGAGATCGAAGCGCTGCGACTTGTCGAGGATCGAGCGGGCTTGCGTGCCGAGTTGGTTGTACTTCGCGGCGCTCTCCGCCGACCACCAGCCGTTCTTTTGTTGCAGGTTGTCCGGCCCCCAGTTACGCCAGAGATAGCCGTCCGGGTCAGCCGTGCCGCTCGTCGCGGACCACGTGGTGATCTGTCGGGTGTTCTCCTGGAAAGTCTTGGTCTGGAGCGTGCCCTCGACCAGTTCGAGCTTGCCGTTGATGCCAACCGCCTTCCACATCTCGATAATCGCCTGTGCTGCCTCCTTCTCGAAGGTGTAGTAGTTCGGGGACTGCGCGAGGTAGGTGATCTGCTCGTTCGCGTAGCCACCCTGCTGGAGGAGCGTTTTCGCCTTCGCGGGATCGAACGGCGTGAGCGGGCGGGCCGCGTTGTAGTAATCCTCGCCCTCGTACTGGAAACCGCGCGTGTAGATCGCGTCGCCGCTCCAAAGCGCGTCCGTCAGCGTCTTGCGGTCAATGGCGAGGTTGATTGCCTGCCGGACGAAGCGGTTGTCCATCGGCTTGACCTTCATGTCGAAGCGCAGCAGCTGGATATTGGCGAGTGGCGCCTGCTTGATGACGACGTCCTTCTTGCCTTTGAGCGAGGCGATCTGATCGGGCGGTACATTCGTGGCGATATCCACTTCGCCGTTGATGAGGGCGGACATCCGGGTCGCTGTCTCGCCGATCACTTTGATCGTCACCTTCTTGGCGGCCGGCGCGCCGCCGAAATATTTGTCGAACGATTCGAAGGTCATGTGGTCGCCGGTGACGAACTCGACCATCTTGTACGGCCCGGTGCCGATCGGCTTCAGCCGGAAGGCGTCCGCACCGACCTGCTTGTGGTAGGCGGCGGGAATAATCTGCGCGCCGAGACCGGCAAAGCGCTTTTCGAGCACCGGGTCTACCGCCGTGCTGACGAAGCGGACGCGGTAGTCATCGAGCATCGTCACGCTGTCGAGCGGGAAGTAGCCGGGGGTGGCGACTTCCAGTTTCGGGTCCTTGGCGATGATCCGGTCAAAGGTGTACTTCACGTCGGCGGCGGTGAAGGGCGTGCCGTCGTGCCAGAGGACGTCTTTGCGCAGGGTCATTTCGAGCGTCTTGTCGTCGGTGCGTTTCCATTCCGTCGCGAGCGAGGGGACGAGCGCGCTGTTGTTGAAGAAATCGCGGCGGATCAGCGTATCGAAGGTGAAGTAGTGGATGCGCATACCGACATTGCTGATAGATTCCTGCGGGTCCATCGCGTCCGGTAGCGCGGCGACGGCGATCCGCAGTTCGGGAATCGTCTTGCCCGCACTGATCGCGGTTGCCGGGGCGCCCGCCGGGGCGCTGCCCGTCGTCGCGGTGGTTGCGGCGGTCGTTGGCGCGCCGGTCGCCGGTGCAGTCGTCGCGGCGGCGCTCGCCCCCGCCTTTGGCGTGTCCGTCGCCGTACCGCTCCCACAAGCCGCCAGGAGCGCCGCCGCGGCCGTACTTCCCGCGACCGCGAGCGCGCCCCGCATCATCGCCCGCCGCCCGATCAGTGTCGTCGTCTTCATCCAGGTCTTCCTTTCACGTATCATCACCGTAACCAACGCATTCTGAACCGCCAAGACGTTCAGAAAGACAAGAATCAGAACGCAGAGAATGCGCTCCTTTTTTCTTTCTCTGCGCCCTCTGCGTTCGTATCTTTCCTCTATCCCAAGCGCAGTGTTGGGTCAAGGACGTCGCGCAACCAGTCGCCGATCAGGCTGACGGCGAGGATGGTGAGCATCAGCGCGAGGCCCGGAAAAATGCTCACCCACCACGCGGTATTCAAGTACTCGCGCCCGATATCAATCATCGAACCCCACGATGATTGTGGTGGTTGGACGCCGAGGCCGAGGAAACTCAACGTCGCCTCGAAAAGGATCACGCGCCGCAGATCAATCGTGACGATCACCAGGATGATCGAGCCGATATTCGGCAGGATATGCTTGCCGAGGATACGCCCGTTCGACGCGCCGAGCGCCCGCGCGGCGGTGACGAACTCGCGCTCCCGCAGGGCGATCACCGTCGCGCGGCAGGCGCGGGCGTAGAGCATCCAGCCGCTGATCCCCGCGAGGACGATAAGGACGGGGATGCCCCGACCGAAAGCGGCAACCGCCGCGACCGCGATGACGATAAAGGGCATCGCCAGTTGCGCATCCACCGCGAGCATGATGAACCAGTCCAGCGTGCCGCGAAAGAACCCGGCGACAAGCCCAAGCGCTGTCCCGATCAGCATGCCGATGAGCGTCGCGAGGAAACCGATACTGAGCGAGATGCGGGCACCATAGATCAGGCGGCTGAAAACGTCGTAACCGAGGTTGTCGGTGCCGAGCAGATACGTCGTACTCCCGCCGCTCATCCAAGCGGGGGGGCGATTCCGCGCGAGCAAGGTCTGTTTCTGCGGGTCGTGCGGCGCGATGATCGGTGCAAAAATCGCCACGAGCACGAGCGCAGCGACAATGACGAAGCACATTAATACGACAGGCGGCACACGTCCACGACGGCGCGACCGCTTGCCCGACGGGGTGGTTTCGTCGGGCGGCGCGATGACCGGGACGGCGGCGGGTCGGTTGTTCGTGATTGTGTTAGACACCGCGCACCCTCGGATCAATCATCGCGTACGAGCAGTCAATGAGGAAGTTGATCAGCACGAAGATTGCGGCGATGAAGAGCACCGCCGCCTGCACGACGGGATAGTCGCGCGTGCTGACCGAATTGACGGCGAGCCGCCCGATGCCCGGCCAGGCGAAGACGGTCTCGGTGATCACCGCGCCCGTCAATAAACCGCCGAGTTCGAGACCCGCGACGGTGATCAGTGGCAACGCGGCATTTCGCAGGGCATGCCGCGTCAGGATCGAGGATTCGCGCAACCCTTTGGCGCGTGCCGTGCGGATATAGTCGTTGCGGAAGACATCGAGCAGGGCGGAGCGCGAAAGGCGCGTCAGGCTCGCCATCGTGAAGCCGCTCAGGGTGATCGCGGGGAGGATCAGTTGCTTGAAACTGCCCCGCCCCGAACTCGGCAGCCAGCCGAGCCGGACACTGAAAATGAGGATGAGCAGGATACCGATGAAGAACGGCGGCCCCGATTGAATAATGCTCGTGAAGACCATCGCGACGCGATCCCACACCCGCCCGCGATAGACAGCGGCGAGGATACCCATGCCCAACCCGACCACTGCGGCGAGCAGGAAAGCGGCGGCGGCAAGTTGGAGCGTCGCGGGGAAGCGGGCAAGGACGAGATGCATCGCGGGTTGCCGCTGGCGGAGCGAGTTGCCGAAATCGCCCCGCACGAGGCTACCGAGATACTTGGCGTACTGGACAGGCAGCGGCTGATCGAGGCCGAGTTGCGCGCGGAGCGCCTCGATCTGCGCCGGCGTCGCCGTGTCGGAGAGCAGGAGCGCCACCGGATCGCCGGAAAAATGGAGGATGAAGAAAACGACGCTCACGACGAGCCAGAGGGTCAGCACGGCGCGCACGATGCGCTGTAAAATCACTCGACCGGCCGATTGCACAGGCCCTCCCGTGGCGATAATTCACCCGGCACGATCGCCGCCGCCGCAGCATACGCGCGTATTGTGTTCAGAACATGATGATCGTATCAGAAAATGGCGTTGTACTGATGCACCTCGCCCATCGCACCCGATTGCCCGGCATTGGCGTGCGCGCGGCGGAAGGATTCGCTCTGGGTCCATGCGGTGAAGGCCGCTTCATCTTCCCACTGCGTGACAGCGACATAGACGGTGTCGCCCGCGATGCCTTGTTCCTTCAGCAAGTTGAAGTTACGGCAGCCTGGCACCTCGCGCATCCGCCCGGCGCTGTGCGAAAATCCTTGCTCCAACTGCTCCGCCTGCTCGGGCGCGACGGTCAGCCGGTTCATCACGACATACATGGCGCTGCTCCTTCGGGCGTACAACGATTCACGTCACTGCGAAGCATACCGTATCGCGCGTCCATTTATGGGGAATGCGATACTATGCAACGGGCGTATCCGACCATTATTCCGGGAAGGGAGCAGGGACGCACGATGGGGGATGCCACCGAAATTGGTCGCGCGGTCGCCGCGCTCCGGCAGGAGTATGCCGGGATGGGTTTGGATGAGGGCGACGCCGACGCCGATGCCATCGCGCAGTTCACGCGCTGGTTCGAGCAGGCGCTCGCCGCCAATGTCCCGGAACCGAACGCGATGACCGTCGCGACGGCGACGCGGGCGGGCGTGCCCTCCGCGCGGATCGTGCTGCTCAAAGGGTTCGATGCGCGCGGCTTCGCCTTCTACACGAATTACGAGAGCCGCAAAGGGAATGAACTGGCGGAAAACCCGGTCGCCGCGCTCGTTTTCCACTGGGTGGAATTGCATCGGCAGGTGCGGATCACCGGCGCGGTGGAGACGGTATCGCAAGAGGAATCGAACGCCTACTTCCAATCCCGACCGCGCGGCAGCCGCCTCGGCGCATGGACCTCGCAACAAAGCAGCGTGCTCCCCAGTCGCGCGCCGCTCGAAGCGCGGCTCGTGGCATTGACGGCGCAGTTCGGCGAGGGTGACATCCCGCTTCCACCATTCTGGGGCGGCTACCGAGTCATCCCGGACACCATCGAGTTTTGGCAGGGTCGCCCCAGCCGCCTGCACGATCGCCTCCGCTACGCGCGCCAACCCAACGATACATGGCGCATCGAACGCCTTTCCCCGTAAGTGCGTATCCATACGCTGCTACTGCTATTCGGGCATCACGTACTGTTTCCAGCGGTGGCGGGCTTGGCGTCTTGGCGTTTCATTCCCGGTGATTAAAAGCCCGCTGCCACCGTTATCGGCGCAGTGACGTGCCAGCACAACGAAGGACGGCGGGGAGTTCTCCCCGCCGTCCTTCTCCCATCTCTTCGATTGTTGTTGGGATGTGGACCGTGAAGGTGGGGCGGCTGCCCCGGCGGCAATCGGAGGGATCGCCATGTCCACACGCTGAGTATCCCACATCCGCGCGCGCACCGCCACTCCCGCTGACAAACCAAAGACCATAGGGGCGAACGTTTCGCGGATACGATTGCTTGCTTGCACATAGGTTTACAATGGTGGAAGCACGTGAGCCATGTAGGGGCGCCTCGCGGCGAGGAGCGGAGCGGAATGGCGGTTGGTCGGGCCGGGCGACAACGGGGGGGTGTGCGGTGCGTATGGCGGGCGGCGCTGCTCGTCGCCCTCTGTGTGTTGCCCGTTTCGTCGCTGCCGGTGCGCGCCCAGGCTGCGTCCGTCGCCGAGACCGTGGACGCGGGCGACCTCGATCCGGCCATCTTTCCACTGCTCGATGCGCTGCTTCATCTGCGGGATGTGCCAAGCCCCGGCCCATTGCGGAGCGTCACGACGGACGGGCACGGCCTGCTGCTCCACTTCGCGGGGCTTGTGGTGGCGCTACCGGAAGGCAAGCCGGACGCTGCCAGCGCGCTGCCGCTGGTCGCGCCGCTGCTCGGTCGTGGCGTTGCGATGACGTTCTTGCCGGAAAGCGCGGTGACCTATGGGATGCTTGCCACTGATGCGCCGCATACGGGTTCGGGCAGCGCACTCCCGGCCTTCCTCGATGCGGACGGTTCACTCTCCGCACTGCCCATAGACGCTCTGTCGCCCGCCCTCGCCGCTCCGGACATGCGGATGATCGGCGGTTTCCACGTCCCACTCGCCTTTGCAGCGATAGCCGGGGCGGACACTTCTGCACGCCCTGCGTCCCACACGCCGGCGGCGATTGCGCGGCAGGCGGCCGATTTGGCGCGGGCCGGGGTACCGCTGCGCGAGCCAGTCTGGATACGGGCGGCGTCGGGCTACCGGCTCGTGCAACCGTTCACGCGGCGCGTCCTCGTCTGGGATCCGCTCACTGGCGCGGTGACCGCCACCGACACCGCCGATGTTGCCCAGGCACTGCGACTGATACCGGACGGCGGCGCGGCCGGCGTGCTACTCGCGAATGTGCTGCTCCGGCTGATGAGCGTCGAGGATACGGTCGGTGTTGCCGTGGCATACACCACGCCGCGCGGTACGCTGACGGTGTCGCTGCGCGGCGCCGCGCTTTATCCCGCCGCCTCGGTGATGAAGCTGGCCATTCTCGCGGCCTGCGAGGACGGCATTGCGCGCGGCGAACTCCGGCGGGACGCGAATGTGGACGCGCTCGAAGAGGCGATGATCGTCTATTCCGACAACGAGGCCGCGAACGACCTGATTGACTTCACCGGACGCACCCGGATCAACACGCTGATGCGGCGAATCGGCATGAAGCGCTCCTACCTCGGCTCGCACTTCGACACGGCGTATTTTGACGATGACGACGACAACTACCTCGCGCCGCGCGAGTCGCTCCTGCTGATAGACGCGCTGCTGCGGGGCACGGTCGGCGACGCGGCGCGGATACGCGACCTGCTTGGACGCTCCGAAGCGCCGGGCAGCGTGCGGAGCGTCCTCGGCGATCCGTCCCTGCCGCTGTATGAGAAGCGCGGCTGGTACGACAACGTCGAGAACGATGTCGCGCGCCTCGACCTCGGTCACGGCACGACGTTCACCATCGCCGTCTTCGCGCCCGATGTCGCGGACAGCGAATCTGCGTGGACGCTTTTCGCGGACTTCGCGCGGCTCGGGATTGAGGCGGGTAGTTAGTGTAGTTGTGCAGAGAGGGGGAGGGCGCACGGCTGTGCGCCCCTACCTCATTGCCTTACCGCGCGCAACGCTTCTTCGATCACCGCGAGCGTTTGGTCAATGTCGGTGTCGGTGTGCGATGTGGAGAGGTAGAACTTTGTGTTTGGCGCGTGGTAGATGCCGCGCGCGAGCAGTTCCATCGCGAAGCGAGAGGCGAGGGAGGCGTCCGCCGCGAGGGTGTCCGCGTGATTCGCGATTGGGCGACCGGTGAAGAAGACCTGGAAAACCGCGCCGACGCCCGGCACTTGCAGGGGGATGCCGAGGTCGCGGCCGAGCGCGGCGATGCCCTCCCGCAGGCGGTTCCCAGTCACGAATAGCCGCGCATGCACACCGGGCTGCTTCAGTTCTTCGAGCGTCGCGAGACCCGCTGCCGCCGCGACGGGGTTGCCGCTCAGTGTCCCGCCGAGGACGGCGTACGGACCTTTGTCGCGCTGTCGCGGATCGGTGAGCGCGAGGATGTCGCGCCGCCCGACGACCGCCGCGAGCGGGTAGCCGCCGCCAATCGCCTTGGCGTAGGTCGCGAGGTCCGGCACGACACCGAAATACTCCTGCGCGCCACCGTAGGCGAGGCGGAAGCCCGTCACCACCTCATCGAAGATCAGCAGGACGCCATGCTCCGTCGTCGCCGCGCGCACCGCTTCGAGGAAGCCGGGCACGGGCGGGATCGCGCGTTGCATCGGCTCCATGATGACGGCGGCGAGCGTCCCGGCGTGCGCCGCGATCACCTCGCGCGCGGTCTCGGCGTCGTTGTACGGCGCGACGACGACCGTGCCGGACGCCGCCTGCGGGATGCCGGCGGAATCAATGACGCGCCGCCGCTCGCCGCTGGTGTCCATCCCGAAGGCGCTGACGAGCGCGTAGTCGTGGACGCCGTGGAAACCGCCCTCGAACTTGAGGATATGCTGCTTGCCGGTGAAGGCGCGGGCGAGGCGCAGCGCGTGGAAAGTCGCCTCCGTGCCGGTCGAGACGAACTTGATCGCCTGGGCGCATGGCACGGCGTCCACAATCGCCTCGGACAGCGCGATGATCGGCTCGTTGAGGCTATAAAACGTCGAACCCTTCGCCGCCTGCCGCTGCACCGCCGCGACGACCGCCGGGTGCGCATGGCCAAGCAGCATCGGCCCGGAGCCGAGCACGTAATCAATGTACTCGTTGCCGTCCACGTCCCAGAGGCGCGGCCCGCGCCCCTCCGCGATCACGACCGTCCGGTCCAGCGGCAACTGGAACGATCCGAGGCTCGCCCCTGGCAGCACCTTCGCCGCCCGCGCGACCAATTCCGCCGTCCGCTCCCTCGCCTGCACCGTACACATCATCGTCTCGCTCCTTCCAGGAAAAAGATTCGAACGCAGAGGACGCAGAGATCGCAGAGAGGAAAGAAGGACGAACAACGAACAATGTAGACAAAAGTAGTCCAATCTCTTTCTCTGCGCTCGGTCCGGTCCTACGTCCCTGCCCGCTCAAATCGCGGGAGGACATCGGAAAGGAAGAGGTCGAGGCCGTCGGTATTCGGGTAATCGAGGAAGTTGAGTTGCATGTGGCGGACGCCGATCGCCGCGAACTCCTCAATTTGCGCGGTCGCTTCGTCCGGGTTGCCGCTGATCACGTACATGTCGGGGCGGGACATGACAGGTGGCTGGCGAATCAGTTTCGACGAGTCGTTAGAGACGCTGATGCCCATGTAGCAGGTCGGGACGACGGCGGACTCGTCCCGGCCGACAGCGCGGCAATGGTCGTGGAGGACGCCGAGTTTGCGCGCGTAATCGGCGGGGGAGTAATAATCGGCGTTCCACCAGTCCGCATACTGCGCGACGACGCGTAGGGTGCGCTGCTCGCCCGCGCCACCGATCATGATGAGGGGCGGCGCTTCGGGGGCCGGGATGCAGTGGGCATCTTTGATCTGATAATACTGGCCTTCATAGGAGACCGGGCCGCCCGTCCAGAGTAGTTTGCAGATCTGCACGGCGTCTTCCAGTTGGCCGATCCGCTCGCGGGCGGGTGGGAAGGGATAGCCGTAGGCGCGGAACTCGTCTTCCTTCCAGCCGGCCCCGATTCCGAGGATGTAGCGACCGCCGGTGAGGAATTGGAGCGAGGCGGCGATCTTGGCCGTCAGCGCGGGATTCCGATACCCCTGCCCGAGGACGAGGTTCCCCCAGCGCAACCCCGGCGCTTTCCCGGCGTGGTAGGCCAAAAAGGCGTAGCATTCGAGGATCGGCTGCGTGTCGAACTGGAAATGGTCAATCACCCAGCAGGAAAGGTCGTGCTCCGTCGCGACGGTGAGCAGCCGCTCATTCATCGCCATCATCGCCGGGATCGTGCCGCCGCGCGGCGTCGGGTGGACGCCGACACCGAAGTCCATTGCTACCATCCGCGTTCTTCCTCCCCACGTTCGCCTTCATCGCTCCGCCGGGCGATTATACACGCGCGTTCGGCGCGCACGGCGCAACGCCGATGCGTATACTGATCGGGTTTGGGAACATGGGCGGCAAGAAGACCAGGGACGCTTCATCGCATCCATAAAATCCAGACTTTACGGTATTATGCGTGTGCAGTTGTTCCACACGATGCACCGACAAAAACTGATCCGACGCATTTCCCCCTCCCCTCTCCATCGCAGGTGCCCTCTGGGCAGTGAGAGGGGTCGGGGGTGAGGAAAATCGCCGATGCCGTTCCCATCCCCGCCCGGACCGGGCCGCTACATCCCGTACGGCGACTTGCAGGCGATGCGGCGCTCTCCACTGCTCGCCCTTGCCCGGATCGCCCAGCGGTATGGCGATCTGTTCCAGTATCCGGTCGGCTTCTGGACAATCTACGTCGTCAGCGACCCGGCAGGCGTCCAGCAGGTCTTGCAGGAAAACAGCCGCAACTACAGCAAGGCGACCTTCCAGTACAACCTGCTCGGCCTCGTCGCGGGTCAGGGCTTGCTGTCGAGCGACGGCGCGTTCTGGCTCCGGCAACGTCGGCTGATGCAGCCGGCGTTTCACCGCGACCGCCTCGCGGGTCTCGCCCGCCTGACGACGGACGCAACGACGGCGATGCTTCGCCGGTGGGATGCGGTCGCGGCACGCGGCGAAGCGCTCAACATTGATGGGGAGATGATGCGCCTGACGCTGGAAATCGTCGGTAAGGCGCTCTTCAGCGTGGACCTTGCGCACGACGCCGATGCCCTGAGCCGGGCTGCGCTCGCCACGCTCGATCACATCGCGCACCGCGCCCGCTCGCCGCTCGCCTTCCCGCCGAAAGTACCGACGCCGCGCAATCGCGCCTTCATGGCGGCGATCCACACGCTCGATGGCGCGATCTTCGATCTGATCGCCCGCCGTCGCCGCGACCCGGACGCGGCGGACGACCTGCTCGCGATGCTGATGCTCGCGCGTGACGCCGATACGGGCGAGGGGATGAGCGACCAACAACTGCGCGACGAGATCATCACCTTTCTGATCGCCGGGCATGAGACGGTCGCCAGCGCGCTCGTTTGGACGTGGTATTCGCTCTCGCTACACCCCGCCATCGAGCGGCAACTGCACGAAGAACTCGCGACCGCGCTCGCCGCGCGCCCGCCGACGATGGACGACCTGCCCCGCCTGCCTTATACGCGGATGGTCGTGGACGAAACGCTCCGCCTCTACCCGCCGAGTTGGATCAGCACCCGCCGCGCCATCGAAGCCGACACCATCGGCGGCTACCGCATCCCGGCGAACGCGCTGATCGTCATGAGTCCCTACGTCACGCATCGCCGCGCCGCCGAGTGGCCGAACCCGGAGGGCTTCGACCCCGAACGATTCACGCCGGAGGCCAGCGCCGCCCGCCCCCGTTTCGCCTATTTCCCCTTCGGTGGCGGCCCGCACCTCTGCATCGGCCAAGCCTTTGCCCTCGTCGAGGCGCAATTAATCGTCGCGTCCATCGCCCAGCGCTACCGTCTCTCCCTCGTCCCCGGCCAACAAATCGAAGTCGCGCCGCTCGTCACCCTGCGCCCCAAGCACGGCATGTTCATGCACCTCACGGGGAGAGAAACCAAATGAACCGCAAAGGTGCAAAGGACGCAGAGGACGCAAAGAGGGAAAGGAGAATGAATCCGCAACCATCGCTTTCTTCCGTATTCTTCATTCTTCTTTGCGTCCTTTGCGCCTTTGCGGTTCATTCGTTTTCGACCCGACTTCGGGTAGGATAGACGCTATCGAATGTAGGGCGGATCGCGGGGGAGGGGGCATGGTGACGGGGAAGTTCCGTGTGGGGGTCTCTGCCGATTTCACGACGCGGGCGGCGGGGCTGCTGGAGCCGACGCTGCGCGAAATCTTCGACCCGCTGCCGTGGCTGGAGTGGGAATACTTCGCGCAGGAGACGCGCGTCGTGCCGCCGGAGATCATCGCCGATTATGATGGCATCGTCAGCCTCGGCGTGCGCTATCCGGCGGAGACGCTGGCGCGCGCCGGGCGGCTGGCGGTGATCGCGCGCTGGGGCGTCGGCTACGACACGATCGACATCCCCGCCGCGACTGAGCACGGCGTGTTTGTCTGCATCACGCCTCCCGCCGTCCGCCGTCCGGTGGCGGAGGGGATCATGGCGCTGCTGCTGGCAATCACCAAGCGCATCCCCGCCAAGGACCGCATCGTCCGCACCGGCGCGTGGGAGCAGATTCCGCACACGATGGGCGTCGCGCTCGCCGGGCGGACGCTCGGCACGGTCGGCGTCGGCAACATCGGCGCGGACTTCCTCCGGCTCGTGCGGCCCTTCGACCTCGGCCGGACGCTGGCGGCGGACCCGTTCGTCTCGCCGGAACAGGCGGCGGCGCTCGGCGTCGAGTTGGTGGACCTCGACACGCTCCTCAGTGAGTCCGACTTCGTTTGCATCAACTGCCCGCTGACCAAAGAAACCTTCCACCTGATCGGCGAGGCGCAGCTGCGGCGGATGAAGCCGACCGCCTTCCTCGTCAATACGGCGCGCGGCCCGATCATCGAGCAGGCGGCGCTCGTCCGCGCCTTGCAAGAGAATTGGATCGCGGGGGCGGCGCTCGATGTCTTCGAGGAGGAGCCGCTGCCGCTGCCGCACCCGCTAGCGGAGCTGGACAACGTCATCCTCGCGCCGCACGCCATCGCCTGGACGGATCAGATGGCGCGCGACAACAGCGCGGTGGCGTGCGACAACATCCTGACCGTCCTGAAGGGCGAGGTGCCGGAGTACACGGTGAACCGGGACGCGGCGGAGCGCCCGGTGATGCGGGAGAAACTGGCGGCGTTGCGCCGACGATGGGAGACACGCGAATGAAAGAGAATCGGTACACGCAGGTGCGCGCGGCGGGGAAGGTGCCGGTCGGGCAGATGCTCTGGGAGTTCGGCACGCGCGGCATGGCGCGGATGATGGACGCCTGCGACGTGGATTTCGCGATCATTGACACCGAGCACGCGGCGTTTTCGAGCGCGGACGTGGCCGACCTCGTCGCCTGGTTCAGCGCGACGACGATCGCGCCGTTCGTGCGCGTGCCGGAGATCGCCTACCACCTGCTTGCACGGACGATGGACGCGGGCGCGCTCGGCGTGATGGTGCCGAATGTCAAGACGGCGGACGAGGCGCGCGCCATCGTGGACGCCGTCAAGTACGGCCCGCTCGGCAAGCGGGGCATCGGCCTCGGCGGCGCGTTGACCGGCTATCGCGGCGTCACGCCATCGGAATTCCTGGAATACTCGAACGCGAACACGACGGTGATCTGCCAGATCGAGAGCGTTGAGGGGATCGAGAATCTGGAGGCGATTGCGACGACGCCGGGGGTGGACGTGCTCTGGGTCGGCCACTTCGATCTGACGCAGAGCATGGGCATCCCCGGCCAGTTCCACGACGCGCGGTTCGTGGACAACCTGAAGCGCGTCGTAGCAGTCTGCAACCAGCATAATCTCGGCGCGGGTATCCAGCCGGGCAGCATCGCGCAGGCGCGGGAGTGGATGGCGATAGGCTTCAACGTCATCTCCTATGGCACCGACATGAGCGTCTACCTCGCGGCGATGACCGATGCCGTCGCGCAGGTACGCGCCCTCGCGGCGAAATAACATCGGTATCGAGAGAGGGGAACGTATGCGGCTGGCGTTGTTGGGGTATTACCACGAGACGAACACGTTTTCGGCGACGCCGACCGACTACGCGCTGTTTGAGGAGAGCGGCATCTTGCGCGGCGAGGAGTTGGTGCGCGAGCACGGGGAAGGGCAGTCGAGCGTTTCCGGGTATCTCGATGTCGGGCGGGAGCCGGATGTCGAGGTCGTGCCGCTTTATTTCGCGAACACCGGGCCGCTCGGCACGATCACGGCGGACGCTTTTGAGCGGATCAGCGCGGAATGTCTGCAACTGTTGGAGGCGAACGGGCCGTGGGACGGTGTCCTACTCGTGTTGCACGGTGCGGCGGTGTCAGAGCAGTACCACGACGCGGACGGCGAGTTCACCGCCCGCGTCCGCGCGCTGGTCGGGCCGGAGATGCCGATCGGCGTGTCGCTCGACTTGCACGGGAACATCACCGCGCGCCTCGTCGAGAATGCGACGGTGACGGTGCTCTACCGCACGAACCCGCACCTCGACGCGCGCATCCGGGCGCGGGAATGCGGCGAGATCATCGTCCGGGCGGTGCGCGGCGAGGTGCATCCGGTCTCGGCAATCGAGACGCCGCCGCTCGTCGTCAATATCGTCAAGCAGTTCACGGGCGCGCAGCCGATGCAGGGGATGATGGAGGATGTCGAGGCGGTGATCCGGCGTCCGGGGATGCTGACGGCGAGCGGCGTGATGGGCTTCCCGTACGCCGATGTGCCGGAGATGGGCATGTCGTTCATCGCGGTACACGACGGCGACCCGGCCGCCGCGCGCGATGCCGCCCAATGGTTGGCGCGGCGCGCGTGGGAGCGACGGGCCGAGTTCATTGGTGATACGCCGTCGCCGGACGACGCGCTACGTCATGCAATGGCGGCATCACAGACGCCGGTCGTGCTGATGGATGTCGGTGACAACATCGGCGGCGGCAGCGCGGCGGACTCGACGGTACTGCTCGAAGCGGCGCAACGGCTCGGCGTGCGGAAGTACCTCCAGACGCTCTACGATCCCGAAGCGGTCGTGGCCTGCGTCGCGGCGGGCGTCGGCGCGACCGTCACACTGGCCGTCGGTGGGAAGACGGATACTATGCACGGCAGGCCCGTCACCGTCACGGGTCGGGTGCGGACGATCTTCGAAGGGACATGGGAGGACTCGCGCCCGACGCACGGTGGTTGGCGCTTCTTCGACGGCGGCACGACGGTCGTGCTCGAAACGACGGACGAGCACACGCTGGTGCTAACGAGTCTGCGCGTCGGCAATACGAGCATCGAGCAGATGTACGCGGTCGGCGTCTGGCCGGAACGGTATCGGGTCGTCGTCGCGAAGGGCGTGATGTCGCCGCTCGCCGCCTACGCGCCGATTGCCGCCGAGATCGTGATGGTCAACACGCCCGGCGTCACCTCATCCGACCTCGCGACCTTCACGTACCACCGTCGCCGCCGTCCGCTCTACCCCTTTGAGATGGATGCGACGTACGAAGCAATGAGCAAATGAGCAATGAGAAAGGCTATGGTAGCGTAGACTTATGAAGCTTGCCAATTTAATCCGGTAACGGTTTGGTGGCACAGGTTTGTAACCTGTGCGTTTGGCATGCCGCCCGGAGGGCACCCGGAAACCTGCCCCACCTGACTACCGGATTAAGTTGCTAATGTTCATAAGCCTACGCCACCGGAATGCGCGACGTTTGCATGGGGAATTCGTGAGGGGTGGGCGCCAATGCCCGAATCGGTGAACTATGTCACGACGCTGCCCGCGACGGCGGACGTGGTCATTATAGGCGGCGGGATTGTTGGGGCAGCGACGGCGTTCTTCGCGGCGCGGGCGGGGCTGCGGACGCTGCTGCTCGAACGGCGACCCGCGCTCTGCACGCTGACGACCGCAGCGGCGACGGGCGGCTACCGCTTGCAGTTCGACAACGCGGAGGAACTGGCGCTCGTCCGGGAGTCCGTTGCGCTGTTCCAGGACTTCGCCGCCATCACCGGGCAAACAACATACGACCCGATGCTCCGACCGCATGGCTACCTCTGGCTCGCCACGGAGGCCGATTCCGTCGCCCGCCAGCGCGACCTCGTCGCGATGCAGCACGGATGGGGGCAGGCCGACATCGAACTCTTGAGCGGCGACGAAGTGCGCTACCGCTTCCCGTATGTCGCGGAAAATGTCGTGCAGGCGCGGTTCCGGCAGGGAGACGGGTTCCTCGACCCGAAGCGGATCACGATGGGGTTCGCGGCGGGGTCGGGCGCGGCGGTCGCTGTCAATTGCGGCGTGACGGGCTTCCGCGTCACCGGTAGCCGGTTGACGGCGGTGGAGACGGACGCGGGCATGGTGCAGACCGACACGGCGATCGTCGCCTGCGGGCCGCTCTCCGGTCTGTTGGCCGAAACGGTCGGTGTGCGGCTGCCAATTGCGGCGGTGCGGCGGCAAAAGGTCATCCTCCCCGATCTCCCCGAGGTGCCGCCCGACGCGCCGATGACGATTGACGAGGAGACGGGCGTCCACTGGCGACCCGCATTGCGCGGCGCGTACCTGCTCTTCACCGACCCGACGACACCGCCGACCGCGCCGGTCGAGGACGTACCGACGGATCGCCGTTTTGCTTTCCGCTTGCTCGACCCGACCAGCCCAGTCGCTGCCGCACGGACGGCCCCGTTCTGGCGCGCGGTCTGGGAACGGAACAGCGCGCCGTGGCTCATCCAGGCGGGCCAGTACACAATGACGCCCGATCACCGCCCGCTCGTCGGCCCGACCGCAGTGACAGGACTCTGGGTACACACCGGCTACAGCGGGCACGGCGTGATGGGCAGCCCGGCCGGTAGCCGCCTGCTCGTGGATATGCTCGTCGGCACGGTTCCCGTGGACGCCAATCCATTTCGCCTCGACCGCCCGTTCGCGGAGCGCGCAATCGCGACCTTGTGATCTCGTATGTGTTTGGGAAGAGATGGTGCCGCAGGTGGGGGTCGAACCCACACGGTTATTCACCAGCGGAGTTTAAGTCCGCCGCGTCTGCCATTTCGCCACTGCGGCACAGGGGCGGATGCATGATGCACCTGTCGCGTAATCTACCACAAATCTCGCGCCGTACAATCCGCTGAACCGAGGACGGCGCACGGCCCCGATGAAGGTGCCATGCGCCGGGGAGGGGGAGGCAGGCGAGATGCTTCCGGTCACCGCCCAGCCGGCAGAGGGTTCGGTGCGGGGCCGGGAGCAACTATCGGTGTACGCGGCGCCGGTTGGGGCGCGACGGACGTGTTGGGAGGCGCAGGGAGGCTGCGTGCCGACGGTGCGGCATCAGTGAAGGTCGCGGTGTAGGAGGCATCCGCCAGTCCGATCGTGATGTCGTGCTGTCGCGCACCGCCGTCCGACCAGCTATAGAATCCTTGCGACGATGCGGTACTGATCGTGCGCACCGATCCGGGGTAGGTCGTCAGGGTCACCGGCGTGGCGTATGCCGTGCCGTTATAGACGACCTGCCCCCCGGCTGGCGCTGTGTTCAGGGTCAGATGCACCGTCTTCGGGTAAATCGAGACGGAAGTCGTCCCGGTTAGTCCTGTGGAGTTTATTGCACTCAGGATGATTTCGTAATAGACGTTGTCGCCGTGATCGGGGATAGTGAAACTCCCACCGGTGTCGGCGATCGTCAGGTAGTTGTGGGTATGGCAGATGCCACCGGGGCAATGATGCTGGACGACCTGCCAGGTGAGTTGGGGGCCGGGAATCGAGCCGTCAACCGGGTCCGTCGCGGAACCGGAGAAGTTGATCGTGTCGCCGATGGCATAGGTGAGCGACGGCGATGGCGCGGTGAT
>JBBRLR010000083.1:0-20114 GCA_038231255.1 Thermomicrobiales bacterium | reverse complement strand
GGCGGCGCGCAAGCTGTTGCACCTGGCGTGGGCGCTCGTGACAAAGCAAGAGCGGTATCAGTCGAATTATCGAATCGTCGATCCCGCGCTGGCTGCTGCTTGACAACCAATACCGTATCTCTGGGCAGATTTCCAGCCTGCAAGCCGGAGACGCAGGCTGAAGCCTACGCTACCCCATACGTAAGGGGTGGCCGCAGTCTGCGGCCACCCCTATTCGTGTCCACGTCGAAAGCGCCTACCGCTCTTCCTTCGGATGGAACGTCACAGGTTCACCTTGATCCTCGTAGGTGACGACTTCGGCGTCTACCTTCAGGAGGACGGAGTCCGGGTCGTCGGGGCCGTTCGGGAACCAGCGACGCCACGAATCTTTCCAGTATTTCTTAAATCGCGCGGTGTCCTTGATGACCTCGACGGTGCCGCCGATCGTGACGTACGACCAGGTTTCCGGGTTGTAATAATACAGGCCAACGTTCGGGTTCTTGCGCAGTTCGTCCACCTTCTCGGAATCGAGGCGGGTGGCGAACCAGAGGTCCATGTCTGGTTCCGCTTCCTGCGTGATCATCGCGCGGCAGTTCGGCTTGCCATCCTCGCCGATCGTGATGAAGCCGACGACCTTATGGCCGTCGGTCAGTTCGCGGATGCTCCTGGGCCGTTGCTGTGTTGCACTCATGGATGTCCGGCTCCTTTCAACGAACGAAATGTCCCACGCGGGTGTGCGCAACATGGATGCCACGGGGAGAGACCTAAACCCCCGTGGTATACTGACCCTCCGACCCATGACGGGGGAGGGGTGGGGATGTCGGCGTGCGATGGATCGCGATTGGACTGATAGTGATAGGCGCGCTGCTCCTTGCGCTCTCGCTCTTCGCGGATACGCTGGGGATCGGGTCAGCGGGCGGCGGCTTTGGCTGGAAACAGTTGATCGGCACGATGCTCGGGGCGGGTATCTGTTTGGGCGGCGCGCGCGGGTGGTGGGAATTGGCCCGCACGCGCGGATGCGGAACGGAGCGTGAAGGTTGAAAGGGGTCATCCTCGCGGGGGGGTTGGGGACGCGGCTCTATCCGCTCACCTACGCCACGAGCAAGCAGCTCTTGCCCATCTACGACAAGCCGATGATTTACTACCCGATTCAAACGCTCGTGCGCGCTGGGGTGGACGACATCATGGTTGTCACGGGGGGGCCACACGCGGGCGATTTCCTCCGCGTGCTGCGCAACGGGCGGCAGTTCGGCGTCCGCCATCTCGAATACATGTACCAGGAGAACCCGGAGGGTGGGCTGGCGCAAGGGCTTGGCTTGTGCGAGGAGTTCGTCAATGGCGACAGCGTCGCCTTCATCCTCGGCGATAACACGACGGACGCGGAGATCCGCCATGCCATCGAGCGGTTTGAGGGGGGGGCGATGGTCTTCCTCAAGCATGTGCCGGACCCGGAGCGATTCGGCTGCCCGGTCTTCTCTGTCGAGGACCCGCTACGGATCGAGCGGATCGAGGAGAAGCCGGCCTATCCCGGTAGCCCCTATGCCGTCACCGGGCTGTACCTCTACGACGCGCATGTTTTCGACTACATCCGGGGCATCACGCCGTCCGAGCGCGGGCAGTTGGAGATCACCGACGTGAACAACGCCTACTTGCGCGATGGCAAACTGGCGTGGGAAGAATTGGACGGTTTCTGGAGCGATGCTGGAACGTTTGAGAGCCTCTACCGCGCGAATACCTACTGGGCCGACAAATCAGGGCTGAGGATTGAGGACTGAGCGACGAAAAACCGAGACCGGGGCGATGGCGAGGCGAGGGGTTCCCCTCAGTCCTCAGTCCTCAGTCCTCAGTCCTACAAGGATGACATGATGCTTGAACAGGAAGAACACTACGCCGCGGACGCGATAGCGCGGGCGCTTCAGGAAATGGGGTATGCACTCCCGCCGAAGCTGCCAGCGCTGAGGCGCATCAAGTTCGAGGGCAAGTGGGGCGTCGCCTCGACAATCGCGATGCAGATGGCGAAGGGTGACAAGGCGAAGGCGGGCGAGATCGCCGAGGGCGTCGCGGAGCGGTTGCGCACGCTCCATCACTTCGCGGATGTCTACGCCGAAAATGGCTATGTCAACTGCATCTTCGATTTCGACACCGTGGCGACGGCGGTGATCCAATCCGTCCTTGCGGCGGGAGATGCGTACGGCCACGGTGCGGCGATCCCCGGTCGCGTGATGATCGAGTACGCGCAACTCAATACGCACAAGGAATTCCACGTCGGTCATCTGCGCAATGTGGCGCTCGGTGCGGCGCTCGTGCGGATTATGCGCTTCGCGGGGTACGACGTTATCGCCGCTTCCTACATCGGTGATATCGGCAAGCATGTCATCATGTGCCTGTGGTGCTATCGCGCGTTCCATCTCGGTCAGGAGCCGAAAGACCCCGCGCAGCGCGGGCGGTGGCTTGGCGAACGGTATGTCGAGAGCAATCAGCGGCTTGCCTATCGCAAAGATGTCAGCGATTTCATCGCGCGGCTCGTGCTGGAAGATATGGTCTTCAACGGCCAGGTTGACTCGATTATGAAAGAGTTGATCCATGCCGGTGTCCCCAATGGGGATGTCGCGAAACTGCTCGGCGTGCTCGTCAGCCACAAAGCCTTCGATCCCACCGCGTACATGAATGACGAGATGATCCCGATCTTCTGGAAGCATATCGGCGCGGAGTTGCGCTCCGAGAAGAAACGCGACACGATCAAGCATCAGGTGGACGGACTCAACTCCGATTCCCTCGCCGGTCTGTGGACGGAGTACCAGCGGCTCGACGCCCACTTTACCGAGTGGTGGGCGCCGAGTGCGACTTGGGAGGCCGAGGTGCGCGCCCTCTTCCTCGCGTGGGATCGCAAGGAGAAGGATGTCGTTGCGCTCTGGGAAACAACACGGCAGTGGAGTCTCGATGAGTTGCTGCAACTGTTCGCGCAACTCGACGCGCCGATTGATGTCTACTTCTACGAGAGCGAAGTCGAGGAACCTGGCCGCGCGATTGTCAAGGACCTGCTCGAACGCGGCATCGCGGAGGTCAGTGACGGCCTGCCGGTCGTGAAGATTGACGAGAAGTTGGGCCTGACAAAGGAGACGTACCGGACGCTCCCGATCCTCCGCTCCGATGGCACGACGCTCTATGCGACGAAAGACCTGCCGCTCGCGGCAGTAAAATTCGATCAGTACCACATCGAGCGCTCCATCTACGTCGTAGATGCGCGGCAGTCGTTCTATTTCCAGCAGATCTTCAAGATTCTGGAACTGATGGGCTTCGCGCAGGCCGCGCAAAGCCGCCACCTCCCGTATGAGTTCCTGACATTGCCGGAGGGGGCGATGTCGTCGCGCTCCGGCAACGCGATTTTCTTCGAGGATGTCGCGGCGGACGCCGTGCAGCGGGCGCGCGCCGCCGTTGAAGAAAAGAACCCGGATGTGCCGGAAGAGACGAAAGCGGCGATCGCGCGCGCGGTCGGCATCGGCGCACTGCTGTACAGCATGCTCGACCGAGACAACAACAAGGAAATTGTCTTCGATTGGGAGCAGGCGCTCTCCTTCGACGGCCACGCCGCGCCGTATATCCAGTACGCGCACGCCCGTGCCTGCCGCATCCTCGAACGCGCGCAGGCCGAGGGCATCGCGCGCCCTGACGCGACGGTCGCCGTCCATCTCAGTGCGCCCGCGACCGAGGAGATGGACCTGCTGGAGCAGATCGGCAACTTCCCGGCGGAAGTTCGCCGTGCGGCCGACGCGGACAAGCCGTTAATCATCGCGAACTATGTCTACGATCTCGCCCGGCGCTTCTCGGACTTCTATGGCGCGTGCCCGGTGATGCAGGCGGAGCCGGAAATCCGCACCGCCCGCCTCGCCCTCGTGGACGCCACCCGCCAAACCCTCGCCAACGGCCTCGCCCTCCTCGGCATCCAAGCCCCGCGTGTAATGTAGATGCATTGATGAACCACGAAGGCGCGAAGAGCACGAAGGAAAGAGGAGAAGTCAAAAGAAATTTCGCTTTCTTCCCTTCTTCGCGCTCTTCGCGCCTTCGTGGTTCAAATCCCCCGAAGGGCGGTGCGCGTGAGCGTTGAGAGGGTGGCGGGGCGGAATCGGTTGCGGGAAGGACCAATAGTGCCGGTACTCGCGCCGCTTTGGTTGGGGTCGGAGGCGCCGGGTGTAGCGAATGGCCCGGCGACGCTCGACCGCGCGTTGCGCGCCCATCTCGCGGGGTGGGGACCGGACGGGATCGGCCCGCGCCTGCGCCCCTCGATCCGCCTCGACGGGCCGGAAGAAACACCGGCGGCGGGCGGCGATACGCACTTCAAGCACCTCGAAGCAGTTTCGGGTTTTTGTCGCACGCTGGCGGCGAGCGTCACCGAAACGGTGCGGGGGGGCGCGCTCGCGCTGGTAATCGGCGGCGACCACGCGATTAGTATCGGCTCGATCCCCGGCGCGCGGGCGGCGCTCGGCCCGGATGCGCGGCTCGGCGTCATCTGGCTCGATTCTCACGCGGACCTCAACACCGCCCAGACGACACCGAGCGGGCACATCCACGGAATGCCGCTCGGCATCGCGCTCGGTCGGGAGCGGCACCCGGCCTTCCACATCACCGGCCCGCCACCGTGGATTCGCGAGGAGGACGTGACGCTGATCGGTATCCGCCTGCTCGATCCGGGCGAGCGGTCGTATCTGCGCGAAAGCGGCGTACGTGTCCATCCTGTCGAGGATGTGGATGCGCGGGGGATGGCGACCGTCGTGCAGGAAGCGGTGGAGGCGATGGTAGCGTCCGGCGTGGAGGCGGTGCATGTCAGTTTCGATCTCGATGTGCTCGATCCGCTGGCAATGACCGCCGTCAACACGCCGGTGCCTGGTGGCGTGACCGTTTCGGCGTGCGCGGCGGCGCTCCGGCTCCTGCTCGACGCGCGCCTGCCTGTCGTCTCGGCGGACATCGTCGAACTCGACCCGACGCACGATCAGGAGTTCCGTGGCGTCCTCACCGCCGCCTACCTCACCGGCGTCCTCCTCGGTGCGACAACGCTGTAGGGAGCCGCTCTGCGGTACCCAGTCGTCGTATTCCAGACCTATAACACGCTGGCCCGGCACGAGACCGGCGGGCCAGCGCCATGTGCAGTCATCTGTTGCTCCTCCTCGCCCATAGCGTGTGGCCGCTCCTAGGCCGAGTTCATACCACTCTTTCGCGGCACAATTTACGCTTTGGTAAGCCAGGATTCAGACTACGTCCCCGGTCCGGTAGCGTGGGCTTTCCAGCCTGCGTTCCGCGAGAGGGAGACACAGGCTGAAGACTGCGCCACCAAAATCCGCGCGACGGGATGCGTGCTATACTGGCGCGCGGGGGCGGTATACGCAAGGGCGAAGGAGTGGGAACGGCGCATGTTTTATCCGGTCTTCGCGGTCTTCATGATTCTTGTTGTGCTGTATATCGCGGCGGCGGTGATTGAGTACGGGGCGGCGCTTTCCGTCCGGGGGAGCGCGGGCATCCTGCTCCTGGCGGGTGCGCTCGTCCTGCTCGGTATCGCGCTCTGGTGGGCATCCGACGCCCTACGGGCCGTCTCGCCGACGCGCGGCATTGACCTCTTGCGGGCGGGCGTCTTATTGCTGCTGTCCGGGCCGGTGCTCACCGCACCACCGCTCGCGGCACAGACAGTCGGCGGTGGCACGGTCGTCGTCTCCATCGGGCGATTCCGCCGACTGATTTGGCGACCCGCCTCGATCATTGGCCTCGTTTTGATCGTCCTCTGGTTCCTTTCCTAACCATGATCTGACGCGGGCATGGTACAGTATTCGCGCGATTGATTTCCAGCGAAGGGAGCATGGCCATGCCCGACCACGCGCCGCCCGGCACGCCCGCGAACGATGAGGAGAAGACGCAGATCCCGGACTCCCCGCCGGGCGGCGGATCGCGCCCGCCGGAAGACCCGGATGCGACGATCATCCCGCACGCGCCGCCGCCCCCGTACCCGCTCTACGGCAGTCCGCCGACGCAACCACCGACGCAACCACCGATGGAACGGCCCGCGCCACCGGTGCCGCCGTCCTCTTCGCCTCCCGGCGTATGGGGCGCGCCCTCGGCGTATCCCCCAACCCAACCGAGTGCGCCGTACCCGCCTCCGCCTGTCTATCCAGGTCAGGGACAGCCGAACCCGTATGGCGATCCGAACGCACCGCCGCAATATTATGGGGGCGGTTATCCACCACCGCCCCCGTATGGCGGCACGCAGCCCTTACCGCAGCCACCGAATGCACCGCCGTATGGCGGCTATCCGGGCGATGGCCCACCGAACAGCGGCGGTTACGGTTACCCGCCACCGGGTTATCCGCCGCCCGCGCTCCCGCCGAAGAAAAGCAATCGCGGTCTCGCGCTCGGCATCGGCGGTGCGCTGGCCTTGCTCGTGATCTTCGGCGGTATCTTCGCCTTCACGAAGAAGGGTGATAGCGGCGCCGCGACCGCTACGCCCGCTCGCACTGCGGTCGCCGCCAGCGCCTCGGCCTCCGTCTCGGCCTCGGCTTCCGTCTCGACAACGACCGTCGTCGCCCTCGTCACGCAGGCAGGCGGCGGTAGCATCCTTGGTACGATCTCCGCCGCCGCGACGGGCACGGCGGGTCCCAGTGGGGCGACGAGCGCGCCGATCATCGCCGCCACCCCGACCGCCGCGCCGACTCGCACGTCCGCGAGCGCGACAGCCGCCGGGACCGCGACCGTCGCTGCCTCGGCGTCCGCGAGTCGCCCCGTCGGCTCGCCGACCGCGCTGGCCGGCAGCGCGCGCCCTGGCACTGCGGCTGCGGCAACGTCGGCGACAACCGTCGCGCTCGGTCAGACATGGACAGATCCGAACGGAAAACTGAAATTCCAGTATCCGAATGGCTGGACGGTGACCAAACTGGCGAGTTCGCAGAGCAACATCGTCGAGGTTGACGGCCCGGACGGTGTTTCATTCTACGTGGACCTGTTCAAGCAGAGCGGCACGCCGACTGAGGAACTCCAGGTGACCAACGACGCGCGGGCGAAGAGCACGCAGTTCACCTTCACCTCCGGCCCGACTGGTGACGCGAAAATCGGTGGCGAACCGGGCAAGACGATGACCTATACGGTGAAGCAAAAGGATCAGACGACAAGCTCCCCCACCAGCGGTGTCCTGTGGATTGTCAACCACAACGGCAATGAATACGACTTCGAGGCGCTCGTCGTGGGACAGCACCGCGCCGAGATTGACGCGATTGTTTCCTCGGTGATCTTCACGGGGTAGGGGTTACGAAATGGCAGCCGCGACATTCGTGGCGCGGCTGCCATTTTATTTGCGGAACGCTACGTTTACGCGCTTGGTGGGCTGCCGGGAGCGCCCGGTGGCCGGAAACCGCCGGGATGCCAGCCACCCTGCCCGCCCGGACTGCCGGGGCCGAAGCCCCCTTTCCCGAACGATCCTTGCGGGATCAGGCGCAAATCGCTCGCGCTGATGGCGTTTCCAGTCTGCTGCCCGCTGAACATCAAACGGTCGCCGACTTTGACATCGCCGATGGCGAAGGCCGAGCCGTCCATCTTCTTCAGCGTCGCTCCACTGGCGGGCGTCACTGTCAGCGAAAGGCCGCCCATCCCGACGACGGTGATCGTGTTGCCGCTCGTGGCGGTGACGAGGCCGAAGCCGCGCACCATCCCGGCGGGTGATAGCGTGATTTCGCTGACCATCAATTTGAAGTTCGCGGGGTTCGGGCGCTGACCGGAGGGCGTTTGGCCGCGATCCGGCTTGCCATGCACGCGCACGAGCTGGCCACTTTTGAAGTCGGTGAGCATGGCGGTGGTCGTCGTGCCGTCCGCCTTGAGCATCGTCAATGTCACATTGGCATCAACCGTCACGGTTGTCACGCCGGGGACGCCGGCGAGCGTGATCGTTTTGGCGTTTGCATCCACAGCAGTGACAATGCCTTGCAGGCCGGGGAAGCCGCGCTGCTGGCCATTCGGCCCGCCCGGCCCGGCTTGTGCTTGCTGCCATTCCGGCATCGTGTTCGCGCTGTCGCCGGATCGCGTGAAACGCCACCCGGTCGTCGTAGCAGTCACCGCCGTCGCCGTCACGGTGAGCAGCGCAATGACGGCGACGGCGATCAAGAAGACGCGTCCTCGGCGACGCTGCGGCTCCGGCGCGACCGGCTCCGGCGTTTCGTCTCTCTCCGTTGATTCCATCCTCGCCCTTCTCTCTACGCGGAGCAGCCGCTCACGGTGCAACGATCCATCGCATGCCCCAGGCGGGCAGTATACGCGATGGACGTGTGACAACGTTGAAGCAAGTGTAAAGGGCGGTTAACAAAGAACGAAGCGACCGCCCCGGCGGGAGACCGGGGCGGCGTGCAAAGGGAAGAGGAGGAAGAAAAAGACGACGTTACGGCTTCGCGGTTGGGCTTGCCGTGCCCGGCATGGTACGGGCCTGTCGCATCGCGCTCGGATCGAAGATGCGCACCGTGGCCGCGTTCACCGTCGCCCCGTTCTGCGTGCCGGTGGCCGTGATGCGGTCGCCAATCTTAATGTCACCGACGGTCACGGTCGCGGCGCCCTTCGTCACCTTGGTGCTGCCGGAGGTCGCGACGGTCAGTTGCAGGCCACCGCCGTCCACGATAGTCAGCGTGCCACCGGTGGCGGTGACGAGACCCTCAACCCGCACTTGGCCCGCCGGGACGAGCGCCAGTTGCGTCACGGTGACGTTTGGCTGATTCTGTCCATTGCCAGTGCTCGGCGGATTGGCGCCCGTGTTTGGCTGGCTCGAAGCGCTACCCGGCTGATTAGCGCCGTTGCCCGGCCGACCGGGGCCGCGACCTTGACCATTACGGCCATTGAACTGGAAGCGGACCTCGACGAGCGATCCGTTCTTGAAATCGCCGATTGCCGCATCCTTGGTCGTGCCGTCCGGCTGGATAGCGACGAGCTTGACATTCTGATCAATCTTGATCGTCGCGACTTGCTGCGGCAATCCGCCGAGCGTGATCGTCTGGTTGGTCGTGTCCACCGCCGTGACGATGGCGCGCGGGCCGAATCCGCGATCTCCCGGCCCGTTGTTGTTGCCCGATTGGTTGTTTGCCGCCTGTTCATTGCCAGTGGGGAAGGCGAAGCCATGCCTGCCCGACCCCGCCGCGAAGACCGTCGTCGCCACGGTGAGCAGCGCAACAACTCCCACGATAATCCCAATCACTACCCGTTTGCGTGTGCCCGATCCCATAAACCTGTGCCTCCTGGACTACCGACAGGGCGTTACCGCACACCTGTTGATTCCAAGCATAGACGGTCAACATTCAGTGCGAGTATGAAAAGCGTAAAATGAGTGCGAAAGAACCTAACCCCCAACGGAAGGGGCCGGGGGTTAGGTTCTTTCCCGACGCTGGCATCGCGCGAACGCGATGCGTATACTCATCTCTGGCGCAATCCTGTCGGAGCATTCACGACGCGCCTCGTCGCCCGACTGTTCTGACGGTTGTCTACTGAAAGCGAGACGTTCCATGTTGCTCACCCGCACCGAGGTTCCGCTGGCGAAGACCGGGTTTATCCTCGCCAATGGGCTGCGCATCCGTACCGCCGCGTGGTCGTCCGACGGCTACCCCGCCGTTTTTGTGCATGGACTTTCCAGCGGCTGGCAATCGTGGCTCCCGCCGCTCACCTATCTCTGGCCGGCGCTCTCCGTCACGGCGGTGGATTTGCGCGGGCACGGCGATTCCGACAAGCCAGAGACGGGCTACACGCTGACGAATTACGCGGCGGATGTTTGGGAGGCGATGGGCAAGATGCGCTTGAAGCGCCCGCCCGTGCTGATCGGCCACTCGCTCGGCGGGGCGATCGTGCGCCGGATCGCGGCGGATCATGCCGGCGAACTCGCCGCTGTCGTCGTTGAGGACAGCGATTTGTGGGGCGAGGAGCAGGCAACGCCTGAACAGCGACGCGCGCACGGCGAGGAGTGGCTGAAGAATGTCCGTCGCCCGCTGCCCGAACTGATTCAGATCGAGATGGAACGCAATCCGAGTGCGTCCTACCGCGAGGCGATGGAGCGGGCGACGCGCGTCACCAACACCGCCGATGGGGTCTTCCTGAGCGCGGGCGAAGGTGTCGGCCTTGCCGTCGGGGAGACCTACGACGATGTGTTGCCGCGCATTACCTGCCCCTTCCTGCTCGTGCGCGGCCTGCCGGAACTCGGCGGCGCGGTGCCCGAAGCCTCCGCCGCCCGCCATGCAGCGTTGATCCCCGGCGCGACCGTCGTCACCATCCCGGAGGTTGGCCACAGCGTCCACGGTCAGCAACCCGAAGCCTTCTCCGCAGCCGTCCTTGCCTTCCTCCGTGAGCACGACATCATCGGGGACGAAACCAAATAAACTGCCAAGAGGCCGAGAGAAGAGAGATTGAACGCAGAGGACACAGAGATCGCAGAGCACGCAGAGGACAAATACAGGAGAAAACGATTACGGCATCTCGCTCTTTTTTCTCCATCTCTGTGTTCTCTGCGTTAACTCTTTCTCTCCTGGCCTACCTGCCGTTCAATCGTTTTCGGTGAAAGGGGCGCGATGCGAACAGCGGATGGTGGAGATGCAGAATTGCTGACGCGGTATGAGGCGGCGGTTGGGTATCTCGAATCGCTGCTGAAGTGGCACACGACGCGCCCGGCGGGGTACGATCCGCAGGTCCATCTGTCGCGCGAGCGGATGCTCCTGCGCCGCTGGGGCGATCCGCACCTGCGCTACCCCATCGCGCACATCACCGGCACGAGCGGTAAGGGCAGCACCTCCGCGATGCTCGCGAGTATCCTGCGCGCGGCGGGCCATCATACCGGTATGCACACCTCGCCCTATTTGCAGGCGTTCACCGAGAAAATCCGCCTCGACGACGCGTATCTCTCGATTGCCGAACTGGCGACGCTCGTGGACGAGTTGCGTGTCCACGCCGCCGCGATGGAGATGGGAGGCGTCCACGGCCCGCCCTCCTACTTCGAGGCGACCGTCGGCATCGCCCTGACCGCCTTCGCGCGGCACGGGATGGACGCTGCGGTCGTTGAGGTCGGCATCGGCGGGCGGCACGACTCGACGAATGTCCTGACGCCGCACGTCTCGGTCATCACGAATGTCGGGTTCGACCATACGGGCATCCTCGGCTACACGCTGCATGACATCGCCTACCAGAAAGCCGGGATCATCAAACCGGGCGTGCCTGCCATCACCGCAACGACCGCGCCCGACGCGCTCACTGTCATCCGCTACGAGGCGGAGGCGTACGGCGCGCCGCTGACGACCGTCCATGTCAACGACGCCGACGCGCCGCCCGACGCGATGCGCGCGACGATCCATACACTCGGGCCGGAGGGCGCGACCTTCACCTTGCGACACGGCGACTGGCGACTGGCGGACGCGCGTATCCAGATGCTCGGCGCGCATCAGGTGACGAATGCCGCGACCGCTGTCGCCGCCGTGCGGGTTCTCGACGCGGCGGGCATCGCCGTACCGAACGATGCGATCCGCGCGGGGTTGGAAAACGCCTTCTTTCCCGGTCGGCTGGAGGTGATGCAGCGCGGCCCCGGCGTGCCGACCGTCGTTATTGATGGCGCGCACAACCCGGACAAGGCCCGCTCGCTCGTCGCCGCCCTCGGCGCGCTCTTCCCCGGCAAGCGGGTCGTGCTCGTCCTCGGCATGGTGGCGGACAAGGACACGACGGCGGTCCTGGATGTCGTCGCGCCCATCGCCGCCACGATCATCACGACGCAAGCGCCGATCATCAACCGTGCAGTCACCCCGGCGGCGGAACTGGCGGAGCGCATCCGCGCCCGTGGCATCCCGGCGGAAGCTGAGCCGGACCCCGAAGCGGCGGTGACGGCCGCGCTCGACCTCGCCGGGCCGGACGACCTCGTCTGCGTCACCGGCTCACTCTACCTCGTCGGCGCCGTCCGTCGCCGCTGGATCGCCACCGATGATGTCGCCGTGCGCGCCACGAGCCTGCCGTAACCGCAGCGTAGGCGCAGTGATGAGGCCGTGCCATGACACGGTTCATAGATACGAGAAGGGATCAGGGGGCTGCCCCGATAGGTCCGCACCCGGCGGAACGAGTTCGATGTTGACGAACTGCTTGCTCTTGGGTGTGTAGTAGACCCGGTAGACGAGGCCGTCCGCGAGCGCCCGGAACGCCGCCTGTGAGACCTCGAACGGCCCGACACTGCACTCGTAGCGATAGACCCATGTGTTCGTGCCGTCGGGGTCGTGATATTTCCACCCCTCCCACTTGGTGACTATCCCCTCATGCACGCGCACCTGCCCCGCGTCGGCATCGCGTTTCTGCATCGCGTTGTCCGTGAACTGCTTCGCGAGGATGTACGTCCAGATCGCCGCCCAGACGACCCCTGCGCCGATCCCCTCGAATCGGTCGCGCGTGAACCCTCGCTGCATCGCCGCGCCGCCGTACGCGACGGCGCCGCCGACACCGACGGCGATGGCGAAGCCGAACAGAATGAAGATGCGCCAGCCGACATCGGGCGCGCTGTCGCGCAGCCACCGGGCCTGCGTCGCGGTCAGCCTGCCCGCGCGATTGTCGGGGAGGGCGGCGGGATCGAAGCCGTTGATGACGGCCAAGGAGTGGCGGGCGGCGAGGGCCTCCTCGTCGGCGGTCGGGCGCTCCCAATCGTGCAGCCGCTGCGCGGAGAGCAGCCAGTCGAAACGAGGCAGGAGGAAGAGACGATACATCCCCGGTGCGACCCCCTCCATCACCCCTGCATCCCACGGGCGCACCTGCCGATCGGCGAAGATGACGAGCGACTGCCCGTCGCGTTGCCGCACCGCGCCCACGACCGACGCGATCGGTCCGTGGAGCAATTCATGCCGTAGGCGGAGGAACGTGACAAGACGCTTCACCTGCATGCAGAATGCCACGACGTATGCCAGCGCGAGGAGGACGAGGAACCATTTCAGCATCGCCCAGAGAGGGAACGTGACTGTGGCGCTGGCGAACCTGACCGGCCTGCTTCCCCGGTGGTTGTCGGTGAAGAGCATCGGCACGAGGCTCCCCGCCACCGGCAGCAGGATGCGGAGCATGACGAGACTGATCGCGATCCAGCCCAGGCTCGTCGCGAGTTCTTTCCCGCGCTCGCGGTACAGGTCGCGACCGAGGACACGCCGCTGGTCGCCGGTGAGTCCCCCATTCGCATTGACGGTCGCGATCTCCGGCGATTCGAGCGTGCGCGGTACGGTTGCCATGGTGTTCGTCCTTCTGCCGGAGGGATTTGCAAACAAACGACGGCCGCGTGCCCGCATAGTCTACATCGGGCGCGGTTCTGTTTCCGCTCAACTAGCGAACGGGGTCGATGGCGGTCGGTAGAGGAACTCCTGACAACGAACATGTGTCATTGGAAGCGTCTCATCGGTGATCGGTCCGCTGCGTGCCGCCGACCCTGGTAGCGCAGGCTTTCCAGCCTGCACTACCAACGCGCGCCCAACACGCCCGTCAGGGATGACCGATCACCGATGGGACGCTTCCTGCGTTATTTCCCCTTGTTGAGGAGTACAGTATTATACCGTACCATCGGTGAAGACGCTGATTGACGTAATCGACCGCGTTGATCTTTCTTACTGATCCTTGGAGATGATGAAGTATGACGACACAACCACCGGAGGCGCCGCGCCGTCGCCGCGAGCGCACGATGGATCACGCGGAACGCCTTGATTTCAAGTTGCAGGAGTCGAAGAAGCGGATGTACCAGCGAGCGGCGGAGATCGCCGGAGAATCTCTCACGGCGTTCGCGGTGCATGCGATGGATGCGCGGGCCGAGGCGGTGATTCGCGAACACGACACGACCGTCCTCACCCCTGAGGAAAGCGTCACGTTCATTGATCTGATGTGCGCGCCGCCTACCCCGAATGCTCAGTTGGCAGCAAGACTCGCCGAGTACGACGCGTATTTCGGGGATGATGCGTGAGCATTCCCGGCCGTATCATTGCTCCACTCGACGCCGCGTATTCCTGCGCGGCGTTTGATTGCGGGAACGACGAGATGAACGAATATGCGCGTCGTCACTTGCTGGCCGAGCATACCAGCCGCGTGGCGGGCGCTTTCGTCCTTCTTCGCCCTCCCGACATGATCGTTCATGGCTTTTACACTCTCTCCCCAACCGAAGTCAAAAGTACGCGCGCAATAACAGCGGGCGTTATCGCCAGCCATCCCTACCCGAACATTGGTGGCGCACTTCTCGGTCGCCTTGGTGTCTCGATCGCGTTGCAGGGCCGTGGCTTCGGCAAACTTCTTGTTACGCACGCGATCAAGACATGCATGGATAATCCGCTGCGCCCCCGATGCATAGTCATGGACGCGAAGGACGACGCGCTCTGTGATTGGTAACAAGCAAACTGGGACTTCGCGCGCCTCAGTCCAGATAAGCGGCGGATGGCGCTTCGCCTTCTTTAAGGATGTATTAAAGCGATTGCGCGAATCGGGGTGATAGAAAACGGAGGCACGATGATGGCTGAAGATGGTCCATCCACCGCCGATGCGGATGAGATACCGATGACTGGCGGCGGGCGGACGGCGGTGACTCGGCGCGAAAACGTCGTGTTCCGGGATGCCGGACCGTGGGCGCCGACGGTTCATCTCCTCTTGAGACACTTGGAGCGCGTCGGTTTCATGGGCGCGCCGCGCGTCGTCGGCACCGGCTTCGATGATCGAGGCCGCGAGATGCTAACCTATATACCCGGCGGATTTGTGCATCCCGGTCCGTGGAGCGATGACGCGATGCCGATCCTCGGTCGCATGCTCAGGGAACTCCACGATGCCACTGCGTCATTCCCTGTGCCCCACGAAGCACTCTGGCGCCCCTGGTTTGGTCGCGGCCTAGGTGGCCCACGATCCGTCATCGGTCACTGCGACAGCGCGCCATGGAACATCGTCGCGCGTGATGGTTCTCCGGTCGCGTTGATTGATTGGGAAGTCGCGGGGCCTATTGACCCGATTTTCGAGTTGGCACAGGCTTGCTGGCTGAACGCCCAACTCTATGACGACGATGTCGCCGAGCGGGTGGGCCTCCCGCCCCTCGATCATCGGGCGAGGCAGATGCGAATGCTCCTTGACGGCTATAGCCTTCCACAGGCCGGACGCGCCGAATTCGTCAACAAGATGATCGAGTTCGCGGTACACGATGCTGCGGAGCAGGTGATCGAGGTGAATGTCACCCCGGATAGCCCCGGCCCCGAACCCCTCTGGGCGGTCGCGTATCGGACGCGGAGCGCCGCGTGGATGCTGCGCAACCGCCCAACGCTCGAACGCGCCCTAATCTGACCGTTGCACGACGTGCCTGAAGCAATGGTGCAATGAACTCTTCCGAAGGCTCGTTACATGCTTGTTGCCTGCGGCGTGAACTGCACAGGCATGTGCTTGATGCCGCCGATGAAGCCGGAGCGCAGGCGATCCACCGGGCCGGCCGGCGCGATGTCCGGCAGGCGGGCGAGTAGCATCTCGAACATCACTCGCAATTCGAGGCGCGCGAACGATGCGCCGAGGCAGAAGTGCTGGCCGATGCCAAAGGCGATGTGCTCGTTCGGCGTCCGCCCGACATCGAACATATTCGCGTTCGGGAAGACCTCCTCGTCGCGGTTGGCCGAGGGGTACCAAAGCAGGACGCGCTCGCCCGCGCGCAGAGGCTGGCCACCTAACACCGTGTCGCGCGTCACGTAGCGCATCATGTGTGCGACGGGCGAGGACCAGCGCAGGATTTCCTCCACTGCGGTCGGCAGGAGCGCGGGGTCGTTTTGCAGACGGGCACGCTGCTCCGGGTGCTCGAACAGGGCGAGCAGGCCGCCGGAGATCGCGTTGCGCGTCGTCTCATTGCCCGCGAGGATCAGCAGTTGGCAGAAAAAGAGCAGCTCCTCTTCGGAAAGCGATTCGCCGTCCACCTCGGAGCCGACGAGGACGCTGACGAGATCGTCCCGACGTTCCCGCCGCCGCTCCTCGGCCTGCCGCTTGAAGTAGGCGAACATCTCCATGCGCGAGCGCGCCGCCGTTTCCGGCCCGCTCCCCGGCACCGTCTGATATTCGGGGTCCTCGGAGCCGAGGCCCTGATTCGTTAGTTCGAACATCATCGGCCAGTCCGACTGCGGGATACCCATCATCGAGCAGATCACCGCGAGGGGGAGGAGCGCTGCGACATCGGTCACGAAGTCGCACGAACCGCGCGGCGCGACATCGTCAATGATCTTGGTGGTGATGTCGCGCACGCTCGGTTCCAGGAGGGCGGTCGCGCGCGGGGTGAATCCCTTGTTGACGAGGCGGCGGAGCCGCACATGGCGTGGCGGGTCCGTAATAATCATCATCTTTCCCGCCCCGATCGTCGTGGACGGGTCGGCGGGGTTGGCCGCCATCGAGATGCCCTGCTGCGAGCTGTAGGTCGTCGTGTCGCGGGAAACGGCGATCAAATCCGCGTACTTCGTGACGGACCAGAAGGGGATGAAGCGGTCGTTACCCGGATTCCAGTGGATCGGCTCCTCGGCGCGCAGCCGCCGCCAAATCTCGTGCTGCCGCCCTTGCACGAAAACATCGAGATTCGCGAGATCGTTCTCCTCGATTCGCAACGAAGAAACCTGAGCCATCGTGGAACCTCCTTCATCGCACGGTATTCGACAGTGAACAATGCACAAGCCCCTGTGGGCGACCGTTTATTCTTCGATCAGTGTAATCGCCTGGCGCGGGCAGAATCGAACGGCCTGCTCCACTTTCGGGCGCAAGTCCTCGCCGGGATGCTCGATCAGCACGTAACTCTGATCATCGTCCCGCAACTGGAATACGCCCGGCGCTGACAAAACACAGCGCGCATGGCCTTCGCACAAATCATGATTAACGACCACTCTCATTCCCATTTCACCCCCGGAAAGAAATTGCCCGCCTGTCCTGGGGTTCCTGCCGCCTTCCGCAGTCAACCGTTGGTGCAAGGCGATGCTGTTCGCAAAAGTCCGTGCCTGTATTGTACACGCGGATGTCAATCAATACCGTCATCGGCATTCCCCATTCACCGACTCTTCCGGTGACAGGGGATTTCGCACGGTGGGAATCGTTGTCACGCGCATCATTCTCGGAGGTACATTTGTCCCACATTTCACAAAGTGCGCTATACTCCGCTCGTATGAGTGACGAGGCGGAACATTTCACAACGACGGATACTGTATCAACGGGACGGCCGCTGCGCATCCTCGCGGTCGAGCCGACGTATGGCGGATCGCGCCGCGCGTTCATCGAAAATCTCGTCAACTACAGTCGGCACGAGGTTGTGCCGCTGACGCTGCCTGCGCGCTTTTGGAAATGGCGGATGCGCGGGGCGCACTACGAACTGGCGCGGATGCTCAACGACGTGTCCGGCTCCTTCGATCTCGTGCTGGCCGGGGAAATGCTCAACCTGCCCGCATTCCTCGGCATGACGCGACACTGGCTCAAGGATGCGCGGGTGATCGTCTATTTCCACACGAACCAGCTCAGTTTCCCGCTGCCCCCGTGGGAGAAACGGGACGTGACGTTGCCGCTGGCGAATCTCGACGGGATGCTCGCGGCGGACGAGGTCTGGTTCAACACGTCGGAGCACCGCGACGAGTTCCTCGATGCCCTGCCCCGCCTCCTGCGTGTCTTCCCGGAGTACCGCGCGCTGCATGTCGTGGACATCGTCGCGGCGCGGAGCCGGATACTGACACCGGGGATTGATCTGCGCGCGCTCGATGCCGAGCGGGAAACTGCCCTCGCCACGCCGCTTGCGCCGGGGCCGCCGGTGATCCTTTGGAACAGCCGGTGGGACTATGACAAGCGCCCGGACATCTTCTTCGCCGCCCTGCGCGATCTCGTCGAGCGGCGCATTCCCTTCCGGCTCGCGCTGGCGGGGACGAACCCGCACGGACGCTCCCCGGAGTTCGAGGAAGCGCG
Organism: Thermomicrobiales bacterium; assembly: GCA_038231255.1. Lineage (GTDB taxonomy): Bacteria > Chloroflexota > Chloroflexia > Thermomicrobiales > JALYUS01 > JALYUS01. The sequence continues at coordinate 2,207 of JBBRLR010000083.1, read as the reverse complement.
GGATGAGTTCGCGGCGCAACTGATCCACTACGGCCAGCGCCCCTCGCGCGAGGAGTATGCGCGGCTTTTGTGGCGCTGTCAGTTGGTCGTTTCGACAGCGGAGCACGAGTATTTCCCGACCGGCGCGCTCGAAGCGATGTACTGCGGCTGCATCCCGGTGCTGCCGAACACGCTTGCCTATCCCTCCTTTGTGCCTGCGACGAACCTCTACCGACCGGGGGAAGTCGGCTCGCTCGCCGAGCGGATCGCCGTCCTCCTGCGCGCCCCCCTCCTTCCCGATCCCGCCCCCTTCCGCGACATTGCCGCCCGCTACGATATCGAACGCGCCATCGCACCGCTCGACGCGGGGTTTGAACGGGTGGCGGGGGGTGGGGTGTATACTTAACGCGCACGCAACGGCGCGTGGTTGGGTACAGACGAGCGATAAAGGGCGGCGCACGGTATGAAGATTATCCTCGCGGACGAGATGGGCTTTTGCTTCGGTGTTCGCCGCGCAATCGAAATGGTCAACGAACTGGCGGACGAGGGAAAATCCGTCCGCATGCTCGGCGATGTTGTCCACAACCCGCAGGTCGTGCGCGACTTGGAAGGCAAGGGCGTCAGCGTCATCTCCGAGGTGCGTCAGGCGACCGCAGACGGCGTGATGGTGATTACGGCGCACGGTGCGGCCCCGTGGGTGGCGGACGAGGCGCGCAATGCCGGGACAAATGTCGTGGATACAACCTGCCCGCTCGTCGAGAAGCCGCAGCAGATTGCGCGCGACCTTGCGAAGGACGGGTACACCGTCGTCGTCTACGGCGACAAGAAGCACCCCGAAGTGAAGGGCATCCTCGGCTGGGCCGGTGAGGGCGCGCTGGCAACGAAAAGTATTGAGGACTTGCCGTGGCACATCCGCCGCGACGCCGACGGCGCGTGGGCCGAAAAGCCGCCGCGCAAGGTCGCTGTCGTCACGCAGACGACGAGTGAGATGGACGAGGTGATCGCCTTCGTCAACGAACTGACCGCGCTCGCCCTGCCGCTCGGCGGTGAGGTGCGCGTCATCAACACGATCTGCAAGCCGACGACGGATCGCCAGTTGGCGATGCGCACCCTGGCGCGCGAGGCGGATGTCGTGCTTGTGATCGGCGGGCGTAAGAGCGCGAATACCAAGCACCTCGCGGAGATCGGTAACCACCTCGGCACGCCGTCGTATCACATCGAATCCACGGCGGAGATTGACCCCGCGTGGATTGACGGCAAGGAGACGGTCGGCGTCACGGCCGGCGCGAGTACGCCCGACGCCGTCATCGGCGAGGTCGTGGACTGGCTGATCGCCCGTGGCGGCACGCTCATGCCGCGCAAAACGGACGGTCGCCCGCCCCGCTATGTGTAGGTAGGGTGGACCCTAGCTGGACGGACAATGACCTCGGCAGCGATCTATGCTGAGATGCGAAGCATCAACAGCACGAACTGGTGGGCGAGGCGGCGGTGGAGATATACTGCCGGTCAACAACGGCGGCGCGCGGACCGCCGACGATCCACCATGGAGGCGATGATGCTGCGCGGCACCCGGATCGACCTGCGCCCGGTGACTGAGGCAGACCTCGTATTACTGGAGGCCTGGGACGCCGACCCCGAATTCGAAGGTGAGTACAACACCTTCGGCCTGCGTCCGGCGGGCCAGACACACCGCTCCTTCGCCGAGCATCGCTTCCTCACCGACGACCGTGGCAGGTTACTCGCGGCGACCAAGGAGAGCGAAGTCGTCGGCGGCGTGTCTTACCGCGTCGTGAAGCACGGCGGCGGCATTGCCAACCGCGTCTACGAGATCGGCGTCACCATCGCCCCGGTACATCGCGGGTGCGGCTACGGCGCGGAGGCGCAACGCCTCTTGGCCGCCTACCTCTTCGCGACCTATCCGATCGCGCGCGTCCAGGCGACGACCGACATCACCAACATTGGCGAGCAACGTGCCCTGGAACGTGCCGGGTTCACGCGCGAGGGGGTGCTGCGCCAGGCCCAGTTCCGCGCCGGATCGTGGCACGACCTCGTGATGTACAGCAAATTGCATGATGAGTAGACTCCATCCTGACATCTCGCCGTATGCGTACGACTCTCCGCCGCTTCCGGGATATTCTTGCCAGACGCGACATCCGAGCGACCCCGCCGAGTTTTCCATCCCTTGGGCGAGGCGCCGCGGATTCTATCCTTGCCGCCCACCCTTGCCG
>JBBRLR010000082.1:0-20127 GCA_038231255.1 Thermomicrobiales bacterium | reverse complement strand
GAGGAGGCGAATGCCCGATGCAGACGGTCGAAAAGTACCTGAGCAGCCCCGATCCGTCCCCATCCGACGTGGCATTCGCCGCCAAATTCGGCCCCGAAGCGTTGACGTTCGATGATGTCCTGATCGAACCCGCCGCATCGGACGTAATGCCGAAGGATGTCAGCACTATCACGCGGCTGACACGCGACATCACCCTCTCGATCCCGCTCATCTCCGCCGCGATGGATACCGTCACCGAGGCGCGCCTCGCCATCGCCCTCGCGCGGGAAGGCGGCATCGGCGTCATCCACCGCAACCTGCCGATTGACGCGCAGGTGGACGAAGTAGACAAGGTGAAGCGTAGTGAGTCCGGCATGATCGTCGAACCGCTTACGCTCGGCCCCGATGACCGCGTGCGGGACGCGCGAGCGATGATGGAGCGCTACCACATCTCCGGCGTACCGATCACCGACGCGCAGGGCAAACTTGTCGGCATCCTTACCAACCGCGACCTGCGGTTCGAGGAGAATGTGGATCAGCCGATCCGTGAGCGGATGACGAAGGAAAACCTCGTCACCGTCCCAGTCGGCACGACGCTCGAACAGGCGAAGGCGATCCTGTATCACAACAAGATCGAGAAACTGCCCGTTGTGGATGACCAGTTCCGCCTCAAGGGGTTGATCACCGTCAAGGATATTCAGAAGCGCATCCAGTTCCCGAATGCCTCCAAGGACAGCAAAGGCCGACTGCGCGTCGGGGCGGCAGTCGGCACGGGCGACAGCGCGATGGAACGCGCCGAGGCGCTCGTGGCCAAGGAGATTGACGCCCTCTTTGTGGACACGTCGCACGGGCATCATCGAGACATTATCCGGGTCGTCCAGCGCATCAAGCAGACGTGGGACGTGCCGGTGATCGCCGGGAACATCGCCACGGCGGGCGCGGCGGAGGCGCTGATCGAGGCGGGTGCGGATGGCATTAAAGTCGGCATCGGGCCGGGCAGCATCTGCACGACGCGCGTCGTCGCCGGCACGGGCGTGCCACAGATCACCGCAATCTGGAACTGCATGCGCGCGGCGGCGGCCTATGACATCCCGGTGATCGCCGACGGCGGCATCCAGTTCAGCGGCGATCTCGCTAAGGCGATTGCCGCCGGGGCGGACAGCGTCATGCTCGGCTCGCTCTTCGCGGGGCTGGACGAATCGCCGGGTGAGGTCGTGCTGTATCAAGGCGAACGGTTCAAGGAATACCGAGGCATGGGATCGCTCGGCGCGATGAAGGCCCGCTTCTCATCGGATCGTTACTTCCAGGAGGGCGTTTCCGGCAATGTCAACAAGTACGTGCCGGAGGGGATCGAGGGGCGCGTCGCGTATAAAGGGGCGCTCAGCCCGCTCGTCTATCAGTTGATCGGTGGCCTCCGCTCCGCAATGGGTTACGCGGGCGCGGCGGACATCCGGGCGATGCAGCGCGACACGCACTTCAACCGCATCACGAGCGCCGGGCTGCGCGAAAGCCATCCGCACAGCATCGCCATCACCAAAGAAGCGCCGAATTACCGCGCGTCGAACTGAACGGAAACTGGGTAGCGCAGGCTTTCCAGCCTGCGTCCTGCTCGCAGGCTGGAAAGCCTGCGCTACCACGATGGGCGCGTTGCGCTTGACGGTATTACGCGCGCGGATTCCCGTGCCGGTCGCACAGTAAGCCGCGCGTGGTTGTGTGCGGCGATGACACTCATCACGGAGGGTAGCATGTCCAGCGATGCGCAATTGCAGCGCTTGTTGCGTTCACTGACGACGAGGCGGTTGAGTCGCCGCCAGTTCATCGTCCGGGCCGCTGGTCTTGGGCTTTCCACCTCGGCGATTGCGGTCTTCCTCGCCGCGTGCGGCGGCTCCAGTGCGCCGACCGCGGGCGCGACAACCGCGAGCAATGCGACGACCGCCGCGCCGACGAGCGGGACGGGCGCATCAACGGGCGCCGCGCCGACCGCCGCGACGAGTGCGGGCACGCCGGTCAATGGCGGCGAACTGAAGATCGCCACGACGACTGAGGGGACGACGCTCCACCCCTTCAAGTACACCGACACCCCTTCCGGCGCATACATTGACCTGATGTTCCTCCTGCCGCTGCTGCGGTACGATAAGGACACGCTTGAACTGAAACCGTATGCCGCCGCGTCGGTCCAGAAAAGCGCGGACAACACGACACTGACCTTTACGCTGCGCGACAACCTCCAGTTCAGCGACGGCAAGCCGGTCACGGCGACCGATTACGCATGGACGTGGTCGAAGGCGAGCGACAAGGCGAACGGCTGGCCGAATCTCGGTTCGTACACGCCCTACATCGCCAGCATCAAAGACATTGACGCGAAGACGCTCGAAGTGAAACTGGTGAATGTGCTGGCGACCAGTCAGGAGAAGGTCGCGTACGCGCTCCAATACGTCCTGCCCAAACATATCTGGGAAAATCTCGACTGGGCAGACCCGAACAAGAACCCGGAAATCTTCAAGCCGAGCGTCGTGCCGGGGGCATACACGCTCGTCGAGTGGAAGAAGGACCAGAACGCGACTTTTGCCGCGAACGACAAATTCTTCCTCGGTCGCCCGCACATTGACCGGATCACCTACCGCATCTACGGCAATGCGAATGTCGCGACGCAGGCGCTGATCAACGGCGAGGTGGACCAATACGGCCCGGAGCCGGAGAACTGGCCGGACCTGAAGAAAAACGCCAAACTCACTGCCTACCCGACCGACGCCGCGAACCTCGCCGTCACCTATATCGGTCTTAACACCCGGATGGAGGCGTTGAAGGATAAGAATGTCCGGCAGGCGCTCAATTACGCGATTGACAAGGACGCCATCGTCAGCAAATTGACCTACGAGATCGGCAAGCGGGCGACACAGATGTACTTGCCGACCAGTTGGGCGGCGGACCCAAACGCAAACCCGTACAAATATGATCTCGCCAAGGCGAAGCAGTTGCTCGACGAGGCGGGGTGGAAGCCGGGCGCGAGCGGCGTGCGCGAGAAGAACGGCCAGCCGCTGAAAATGCTCGTCCTTTTCGGGCCAAACACGACGCCCGTGCGCGAGCAACTGGCGACGATTGCGCAGCAGCAATGGAAGGCAATCGGCGCGGATGTCGAAGTGCGCGGCCTGGAGTTCGGCGCGCTCCTCAAGCAGACCAAAGAAGGTCCGTACGACTGGGCGGCGTACGTCAATGCCTACATCGCCGGCGTTGACCCTGACACCATCTGGTTCAAGAAGGACGCCGGTCCCGCTTTCAACCGTGTGGATTATCAGAATCCTCGGGTGCAGGACCTCTACGAGCAGGGGTTGAAGGAACTCGATCGGGGCAAGCGCGCGGTCCTGTACCAGGAGGTCAGCCGGACGCTCGCCGACGAAGCGCCGTGGATCTGGCTCTACTACGAACTCGGCCATCAGGTCATCAACAAGCGCGTCCAGGGCGTCAAAGTGAGCAAAGCGCTCGGCCTCAACGATGTGTGGGAGTGGTGGATACAGGGATAGTGGGCAGGAGGCAGTGGGCAGTGGGCAGTGGGGTCTGACCAACGGCTCACTGCTTCCTGCGCCGGAGGCGCTATGGCACGGTTTCTCGCCCGGCGGTTCATCCAGTCGCTCTTTTTCCTGCTCGGCGTCACGCTGATCACGTTCGTGATTGTCCATCTCGCGCCCGGTGGGCCAACGACGCTGCTGGAAAGCCCGGACATCACGCCGGAATATAAGGCGCAACTCGCGCACAGCTTCGGACTCGACCAGCCGATCCCGGTGCAGTACGCGAAGTGGGTCGGCAACGTCGTGCGCCTGAATTTCGGACGATCCTTCGAGGACAATCGGCCGGTGCTCGACAAAGTATTAGAGCGGGCGCCCGCGACGCTGGAACTGTCGCTGGCGGCATTTGTGATCGGTCTGATCGGTATCCCGCTCGGCATCCAGGCCGCGCTGCATCGCGGTGGCCCGGTGGACACGGCGATCCGCATCTTCACCGTCGTCGGGCAGGCGATCCCGCACTGGTGGCTCGGGCTGATGATCCTCGTTTTCGCCGCGCCGTTCGGCATCTTCCCGCTCGGCGGCATCGCGGAGCCGGGGCAGTCCGGCGATATTGTCGGGCGATTGCATCATCTCCTGCTGCCCGCGATCATCGCCGCGATGAGTTTCTGGATTTTGTTCGCCCGCTTCATGCGCTCTGGGATGCTCGATGTGCTCCAGCAGGATTACGTCCGCACGGCGCGCGCGAAGGGGCTGCGGGAGCGCACCGTCACCCTCCGCCATATCGTGCGCAATGCGCTGCTGCCGATCATCACGATCATGGGCGGGTCGCTGGCCGGCTTTTTCTCCGGTGCGGTGCTGTTCGAGACGGTCTTTTCGTGGCCGGGGATGGGCCGTCTCGCCGTGCAGGCCGCCTTCCGCCGCGATTACCCGACGGTGATGGCCCTGACGGTCATCTTCGCGTCGCTGGTCATCCTCGGCAATTTGCTCGCCGACATCGCCTACGGCTTCGCGGACCCGCGCGTGCGCTATGAGTAACCAGTGAGCGCGCGAGCGAGCGAGCGGACATTCGGGACGGTGGATCGGGCGCAAGCGGCGGGCACGCCGAGTCTCAGTTACTGGCAGCGCGCGTACCGCCACCTGCGGCGCGACCGCGTGACGATCTTTGCCGCCGTGTTGCTCCTACTCGTTACGCTCCTGAGCCTCGCCGCGCCACTGTTGGGGCATCTCCTCGACAAAGACCCGGCGCTGCAGGATTTATTGTCGCGCCTGGAGAAGCCCTCCCACGCGCACTGGCTCGGCACCGACGAACTGGGGCGGGACATCCTCATCCGCCTGCTCTACGCGGGGCGAATTTCGCTCCTGATCGGTGTCCTTGCGACGCTGACCTCGCTCGTCATCGGCGTTAGCCTCGGCGTGCTCGGCGGTTTTTATCGCCGCTGGGTGGACGACGCGATCAACGGACTGATCCAGACGACGGTCAATATCCCACTTCTCTTTCTGCTCATCCTGCTTTCGGTGATCTTTTCGCCGGGCGTCGTCGGGCTGGCGTTGATCCTCGGCCTTTTCAGTTGGCAGGGGACGGCGCGGCAAGTGCGGGCAATCGTTCTGTCTGTCAGCCAGCGGGATTACATTGACGCGGCGCGCGTTCTCGGCTCCTCGAATGGACGGCTGATGTTCCGGCATATCTTCCCGAATGTCATCTCGACGGTGCTGGTCGTCGCCGGGTTCGACATCGCGGGGGCGATCCTCGCGGAATCAGGCCTGAGCGCACTCGGCTTCGGTGTGCAGCCGCCGACGGCGAGTTGGGGAAACATGCTTGCCAAGTCATTCCAGTATGCGCTCAAAGCGCCCTGGCTCGTCGTCAGCCCCGGCGTGATGATTTTTCTCACCGTCCTCAGCGTCTTCTTAATCGCTGACGGCCTCCGCGACGCCCTCGACCCGCGCATCAGTTGACGCCGCCGGGATCGAAGCCGGGGAGAAGCGCAGAGGACACAGAGGGCGCACAGAGCACAGAGAAGAAAAAGGATGAAGAGGGAAGGAGAAAGTTGGCGTATTTCTCTCTCTCCTCCTTTGTTTCTCTCTGCGTCCTCTGTGTTCTCTGTGTCCTCTGCGCTTCTCCTCGGTTTTACACCCGTTCCCCGATGAGGACGGTGTGTTTGCCGGCGACTTTGGTAAGGAAGAGGATGCGGTGGTTGTCGCCTGAGAGGCGGAGGTCGCTCATCAGGGTTTCGGGGGTGAGGGGAGAGCCGCGTTTCTTGATGACGACGTGGCCGATGCCCCGCTCACGCAGGTAGGCGCGGAGACGTTTGAGGCCGAAGGGCATCGCGTCTTCGATCGTGTAAGCGTGGGCGAAAGGCGTGGCTATCAGTGCATCGCTCGTGATGTAGGCGATGGTCGGGTCGAGGAGCGCACCGTTGACGAGCACGGCGACTTCGGCGACGAGGTGGGCGCGGATCACCGCACCGTCCGGTTCGTAGAGGTAACGGCGCGGCGGGGCGACGGGCGGCGGTTCGGTTGTTGTCGCGGTCAGCGTCGCGCCGGAAGGCAAGAGCGTCGCGCGGCGGGTGACATTTGCGGCGCGGAGCGCGCCGAACCAGAGCGCGGCCTCCTTCACATCGCCGTTGAGCGAGACCCATTCGGCCTCGGCGTTGGGCGGCACGAGATTGTGCGGGATGCCGGGCGCGACCTTGACGCCGACATCCTCAATCCGGTCAACGAGCGCGGCGATGAACGACCACGGCGGCTGGTAGTCCGCGACATTGAAGACGCGCCGTGCCGCCGTTCGCCGCGCCGGATCGAGGAACGCGGCGTCATATCCCGTTAGATCGGTCGTGGTCGCGTCGTCGCAGCGGACGGTGACGTGATCGTCGAGGTCGAGGGCATGGACATTGGCGGCGGCGATGGCGGCGGTGAGGGGATCGCGATCCACGGCGAGCAGACCGTGGCCGCTCGCCAGCGCCCGGAGGTCGCCGCCGATGCCGCAGCAGAGATCGGCGATCCGTCGCGCGGCGCGATAGCGGCTGGCGCGGTGGGCGGCAACGGGCGCGCTTGTCGCCTGTTCCAACCCGGCTTGCGTGAAGTACATCCGCACCGCGTCGTCGCCGAACTTCGTGCGCGCCCGCTCGCGGAGACGTGCCTGCGTCATCGCGGCGGCGACGAGCGGCGCGGGGTGGCGGCGGCGCAGTTCCGTGGCGAGGGCGAGCGTGTTCACCTCCGTCAAACCCTGTGCCGCAATCTCCGCGAGCAATCGCTGCCCGTCGTCGCCGAGGAGCGTATGGAAGGTTCCCAAATCGGTCTCGATCTCGATCTCGATTCATTGCGCGCCGCCGCCATCGTCGGGTAAAGTACCCACGCGGTTGCTACCGACCGCTGCATGAGTGTAGTCCAAGCGACCTGGCCATGAAAGGACGCGCCACGGTGCAAACCTTCCGACCCCGACCATAAGGAGCGGCTGCGAAGAGAGATCGCCTCCGTTCATTATGCGTTTCAGGAAGTGAGCACCATGGATAACCCAATTTCCGCACCCGGCGGGGCGGTCGCCGACCAGTTCGCCCGCACATCCGCCAAGCGCCTGCGCGATAATCGCAACTTCAACATCTTCTGGTTCGGCCAAACGCTTTCCAATCTCGGCGACGCGGTAGCGCTGATCGCGATGCCGCTCCTCGTGCTGCATGTCACCGGCTCCGTCGCGCAGATGGGGATTGTGACGGGCATCGCCGGTGTCGGGATGGTGGTCGCCGGGATCGTCGCCGGGCCAATCGCCGACCGCGTGGATCGGCGACGATTCATGATTCTCTGTGACCTAATACGGATGGTCGTGTATGCCGCGATCCCGGTCGGTTGGTGGATCGCGGGGCCGCAACGATGGCTGATTTTTCTCACGGCGGGGTGCGGCGCCTTCTTCGGCATGTGTTTCTCCGTTACCTACATCGCCGCCATCGCCAACCTCGTCGATCACGATCAGATGACCGACGCGAACGGACGCCTCCAGGCGACCGCCGCCGTCGCGAGCATCATCGGCCCCGCACTCGCCGGGTTGCTCGCCGCGCGGTTCGATCCCGCCGCCGCGCTCGGTATTGACTCGCTCTCCTTCGCGGTCTCCGCCGGGTCACTCGCGTGCATTCGCCTGCGGAAAGCGGAAACGCCGCGCTCCACTTCCGCCGTATCTTCCACCGGCTCGATCGCGGAACTGTTCGCCGGGGTGCGCTTCCTTTGGCGGCAGCCCGTCCTCCGCGCGCTGACGTGGATGATCGCCGGATTCTCATTTCTGACGCTGGGTGCGCTGGACTTGTTCGTCTATCACCTGACGCACGATCTCGGGCAGCGCGACGGGGCGGTCGGTCTGATTTTTGGCGTGGCGGCGAGCGGCGCGATCGCGGGCGGGTTGCTCGCCGCGCCCGCCCGCCGCCGCTGGGGCTTCGCGGTCTGCTATCTCGGCTCGGCGATCATCGAGGGGGCGATCCTCGTGGGAATCGGACTGGCCCCGACGGTGGCGGTCGTTGTGCCGCTGATGGGCGGCTTCATGTTTTTGGAAATCCTCAAAGGCGTCAATTCGATCGCCGTCCGGCAGCAGGTGACGCCGGACCATCTGCTCGGGCGCGTCACCGCCGCCTTCTGGACGATCAACAGCGCGCCTGGTCCGATTGGCGCCGCGCTGCTCACCGCACTTGCGGCGCGTGTTGGCGCGTCCCTCGTCCTCGCCCTGATCGGTGGGGGATTCACGATCATCGCGCTCTTCGGCTTGCGCACTGCGGCGCGTGTCCGGTCGCCGGAAACCTAGCATGCACTGGCACACCCTGGCGTATACTGCTCGATTTGAGTACCGGAACGTGCGGCTGCTCTTCCACCCGACGACATGCAGCGAGAGCCCTTCCTCGCGGTAGAGCCGATAGACCTGCTTCGCATTCACCTTCCACCTCTCGCGCCGCAGCAGGATGTGGATCCGCCGGTCGCCGTAGCGCACCCGCACGACGGCCAACTCTCTGATCCGCTGGCGCAGCGGCGATTGATCTCGTGCTTGGCTGCGATAGCGCATCGTCGTCCGATGCACGCCCGCCACCCGGCAGGCACGCCGCTCACTGACCTTGAAGCCGCCCCGGAAGAACTGCACCCCGGAAGAACTGCACCACGGTACGCCGCCGGGCCGGCGTCACCAGTTTTTTCGGAGCGCCTCCTGCAGCATCCGCCGGTTGAGCGTCATACCACCCGCTGCGCGGGTACCCGGGCAACAAGTTGTTTCAGGCGCCGATTCTCGTCCTCGACCTGGTGTAGTCGCCGCAACTCGGCGACCCCGATGCCGGCGTATTTGCGCTTCCAGCGGTAGAAGGTCTGCTCGCTGACGCCGAGCTTGCGGCATGCCGCCCAGGGGGCACCCGCCCCGACGGGTGTACCGTTCTCTGCCTGCCGCAGGGCCGCGACGACTTGCTGCTCGGTGAACCGCGATGTCCGCATCCTGTCTCTCCTTCGATAACGTTATTGCTAACGTATCACGGTGGACCAGAATTCGGGGAGCCGGTCAGGATTCCACGTTCCCGTTCCCATATCAGTAAATATCTTCCTGTCAGGAAGCGGAGAATATTTCCGACCAAGGCAACGATCCCGCTGTGCGCGCTTGGTGTGAATGCACAGTCAGTGATGCACGATGAGCAATATGAAGCGTTGCGTTTCAGGCTTGGAAGATCGGCCGCTGCGTGCCTCGCGGTGACACGACCATAGCCCGAACACCTGTCGCGCGGTGCTGGAGTCATCGCAATGGGTACATCCATCGCGCCCAAATCGGACGTACAAGAAAGTACGGGAAGGGCTATACGAGGAGGGGCTGTCATGCACATCACAAGGCGGAGTCGGGGTTTCGGGCGGAATCGCGTCGCGGTCGCCGCGCTGTTCGCGCTGCTGCTCACCAGCCTCGTCGCGGTCGGGAATGCGACCAGCGTATCGGCCGATGTTTCGGTCAACATCATGAACCTCACATTTAATCCGATGTCGCTGACGATCCCGGCCGGGACGACCGTCGTCTGGACGAATCAGGACACGGCGGGGCACACGACGACGAGCGACACCGGAGTGTGGGATTCCGGGTTGGCGATGCCACTCAAGAAGGGTGATACCTTCAAGTTCACCTTCAACCAGGTGGGCACATTTCCCTATCACTGCATGATCCACGCGTTCATGACGGGCACGATTGTCGTCACGGCCGCTTCCGCAGCGCCGAGCGTCGCGCCACCGGCTGGTGGGCTGCAAGCGTTCGCCAATCCCGCCTTCCAGCAGTTGTGGGCGAAGACTGACGCGAATCCGTCCGGGCATTCGTACATTTGGGGGCCAGGCCCGTTCACTCCTCCGGGATTGATGGAGGATTACAAAGACGCGCCAGATGGCAAGCGGCTCGTGCAATATTTCGATAAGGCGCGGATGGAACTGAACGTACCGGGTGGGCCGGTGACGGCGGGCCTGCTCTCAGTCGAGTTGATCTCGGGCCGGCAGCAGAACGGCGACGCGACATTTGTGCAGCGCGACCCGGCGAGAGTGACCGTCGCGGGCGATCCCGACAACCCATTCCCGACCTACGCCGACCTCGCGAAACTGCAGGGCGCGGAACAGGACAACAGCGGCAGCGGCGTGCCCGTCGCCAGGATGGTAAATCCGACCGGCCCGGCGGGAACCTACGCACCCGCGATGACCGATACCCTGGCGAAGACGACGGGGTACGACGCGCAAACCAGGCATAACATCCCCAAAGCGTTTCTCGACTTCCGCAACTCGCCTAACCTCGGCGGTATCCAGGCGATCGGGCTGGCAATCACCGAGCCGGTCTGGGCGAATGTGAAAGTCAATAACAACGTCGTTCCGGTGCTCGTGCAGGCCTTTGAGCGGCGCGTCCTGACCTACACACCCGATAATCCGATCCTTTTCCGCGTCGAATACGGCAATATCGGTCGCGCCTACTATGCGTGGCGTTCCGCCTCGCCGAGTGCGGCGCCCGCCCCTCCGGCCGTCGCGCCAGCGTCCGCACCGTCGGCTCCAGGCAACGGCGGTTCCCAACCGGGCGAACCCACCGGCAAGCCTTCGTATTAGGGGGCAGCGAAAACGTCTTGGTGGGGGCGGGCTTCAGCCGACCACTGGCTCTGGAAGGATGAAGCCCGCCACCACCGGGTATTAAGGTCTCGTAATGATGGCCGGGCGCATAGGCGCCGGACGAAATGAAGGGGAGGAACGATGGAATCGGTAGTGAACGATCAGGGTCGAGTCAGTCGGCGGGGACTTATGCAGGCGGGGATCGCGACCGCGACTGTTCTTGCCATAGGCGCGATCGGCGAGCGCGTGCAGGAGGTCGCCGCCGACTCGCCGCCCGTCAGCACGATGCGCGAAACCGTGACCTATGCGGCGGCGCAGGCGTTGATCGGGGCGGCGATGGCGAAGGCGCAGGAGATCGGCGTGCCGATGTCGGTCGCGATTGTGGATGAGAGCGGCGTGCTCAAAGCATTCGCCCGGATGGATGGCAATAGCCTCGTCAGCGTTGAACTCGTGCAGGCGAAAGCCTTCACTGCCGCTGCGTTCCGCGCGCCGACCCATATTCTTGCAGACCGTAACAAGGACGATCCGGCACGCCTCGCATCATTGACGAACACTCCACATCTCACGCTACTTGGCGGTGGTTACCCGATCATGCACGGGAATATCGTGGTCGGCGGGATCGGCGCGGGCGGCGGCAGCCCCGACCAGGATCGGATGGTCGCGGAGGCGGCATTGGCGACGCTCGCGTAGCAGACCCGAAGCGTACTGCGCACTTCCACACGAAAAATGAACCCAAAACGCATGCTCGTGCGTGCTATCGCTGTTGCCCATGCTATCGTGCGGCACGGCCCTTTGTTCGCGTGCGACGTGCCGACCTATCCGACACGGTTGGGAGTAATGTGGAGGAGCCATCCTGTTTCGTTTCGCGGCGGCACGCCCTGCATCTCCTTACCGGGGCGGGGTGCGCGGTCGGCCTCACACTTGCGCGGTTCGACCGCGTGGCTGCCCGCCCGCTCTCCATTGCAGACGAGGATGATGGCCCGGTCACAACGCCATGGCCCGCCATAACCGCCACTTCCAGCCAGCCTGTCGCGTCGGCGCCGGGCACGCCGTCCTTGTCGTCGGTGCGGACCTTGATCGGGCATACAGATCGGGTGCTCGGCGTCGCTTTCTCGCCGGACGGACAGACGATTGCCTCCGCGTCATTCGATCACACCGTCCGGCTGTGGAACGCGTCAGATGGGACGCTTTTCACGGTCCTGAAGGGGCATACCGACCGCGTTGACGGCGTCGCCTTCTCGCCCGATGGCGCGCTCGTGGCATCTGCCGGGACGGATAAGACCGTCCGGCTCTGGAATGCGGGCGATGGTTCGCCCGTCCGCACACTGACTGGACATACCGACGCGGTGATGGCGGTTGCTTTCGCGCCGGATGGGCAGACGCTGGCGAGCGGTGGCTTCGATCAGATCATCCGCCTCTGGCAGGTCGCGGACGGCACGGCGATCCGCATGTTGCACGGCCATTCCGCCCGCGTTTCGGGCGTCGCCTTCGTGCCGGACGGGCAGTCGCTCTGCTCCGGCGCATTCGATACGATCGTGCGCGTCTGGCAACCTGCGGACGGTTCGGCACTGCGGACATTGTCGGGTCACACGGACAAAGTTTCCGGCGTCGCGGTCAGCGCAGACAGCCAGATCATCGTTTCTGGATCGTTCGACAACACGGTGCGCATTTGGAAAACATCAGACGGGTCGCCAGTCAAGACATTGAGTGGCCACACCGATTGGGTGATGGGCGTCGCGATCACCCCGGATGGTTCGACCGCCGTCTCGGGTGCGAAAGATCGCACGGTGCGCCTTTGGTCGGTCAGCGATGGCGGTTCCCCACGAATACTCATCGGCCACACCGATTACGTCCACGACGTCGCCGTCTCGCCCGATGGGACGCTCGTCGCCTCCGCGTCAGCGGACAAGACCGTTCGACTTTGGCGGATCGCTTAGGCGGGCATCCCGTCGTCATCGGCGCGCTGCGACTGTTCTTCGACGGCGTACGGGACGTGCGCGGCGTTCAAGCGATCAATCAAGCGGGCGAGAATTTCGCCCTCCGCGAATGCGCTGACCGGCGAGTGGCGATCGACATTCGTCACGCCCGCCTCTTCGCAGACCGCAAGGAATCGCCGCTCCTGCCCCGCGATGTCCCCGGTCTTCTCGTCCGTCGTTGCGCCTTTATAGAGCGTATCGAATGTAACGCGTGCCAACGGTCACCTCCTCGTTTCCGTGCCCTTGTGCGACGTCATTCGCTGCGATTGCTCTGGCCCGGAATTGCAGGCTGGAGCCTACGCCACCGAAAAACCGCCACCGGGCGCATAGGACCCGATGGCGTTCCGACCTTGCATGTTCAGTGTAGGGCAGTCGCTCTGTTAAAAGCGATTCTCCACCGCACGAATGACGCCGACCAGTTTACCCTGTATGGCGACATTCGTTGCGTCGGTGTAGATCGGCTGCATCGTCACGTTCGCGGGTTGGAGGCGGACGCGTGTGCCCTCGCGGAAAAACCGCTTCAGCGTCGTCTCGCGCTCACTTTTCAGCCAGACGGCGACGGTATCGCCGTTATCCGCCGTGATTTGCGGCTTGAGGATGACGAGATCGCCGTCGTTAATGAGCGCGTCCACCATCGAATGACCGCGCACGCGGAGGGCGAACAACCCGGCGGTCGCCTTCGGGAGCATGGAGATCGGCATCGTCACCGATTCCGCGAACTCGCCGGCGGCGTAATCTTCCGGCACCTCGATCGGCTCACCGGCGGCGATCCGGCCGACCACAGGGATGCTGACGACATTGCTCGGCTGCGATGCGCTGAACCCGAAGAGTTCGATGCCGCGCGAGATGTGCCGGTTGCGGCGGATGTAGCTGCGCTCTTCGAGCGCGTTGAGGTTGTAATCCACGACGCTCGTGGACGAGATGTCCAGTTCCTTCTGTATCTCGCGGATTGTCGGCGGGTAGGCGTTCTGGTTAAGGAACGTCTCGATGAAATCCAGAATCTGCTCCTGCCGGCGAGACAGGCTCTTCGCTTTCTTCAGTGCGGCGGCCATGGGTTTGATACCTCCCGATTATCAGAGCGACGTGTATGGGCACACGCCGGAGTGGCATCACCCCGGTTCTCTTCGCACAGTGTAAATGGAACGCCTGTTCGTGTCAAGTACACCTGTTCGCGTGAACGTACAACAGACATAATGCACACTTGCGCGCATCGCGTACAATGGCGCGTGACGGGCGGCGCGTGCTCCCGAAAACAGATCAGCCGGGAGGCAGAGGCAATGGCGAGTCGTGACAGTTCGGTTCGGGTGGCGGTCCTCCATTCGCTGGTGCGGGTGGAAGAAAAGCTCCTCTTCGCCGCGCTGGAAAAACGCGGCGTCGCCTACACGCGTATAGACGACCGCGAAATTGCCATGCCGTTCGACCGCCCTGATACATGGCAGTACGATGTTGTGCTGGAGCGGTGCATCAACCACACGCGCGCGCTCCACGCGCTCCGGTTGTTGAATTCGTGGGGCATCGCGACGGTCAACACGTACAGCGTCGCGGAAGTCTGCGGCAACAAACTGAACACGACAGCCGCGCTTGAAGAAGCAGGGGTGCCACAGCCGAGGGCGATTGTCGCCTTTACGCCCGCGTCGGCGCTCGCGGCGATCGAGGAAATGGGCTATCCGGTCGTGATGAAGCCGCCGGTCGGTTCGTGGGGCCGCCTGCTCGCGAAGATCAACGACCGTGATGCCGCCGAAGCGATATTGGAGCACAAGGAAGTGCTCGGCTCGTATCATCACAGCACTTACTACATCCAGGAATACGTCGAGAAGGGCGGGCGAGACATCCGCGCCTTTGTCGTCGGCGACGAGACGATCTGCGCGATCTATCGCGATGCGCCGCATTGGATCACGAATACGGCGCGCGGCGGCAAGGCGTCCAACTGCCCGGTGACGCCGGAACTCGCGGAGATTTGCAACCGCGCGGCGGCGGCAGTCGGCGGCGGGGTCGTCGCGATTGATGTCTTCGAGCACCCGGAGCGCGGCCTGCTCGTCAATGAAGTGAACTACACAATGGAGTTCCGCAATAGCATTGACACGACGGGCGTCAATATCCCGGCGGTCGTCGTGGACTACGTCCTTGCTGTCGGGCGGGGGGATGTGACGCCGCAACTTCACATGGCGGTCGGCCTAATCGGGGCCGGGGAAGGGAACGCATAGATGGCCCGCGTCTCGAAGAAATATCTGCCGCCCGGTCGTGCGAAACCGGAGCCTGCCCCGACGGTTGTCGAACCCATGACGGCAATGGAGAACGCATCCGTCGCTGAGGAATCGCCCATCAGCGCGAACGGCCATGCCGCAGCGGCGACGATCCCCGCGCCGGTTGTGCCGACGCCCGATGCAGCGCAGATGCGCCGGGCCATCGCGGACAATGTTTGGCTGCACTTCACGCAGATGCACGAGTTCGCCGAGGGGGGCCGGCTCGAACGGCCCACGGTGATCGTGCGCGGGCAGGGTAGCCACATCTGGGATGCCGACGGGAACGAGTACATAGATGGCCTCGCGGGGCTGTTCTGCGTCAATGTCGGCTACGGGCGCACCGAGATTGCCCAGGCGATGATGGCGCAACTGGAGCAGATCCATTTCGTTTCGCCCTTCTCGTTCCCAAACGTTCCCGGCACGGTGCTCGCCGAACGGCTGGCGAAGATTTCGCCGACGGGCGAGGGATCGCGCTCCTTCTTCGTGACGGGCGGCTCGGAGGCGGTCGAGACGGCGCTTAAACTGGCGAAGGCGTACCAGCGAAAACGCGGCTTTTTGGGGCGCTACAAGGTGATCGCGCGCCGCTACGCCTACCACGGCACGACGATGGGCGCGCTTTCCGTCACCGGGTTACCGTCCGCGCGCAATCCATACGAACCGCTCGTGCCGGGGGCGCGCCATGTGCCGATCCCTCACCCATACCGCTGCGCCTTTTGCCAGGACGCGGGTGCATGCACCTGGGCCTGCGCGGACGAGGTCGAGCGGACGATTGCCGTCGAGGGGTCGGAAAGCATCGCGGCGGTCATCATGGAGCCGGTGCAGAACAGCGGCGGCTGCATCGTCGCGCCCGACGGCTACTTTCAACGCATCCGCGATCTTTGCGACCACCACGGCATCCTGCTCATCATGGACGAGGTGATCTGTGGCTTCGGGCGCACGGGCGCGATGTTCGGCACGGACGTTTTCAACATCCAGCCGGACATCATTACTGTTGCGAAGGGGCTGACCTCCGCCTACGCGCCGCTCGGCGCGGCGATTGTGCGGCAGGGAGTCGCCGAAGTCTTCGCCGGGGACGAGGAGGAGAAATTCCAGCACGGCATCACCTTCGGCGGCAACCCCGTCGCGGCGGCGGCGGCGCTGGCGAACCTCGACATCCTCGAACGCGAGAACCTGCCCGCCCGCTCCTACGAGATGGGCGAGTATCTGAAAGCGATGCTCACCGCCGCTATCGGGCAGCACCCGAATGTCGGCGAGATTCGCGGGCGCGGCCTATTCGTCGGCATCGAGCTGGTACGCAATCGCGAGACGCGCGAGTCGCTGGACGACAAAACGTTGCTCGGCTGGGTTTCCGACGCGATGAAGGGGCGCGGCCTGATCTGCCGCGCCGATGACCGCCTCGACTCGGTGATCCAACTCTCGCCCCCGCTCAACATCGCCCGCGCCGACCTCGACCGCATCTGCCGAATCATCACCGACACGCTGGACGAAATGCAGGGCAAAATACAGGGAGATTGAACCATCACGATACCAAGAGGGAAAAAGATTGAGCGCAGAGGATGCAGAGGGCACAGAGAATACAGAGCAGGATTTCTAATATTTTCTCCTCCTCTGTGCTCTCTGTGTCCTCTGTGTTAATCCCCCTCTCGTTTGATAGTTCGGTGTGATGAGAGGGATACGCCATGCCTGAGGATACGTGGATTCGTGAGGCGATAGACGTTGAGGAAGCGGCGGCGTTGACGGCGCGATTGGTCGCGATCCGCAGTTATCCCGGCGAAGAAGGGGCAGTGCAGCGGGAGATTGCCGCGTGGCTGGCGGAGAACGGCCTCGAATCGGAGATGCAGCCGACTGAGGGCGACCGACCGAATGTGCTCGCGTGGGTGCACAACGGCGACGGGCCGACCTTTCTGCTCAATGGGCATGTGGATACCGTGCTCGCCGTCGAGGGCTGGTCGCGCGATCCGTGGCAGGGGTGGCGGGACGGCGACCGGCTCTACGGCCTCGGCGCGTGCGATATGAAATCGGGCGTCGTCGCGGCAATGCTGGCGACGCGCGCGCTGGCACGCCAGCGCGATCAGTGGCGCGGCACCGTCCTTTTCACCTCCGTCGTGGACGAGGAGGCGTACTCCATCGGCGCGCGGGCGCTCGTGGAGAGGGGCATCCGGGCGGATGGCTGCGTCGTCACCGAATCGTCCGACCTCAATGTCGTGATCGGCTGCATCGGCAAGGTGCTCGTGCGCGGCGAGGTAACGGGCAAGGCGGCGCACGCCTCGTGGCCGGAGCGGGGCATCAACGCCGCCGTGGAGGCCGCGAAGTTCGTCGCGCGGCTCGACGATGTGCCGCTCGGTCAGCACCCGCGCCTGACCGCCAGCCAATGCGTGCTTTCATTCGAGAGCGGCAACGCCCAGTACGTCATCACCGTGCCGGAGTACGCACGTTTCACGATCAACCGGCACACGATCCCCGGCGAGAGCGACGAAAGCGTCCTCGCCGGGATGCGCGCGCTCGCCGCATCACTCGATTCCCCCGCGACCTTCTCCTTTTCGATTGACCCGCCCTACTACCCGCCGTGGGAGATGGCGCCGGATCATTCGTTCGTCCGCACCGTCCAGCGGGCATTCGTCGCGGAGACGGGCGGCGCGCCGATCACGCGGTACAATCGTGGTCTCGCGGACGCCAACTATTTCGCCGCCGACCTCGGCATCCCGACCGTCATGTTCGGCGCAACGGGCGCGAATTACCACGAAGCCGACGAGTGGGTGGACATCCCAAGCATCGGTATCTGCGCCCGCACGCTGATCCGCATCGCGCTAAACGTCCTTGCTATCAGGTGATTGAAGTGGCGGCGGGCTAATGAACAGTAACAACTTACACCGGTAATCGGGTGGGGCAGGTTTCCGGGTGCCCTTCGGGCGGCATGCCAGACTCACAGGTTGAAAACCTGTGCCACCGAGCCATTACCCCAGTTACGTTGTTACTGTTCATCAGGCCGCCGCCACCACGAATGCCCCCATATTTTCTGCTACGTCGTGTGGCGCTGCGATTGCTCCCTTGAGGCGAGGCAGGATTTCCTTGCCATAGAAATCAATCGCGCGAAAAGCAATTCTTGTAGTGGCTCACGTGCGTCGCCGCGCTGCCCGACGGTTGACGAGTAGGGCGGCTGCCGCGCCACCGACCGCAAGACCGGCCGGACGAACCCACCGGCGCGGCGCATTCCCGGCAAGATCGCGCAGCATGATCGTCGCGGTGTTTTTGCCGGGTGCGCCGGAGACGCCGCCGCCGGGATGCATGCTCGCGCCGGTGAGATACAGACCACCAATCGGCGTGCGGTAGTTCGCCAGTTCCGGCAGCGGGCGGAACATGAAGAGTTGGTCGAGCGCCATGTCGAGATGCATCAGGTGGCCGCGAATCAGGCCATTCTCCTCTTGCAAATCCACCGGCGACTTCAGGTACGTTTCTGTCACCGCGTCCGTGATGCCGGGCGCGTAGGGTTCGAGGGTCGCGAGCAACTTTTGTCCTTCTGACTGGCGAATCGCCGCCCATGTCCCCGCGCCGGGGGCGAGATCGAACGGGTGATACTGCGCCCAGATGACGGTGATGTGTTTGCCCGGCGGGGCAATCGTCGTGTCCGTGGCGGTCGGCGTCATCACGACGAGCGCGGGGTTGGTCGGCGGCAGGCCTAATGCCGCCTCGTCGCGCGTGCGGCGCAGGTAATCCACGGTCGGGCAGATCAGTTGCATGCCGTTGTGTACGTCCTCCGGCGCATTGGGGTACTGCGGCAGCGTCTCGGTCGCGCAGCGGATTGTCATGCCCATACCGTTGGCGATCCGCAGTGACGACACGCGGCGGCGGAGCGACGCCGGGAGATCGTCCGCCGTGATCATGTCGAGCATCGTTGTTTGCACATGTGCGCCGCTGACGACGACCGACGCATCCATTCGTTCGCCCGTCGCCAGTTCGACGCCGCGCACCCGGCCATCGCGCACAAGGATGCGGCGAACCGGCGCGTCGGTGACGACCTCGCCGCCGTGGTCGCGGATGCAGGCGGCGAGCGCCTCGCTGAGCATCCCGGAGCCGCCGATGGGCCGTGTCAGGCCGATGGTGTGGTAGATGGTGTGCGCGGTGAGGAATGCCCCGCCGCCGACATCGTCCGGGCCAGGGCCGGATTGCGCGGCGAGCCACGCCAGCGGCGCGCGGACCTGCTCGCTCTCGAACAGTTCATCGAGCAGCGCGCCGTACGGCTTGAGGATCGTTTGGAGTAGCGCGTCCGGGCGACCGAGTCGGAGTTGCTTCGGCAGGTCGTGGCCAATACGTTTGAGGACGGCGGGGATCATGTATTGCGGCGCAGGCGGTGCAGTGAACGCGCCGAATACCGCCTCGTTGAACCGGCTCCACAGCCCGACGAAGGCGCGGTATGTTTCCGCATCGCGCGGGCTGATTCGCGCGATTTCGGCGCAGGTGCGATCCACATCCTTGTAGAAGCGGAGCGCCGTGCCGTCCGGGAATGGGACGAAAGCGAAGGGATCGGCGTTCTGGTACCGCAAGCCGTAGTTGGCGAGGCCAAGTTCCTCGATGATGCCGGTCAGGTGGATGAGCACGTGGAACGACGAGCACGTGTCTACTTGATAGCCTGGCCAGAGTTCCTCGGTGTGGACGGCGCCGCCGACCGTCGGGCGGCGTTCGAGCACCCGGACGGGATAACCCGCGCGGGCGAGATAGGCGGCGGTGACGAGGCTGTTGTGGCCCGCGCCGATGACGAGAATTGGTTGCTCCACCCGCTCCCTTTCTGTGCCGCGCGACCAGCGGAGAATACCCGATCGGTGTGCGCCCGCACAACGCACGGGCGGAAACACTATGATATACTCCCCGCGTGTTCCTACTGTGATCAGACTGACGGGCGAACTGAAGCGCCGTTCCCGAATCGCGACGCGATGAATGGGGCGCATCCGAATAATCGGATTCGGTAAACCACAATGGGACATCCTAACGTATAAAGCGGTGATGCACGATCTCGGTGAGTAGGGTGCGAGTGGTTGCTCAATCGGTATCGCGCAACGTTGAAGGGAGCGACCGGGGATGCGAACCCCCTCATCATCGGAGGCGATGACGCCTGTCCAGACGATAGCGGATCGTGTCGTCACGAACGTCGAAAAGGTGATCGTCGGCAAGCATCGCGAAGTGCAGTTGACGCTCGTCGCTCTGCTCTGTCGCGGCCATGTGCTGATCGAGGATGTGCCGGGTGTCGGCAAGACGGTGCTCGCGAAGACCTTTGCGCGCTCGATTGGCTGCACCTTCAAGCGCATCCAGTTCACGCCGGACCTTTTGCCCGGTGATGTGACGGGCGTCTCGATCTTCAAT
>JBBRLR010000081.1:0-20667 GCA_038231255.1 Thermomicrobiales bacterium | reverse complement strand
CCCTTCCTGGAGCAGTCCCTCCTCCTGCACGTCGTGGTGACCGCTACCGGAGCCCCGCAGGTCTCCGGTGCGACCGTGCGGCAGCGGTTCGAGGTGCGCGGCGACCCGTTCGGCCCTGCGGGGATCGAGCGGTTCGTCGGCAACGCGACGGTGGAGGTGCGCGACGGCAAGATCGTCAGCTATATCAACGTCCCGGACACGAGCGACGCGCAGACGGCGCGGTACCTCGCCAGCCCGCCGCCCCCGCAAAGCCCGCCGCCAGGGCAAGGCACGCCGAGTGCGCCACCACGGACGGGCGGAGGTGGGGAAGCCTCCTTCATCCGCCGCCTCGGCGACGGCTAGCGGTCTACCTTCCTTCACGCTGCCGAGCGCCGCTACCCGATAGTAGCGGCGCTCGGCAGCGTCTCCGGTCAAGGCGGGGGGCATCTAATTGGCTTCTGCGGCCTCGTGGGAATCAGCCCGGATGATCGTCGCGCGGAGATCGGCTATGCGCTGGCGCACGCCGAGTGGGGGCGGGGCTATGCGCCCGAGGCCGCCCGCGAGGTGCTGAGATGCGCGTTCGACACGCTCAGCTTCAACCGGGTCGAGGCGTACTGCGTGCCGGAGAATGTCGCCTCGATCCGGGTGCTGGAGAAGATCGGGATGTGGCGGGAAGGGGTGCTGCGTGAGTACGTGGCCATCGGTGGGCAGCTGCGCGACCGGGCGGTCTACGCGCTGCTCCGACGCGACTGGCAAGCGGACTGAAGGATGCGCAGGGTGACCCCGCGGCCGATCATGCCAGAAAGGAGCGTTTCTTCGCCTTCCGCGCTCCAGCGATGCTGAGGTGCATGTCTGCAAGATGACGCGCTGTCTGCTCGACAAGGGCGGTGTTTCCCGCGAGGCCGAGATCGCCGATGGCGGCCGCGATTGGCGCGAGGATCGCGTCTTCGGGCAAGGCAGCAACGATTTCCGGGGCAGCGGGATCATTCCCATTATCCAATACAGGAACTGTCTCGTGGGGTGGAGGCGGCGGGCGGGGTGGCTCGCGGATCAGGTCGTGCAGCAACGGTTTGCCGATTATTTCGCCGAGCACGTCGAGATAGCCTTCGGCGGCGCGGCACATCGTGTGATCGCGCAAAACGAATGCGCGGGCATTGGCGCCCACCGCGCGCCGGAAGGACACATCCGTGGCGAGCGCGCGCAGGAAAGTGACGAGCGTCTCGCCCTCGAAGGCGTCCGGCGGCACCTTGAGCGCCGCATCATCGGGTAGGTCGGCGAACGCGCCGGTGTCGGTGACGATCGTCGGTAGCCCGGCGCTCATCAGCCGCAGCACCGCCGCCGATGTTTCGCCCGCCGTCGGGTAGCGCAAGTTGATGCAGACATCGGACGCGGCGAACAGGTCGGGCAATTGGTCATCCGGCACGTAGCCGAGGCGGCGGACGTATCGCTCGATCCCGGCAAACCGCGCGAGGCGCGACACGTCGTAGTTCGGCGAATCGCCGCCGACGATCACAAGCGCGACATCGGGCACCTCGTCGGCGAGACGGCGTACGGCGCGGAAGACCGCCGGGATCCGCTTGAAAGGGTTGATGCGCCCAAGCGAAAGGATCACAAACGTATCCGGCCCGATGCCAAGCCGCGCGCGCGCGATGCGCGAGGATACTTGTGTAATGATCGGCACGCCCATCGGCACGACATAGGCGCGCGTTCCCGGCACGAGCTGCTGCACCCACGCGGACGACGATGGGCTGTGCGTCACGACGCAGCGCGCGGCACGGATCAGGTCCTCATTGAGCGGGAAGTCGAACATCGCCGTCGGATTCTGCCCACGCAAAACGTGCGCGGCGACCGCCTCGCCACGCTCGCCGTACCGCTCGCGCATCTCGCGCCGGTAGGCATCGCGCCCGCCTCGCCCCTGCACCGCGCGCCACACCATCAGGTGGTGCAAGACAATATCGTGCAGCACCAGTACGTCCGGCCGGTCGAGCGCCAGCGGCACCATATAGTTGTGGGCGGGGCTGTTCCCCATCTGCACCACGACGGCATCGTACGCCCTCCGGTCAAACTGGCGCGCAGCGACGATCCGCGCGGGAGCGAGCGACGCGGCAAGCGTCGGCGCGTAGTTGTCCACGACGACCGCGAGATCGAGCGCCGTCGCGAGCCAGGGGATCAGGTCTTCGCTGTACTGCGAAATGCCGGATTCGATTGGCTGCAACGGCGTGAAATATGCGATGCGTGCCGCTCGCGCGCTCATCGCGTCAACTCCCGCACGACCGTTTCCCAGCCGATATTCGCGACCGCTTTCGGAGCGGCGCTTCCCAATCGCAGCGCGTCCCCCGGCGTGCGCCACCATTCATCGAGAACGCAGGCGAGGGCGTCGGCATCGGGCGCGACGACCGCCCCGTTCACGCCGTCCTGCACGAACTCCAACACGCCGCCGCTATCGCTTGCGGTCAGGACAGGCTTGCCCGCCATCAACGCCTCGACGGCCGCATATCCGTAATCCTCATCTACCGGCACATAGACGACTGCGCGACACGTCCGGTAGAGGTTCACCACCTCGGCATCCGTGACACGTCCGAGGAATCGAACACGGTCGGTAATGCCGAGCGTCGCAGCAAGCCGTTCCAACCGCTCGCGCTCCGGGCCATCCGGGATAAGACGTAGCTCGACGCGTTCTTTACATGCTGCAATCGCGCGGAAGACGAGATCGAGCCGCTTCGCCGCGTCGAGTCGCGCGACCGAGAGCAGAAACCCGCCATCCGGGCCACCCGGCGCGAGTCCCGCAAGCGTCGTCGGCGGATAGAGCGGCACGCCTTTCACGCTATTGAAGCGTGCGAGGCGGGCGACGACATTGCGCGAGATGCCATAAACGCGCTTGCACTCACCGAGGCCACGCGCATCAATCGTGCGGATACTCTCGCGCACCCGGCGGTCGTCCGGCGTGTTCGCGAAGTCGGAGAGCGGCGTGCCGTACCAGTCGTACGCCTGCCGGTGCTGGTGGACGACCCACGCCACCTTGTACGGGTGCTGCACCGCCCACGTCGGGAACTTCGTGCAGATCACGCGGTCAATCGGCATGCCATTCGCCTCGGTCACGTCCAACAATCGCCAGGCGAGCGCGTGCGCCGGAATCGTCGCGGGCGGGTACCACCGAAACGGCAGCGCGACGACCGCGACGCGATGCCCCGCCCGTTCGAGCGCCCCCGCCAGCCCCTCGACCAGCACCTCCGCGCCCCCGCGCACGAACGGCACCTGCGTCGCCGCAATAACAATGTTCACGAGGAAGCCCCCACCCCCTGCCCCTCCCCCGTCGTGCGGGGGAGGGGAGATTGACTCTCATCAGCGTGGAAGGGCATATCCGGCTCGGAGTGCACACGGCTGTGCGCCCCTACGACGCCCCCTTCCCTCAAAGGGAAGGGGGTTGGGGGGCTAGGGTCATCACCCAATTCAATTGCCGCAATCCGCGCGGCGAGCGCTTCCTGACGGGCGACGATGGTGTTGAGGGCGGTAATCGTCGCCTCGTTGAAGTCGTTGATCTGATCCACGATCGGGTTGATGTACCAGCGCAGCCCGATGCGGATCGCGCGCTGCACAAGCGACAGCGCGCGCCCGACGACGGGAACGCGCCACATGATCGGGAAGTGCGCCGAAATGTGCGACAAATCCGCCGCCTGCCGCAACGGATCATCGAGCGCGGCTTGCTCCGTCAGGCCCATCGCCTTTCCCCGCGCGACCGCCTGCGCCCGCAACGCGGCAATCGTCGCCGCGACATCTATCTGTTCGGCTGCTAATTCGTCTGGCATCGCCTGTTCCTTATGATGTCCACGTTGGCGATCCAGTGATCGCCAACGTGGCGCACACATCCTATCGCCCCAGTAAATCCGCGTATAGGTCATCAACCTGAAAGACAATTCGATCCCAAGTATACCGAGCGAGGACTTTCTGCCGCCCCGCATCGCCGAGGCGGCGTGCGAGCGCCGGATCATCGAGGATGCGACGGAGCGCGGAGACGAGCGCCGGGACATCACCAAACGGCACGAGCAAGCCGTCTACGCCATCGGCGACGACGCCGGGGATGCCGCCCGCATTTGCCCCGATCACCGGTTTGCCATTCGCCCATGCGTCGAGGAAAACAATCCCAAACGAGTCCGTGCGCGACGGGAGCGCGAGCAGATCCGCCGCCGCCAGGACATCCGCCTGCGTCGCCTTATCCACGAAGCCGAGGAGCCGGACGCGTGCGGCTTCGTCCGGCGGCAATTGTGCGAAGTGGACGCGGGCGTGCGACAACATCGGCCCGGTCAGGGCGAGCATTGCGTCTCGTCCTTCCCCCCAGAGTAGACGCATCGCGGCGAGGAGATCGTACGTGCCCTTGTCGGCGGCAGCAGTACCGCTGAAATAGACAACCGGGCCGCTCAGGTCAAACATTTCCCGCGCGCGATCCGCGTTCCCACCGGTGACAGCCGCGAGATGGACGCCGACGCCGATCCGGTGCATTCGCGCCGTCGGAACGCCGCGCGCCGCGAGGAAGTCACCCTCCTGCGCAGTCTGCACGATCGTCGCGTCCGCCTCGCGCAGCAGCTGCAGTTGGTGGGGCATCGAGTAGTAGCGCACGATGCTCCGGTCGCCGGGGACGCCGAGATGCACGAAGGGCGTAGCGACGAACGGTATCCCCGCCCGTCGTGCCGCATTCGCGCCCGCGAACATCGTGGACTCGATGGAAATATTCGCCGCATGGACGAGATCGAAGTCCGTCGCGTGCGCACCGACCCAGCGGTGGAGTGCGGGCGCCCATGGGGCGAAGAAGCCGCCCCGCCGCAGCGATGCATCGCGCCCCGGCAGCGACGGCAACCGGCTCGCCTCCGCCATCGCGCGGCGGAGGACGCGGTAGCCGAGCGTCACGGCCGGATAATGGCACACCGGGAAGCGCAGGACGCGGACACCGTTGACGATCTCGTCCGGTGGCGCATCAATCCGCCGAGCGCGCGGGTTCCAGAAATATTCCAGGTCCCACGCGTCGGTCGTCGCGACCGTCACCGCGTCGCCATTCGCCGCGAACCGCTCGGAAAGTTCGCGGACGTAGTTCTCCGAGCCGCCCTCGTACGGGAAATAACGCTGGACGATGTGGAGCAAGCGGCGATGCGTCCGATTCACCTACGGCGTCCCGGTCGGGCGGACGGGCGGAGCGACGCTACCGCTCCCGGTCCCCGTCGTCGGCGCGATCACCGTGACGGTACCGCTGCTCAACTGTTGTTGGAGACCGACGAGGCGGGTACGCGCGCTGTTGCCGATGTCGCTGGTAGGGTCGAGATCGGACGCCTTGCGGTATTCGTTCAGCGCGTCGCTCAGCCGGGGCGGTTGCAAGGAGGTGTACACATTGCCGAGACCGAGGTGCGCCTCCGCCTCCGTGCGCGGCGCAGGCTTTAAGCCAATCGCCTGCACGAACTGACTCTGCGCGCCCGGCACATCGCCGCTGACGAGGAGCAGGGTGCCGACGCTCGTGTGGGCCTGCGCGTCATCGGGGCGCAACTGCAAGTAGCGCTGATACACGATGAGCGCCTGCTGGTACTGGCCCGTCTGATCGTAGTAATCGGCAAGATCGCGGACGACATTGGCGTCGTTCGGGTTCGCGGTCGCGCGAGCGATCAATTGGCTCGGATCGGTGCGGGACGGCGTGGTGGGCGAGACCGTACCGTTCGTGGAGGTCGTAATCGTGCCGACAAGGGAGGCAACAAGCGCCGCCGCGATGACGATGCCGAGAATGATCAGCCCCCGCCGCGTGAGCCGCTGGCTGGCGGTCGGGCTACGCCGCGTCGGCAGGCTTGTGCGGGCGCGATTGGCGGCGCGCTTCCGGCGGTCTGCGGACGATGGCATCGCGCTACCCCTCCCCGGTCGGCGCGCTCAGTGCACGTCGCAATCGGAGGTCGCTGATCTTACCTTCCGCCAGCACGCGCTCGCCTCCGCCCTCCGCGACCGCGACGACCGGGATGCGCTGGCCGAAGCGCGCTTCGAGGTCGGGCTGCCCGACGATGTCCACGACGCGCAACGTCGCGCCCCCAGTCGCCGCCACCGCTCGCGCGACGGGTTTCTTCGCCTCGTCGCAGAGGTGGCAGCCGGTGCGCGTATAAAGGGTCACGATGATGTGCGGACGTTGGCGTCGCACGCGCCGGAGCAAGACGTTCATGCATGCAGTATCGTCAGTGCGACGAATGCCCGTCAAGCGGGCGACTCGTCGCTTGTCGTGCCGAGCAGCCGCGCCGCCGTTTCGCGCTGCGCCTGATCGTGTCGGCGATACTCCTCCTGCCACTCTGGCGACATCGCGCCGATCATCTCGTACGCCTGCACCATCGGCGCCTCGCCACCGCGCCATTCGCCCGCGACGACATCGCCGAGGAAGACCGTCATGTCGGTCGCGTCAAGCGTGCCGACCACCCGACACTCGACAAAACCGGGCGTCGCGGCGAGGATCGGGCTGCCCGTCACGCCCCGCGCCCATGCCAGCCCGACGAGTTTGTCCGCCCCGTCGTGCCCGGACTGAAAGCCAAGTTGTCGGACAAGATCGGCCTGATCCGCGCCGAGTGGGTGGACGGCGAAGGCGCGACTGGCCGCAATCAAGTCGTGCGTGCGGTTCGCTTTCCAAATCTGGATGAGCAAGCGCGGATGCTCCGGCAAAATCGAACCGGACAAGACCCCGACGGCGATCTGCCCGCCCGCATCGTCCCCATGCGCCGCCGTCACCGCGCACACCGGCCCCCACAGTCGCGATGTCATCCGCCGTATCGCCACGAGATCCATACGCTACTCCGTTTCTGAACCACCGAGCGCGGCGAGGCGGGCGCGGAGGCGGGCGACACGCTCATCGGAGGCGGCGAGGCGGTCGCGCGCCGCCTGGACCACCTCGGGGCGGGCGCGGGCAACGAAATTGTCGTTCGTCAGTTGCGCGCGGGTACGGTCGGCGTGGCCCTCGGCTTCCGCGATGTCACGCGTTAGCCGGACACGCTCGGCGGCCACATCCACCATGCCGGTGAGGTAGACCACTACATCCGCGACGACGAGCGCGGTCGCCTGCGGGGGTGTCTCCACTGCGGGCGCGATCATCAACTGATCCTCCGCGATGCGCGCGAGGCGCGAGAAGATTTCGCGCTGCGATGCCAGGGCATCCGCGTGCGACCCGGCGGCAATCGTCGCGGCGATCCATTTACCCGGCTCGACGCCCGCCTCGGAGCGGGCATTGCGCACCGCCCGCACGAGATCAACGAGCAGGCCGAACTCGGCTTCCGCCTCCGCATCTGTCGGACCCGCCTTCGGCCACGGCGCGACAATCAGGGCGTCACCGCCGTGCGGGAGCCGCTGCCAGATCGTTTCCGTAATGAACGGCATGAAGGGATGCAGCAGCCGCAACGCGCGTTCGAGCACGTAGGCGAGCGTTTGGCGGACGACCGGCGCACCGTCGCCTTGCAGTCGCGGCTTCGCCGCCTCGATGTACCAGTCGGCGAGATCACCCCAAAGAAAGTCGTAGATCTGTCGCCCGGCCTCACCGAGCAGATACCCTTCCAGCAGCCGCGTCACCTCTCCTTCGAGGGTGTGGAGGCGGCTGACGAGCCAGCGATCCGCGAGGGCCGTCGCCGCTCCATCCGGCGCAGCGGGTGCGCCCTCGGCGTCGCGCGCGAGCTGCGCCGGGACGATGTTCGCCAGCACGAAGCGGGCGACATTCCAGAGTTTGTTCGCGAAGTTCCGGTTGCCCTCGATGCGGTCCACCGACAGGTTGATGTCGCTGCCCGGTGCACCCATCGTCATCAGCGTGAAGCGAAGGGCGTCCGTGCCATAGCGGTCAGTAAGATCGAGCGGATCGAGGACATTGCCCTTCGTCTTGCTCATCTTCTGCCCATGCTCGTCCCGAATGATGCCGTGGAGGTAGACGGTGTGGAAGGGCGCGTCGTCCATCATCGCGAGACCCATGAAGATCATCCGCGCGACCCAGAAGAAGATGATGTCCGGGCCTGTTTCCAGCACACTCGTCGGATAGAAGCGCCGCAGATCGGCGGTCTCTTCCGGCCAGCCAAGCGTGCTGAATGGCCAGAGCGCGGAAGAGAACCAAGTGTCGAGCACATCCGGGTCTCGCGTCAGGGTCGCGGGATCAATACCGTCGGGAATCTCATCGGCCGCCGGGAACTCGTGTGCACTGCAAATCACCGTGCCATCCGGGGCGTACCAGATCGGGATGCGGTGCCCCCACCAGAGTTGACGCGAGATGCACCAGTCCTGGATGTGCTCCAGCCAGCGGAAGTAATCGCCCGTGAACCGCTCCGGCACGAAACGGATGCGGCCATCCCGCGCCGCCGCGATCGCCGGCGCGGCGAGCGGCTTCATGTCCACCCACCACTGCATCGAGAGCATCGGTTCGAGGATGGCGCTGCCGCGTTCCGCGTGCGGCACGGTATGCCGGTGCGCTTCGGTCTTGACGAGGTTTCCCCGCGCCGTGAGGTCTTCGAGCACTTTTGCCCGCGCCTCATGGATCATCAGGCCGGCGTATGGGCCTGACGCCTCATTCATGCGGCCATCGAACGTGAAAATCGTGATCTGCGGCAAATTGTGCCGCAGGCCGACCTCGTGATCGTTCCAGTCGTGCGCGGGCGTCACTTTCACCGCGCCCGTCCCGAAAGCGGCATCCACATGCGTATCCGCTACCACGGGGATCCGGCGACCAAGCAGCGGCAGCACGAGCGTCCGGCCGATCAGGTCGCGGTACCGTTCATCCTCGGGGTTCACCGCGACGGCAGTATCGCCGAGCATCGTTTCCGGCCGCGTCGTCGCGACCGTGATGGATTGGGAGGGATCGCCCTCGACAGGGTAACGGATATACCAGAGATGGCCGTCCTCCTCGATCTGCTCCACTTCGAGGTCCGAAACGGTCGTCCGATTAACCGGGTCCCAGTTCACCATCCGGTTCGCCCGATAGATCAGGCCACGGTCGTAGAGCCGTTTGAACGTCGTCCGCACGGCCTGTGACGGGCCGGGGTCCATCGTGAAGACGTAGCGCGACCAGTCGAGGCTGAATCCCAGCGAGCGCAGTTGATAAAGAATCCGGTCGCCGTAGAAATGGATGTGTTGCCACACCCGCTCCAGAAAGGCGTCGCGCCCCAACTGCTGCCGCGTCAACCCTTCTTTCGCCATTTCGCGCTCGACGACGACATGGACGGCGATGCTCGCGTGATCCGCGCCGGGGAGCCAGAGCGTCGGGTAGCCCTGCATCCGCCGCCAGCGAATCAGCACATCCTCGACGGTGTACATCGCGTGCCCATTGTGGAGCGACCCAGTCACATTCGGCGGCGGGAGGATGATGACGAACGGTTCCGGCTCGTCGGGCCGCTCGGGCGGCGGCGCGAAGAAGCCGCTCGCTTCCCACCACGCGTAGACCGGCCCCTCGACGGCCTTCGGGTCGTACACCTTCGGCAACTCGTCCGCCGCCGTAAAGATCGCCGGCTTCGTCTCTGTCACCATCACCACGCTCCTCAATGCCAGTAGTACCGGCACGCAGTCCTTAAAAAGAAACGCCCGCCTCAGTGCTGAGGACGGGGCGTGCAATCCCGTGGTACCACCTCGCTTCGGACGCGCGAACGCATCCCTCGCGGTTGCGCGGTAACGGGCGCACCCGTGCGGCGTGAGGCCGCTGGCTCACCGGACGACTTCGACGCCACCATGCCGCAGGGCTTCCACCATCCCCCGTTCGCTCGAGGCGGTGCGGCGTCTACTCCTTCCGGCTCATCGCCGTGATCGTTGCCACAAATATAGCAGGCGGCGTCGCAACCGTCAAAAAAGTCGCGCCTCGCCACGCCTTTTCATGGTAGCATCAAAGGGGAGGGCTGAGGACACCGGGCGCCCTTTAGGCAGGATGAGGACCGAGCATTGGTCACGACACACATGCACGCCATTCGCCGACTGTTGTTCACTGTTTTCGCGGCAGCGTTTCTCGTGCCTGCATTGCCGCTCCATGCCGCGCCAATCGGTGGTGTTCTCGCAGGGAAAGTCGTCATGAAGACGGCGGGGGCAACCGTGCCAGGTACGCCGCTGACCGTGATGATGATCAATTTCAATCCCGGTCTCTTTCGCGTCAGCGATGAGGCCGCAGACGCGCGCACGACGACCACCGCCCCTGACGGCTCGTTCACCTTCACCGGTCTCGATACGTCACCTGCCGGTGTGTATCGCGTCATTGTCCAGTACAAAGGCATTGGGTACGAACCGCCGGAACAGGACGTCACCGACGCGTCCGGGATGACGGGCAAATCCCGCGCCGTCCGATTCGGCAACACTGTCAAAAACGCGACAGTCGAAATCCCGATCTACGAACCCGTCGTCAGCGACAATCCGGCGGACTTCACGATCAAGAGCGATCAGATCATCATGAATGAGGTGCGCCCGCAGTTTTACAGCGCGCTCGAAGCGCTCCAGATCACCAATCCCGGCGACCGCACACTGGTCGGCGCGCTCAACCCGGACGGCTCGGTCGCGCGGGGCGTCCCGATCGTCTTCAGTGCCCCCGCCAATGCGCAGACGATCACGACGAACCGCACCGATCTCATCCCCGCCGCCGATCTGACCGGCACAAAGTTGACGCTCCAGACACCGATCCAGCCGGGCGCGAGCGACCTCACCGCCACGTACGATCTGCCGGGGTCGGCATCGGGGCTGGTCTTCACGCGGACGCTCGATTACGCGGCGACGAAGGTGCAGGCGCTCGTCTCCGATTCGCGGCAGGCGCTCGCCAGCACGACGCTGCACAACGACGGGCCGATCCAGGCGCCGCAGGGGGCGACGCCGTTCAAGCAGTTCAGCCTCGACAATGCACAGGCGGGGCAAAAGATTGACCTCACGATCGGCCCCAGCCCCGCCGCGCCGCCACGCGCGACGACCGCGCCAACCGCGTCGAAGAGCGCATTCGACCGCATCCGCGACAAAGGGACGGTGCCGCTCCTGCTCGTGCTCGCCGGCGTCTGCCTCCTGCTCATGCTACTGATCCTCCGCACGCCGGCACGCGGGGGTGCCAATGGTGGGACGAATCGCCGTACGGCAGGCAATCGGTTGTCGTCATCGGAGGCACCCGTCGTGGCGACCACCGCGACGCCGGGAAGCGCCGAAGTGGACACAGGCCGCGTACGACGGGACGGGCGGACGCGCGGCAGGCCGCACGACTACGATATTGACGACGCGGAACGAGAGATCGAGGCGGCGAACACGGAGGCGGAATCGGGGCCGGGATCGGGAAGCGGTCGGCCGTAAGGTATGGAGCGGAGGGAGAACGAGGATGGCAGAGCACGAGACGGGAACACGGACGCGCGTTGCACCGGAGGCGATGCGCACCCTGATGGAGCGGCTCTTTATCCGCGTCGGCGTGCCCGCCGAGGACGCGGCGACCGCCGTCGACGTGCTGATGTTCAGCGACATGCACGCGATTGACTCGCACGGCATCCCCCGGATGCGGATGTACCTCGGCGCGATCGCCGCCGGGCGCGTCAATCTGCACCCGAACATCTCGGTTGTCAGGGAAGGCCCGGCGACGCTGACGCTCGACGGCGACCAGGGCCTCGGCCTCGTCGTCGCGCCGTTCGCGATGCGTCGCGCAATCGAGAAGGCGAAGGAGACGGGCTGGTGCACGGTGTCGGTGCGGGCGAGCAACCACCTCGGCGCGCTCTCCTACTACCCGATGCTGGCAGTCGAAGAAGGCTTGGGCGGCATGAGCATGACGAATGCGCGGCCGCTGATGGTGCCGACGTTCGGCACCGTCCCGGTGCTCGGCACCAATCCCTTCTCGGTCGCCTTCCCCGGTGGCAACGAGTCCGATCCCTTCCTGCTCGACATGGCCTCGACGAGCGTCGCGTGGGGCAAGGTGGAGATTGCCAAGCGCGAGGGCAAGCCGATCCCGGATCGTTGGGCGATGGACAAGGACGGCGTATTCACGACGGACCCGAACACCGCCGTCGCGCTCGCCCCGCTCGGCAGCGACTACGCGGGGCGCAGCCAGAAAGGCTACGGCCTCGCAACGATGGTGGATTGCTTCACCGCGATGCTTTCCGCCGGGACGTGGAGCATGCGCATCCCCGGTCGCGGGACGGGCACGCACGAGCATCCGGGCACCTGCCACTGCTTAATGGCGTGGCGGATTGACTCCTTCACAGACCTCGAAACGTACCGCGAGCAGATGGACGACATGATGGCGACGCTGCGCGCCACGCCGCCCGCGCCAGGCCACGACGCCGTCCTCGCCCCCGGCCAGCCGGAATTCGACGGCTACCGCGACCGCAGCGTCAACGGCGTACCGCTGCACGAGTCGGTGCGCGATGACCTGCGCGACCTCGCGAACGAATACGACGTGCCGTTCGACCTCGGCTAAATGTTGCCGGGTCGTGCCAGCGATGCTACGCTGGCGCGCGAGCCGGGGCCAGTAGCTCAGCGGTCAGAGCGGGGGACTCATAATCTCTTGGTCGCAGGTTCGAATCCTGCCTGGCCCACCATGTAGAGCAACGAAAACGGGGGTAGATTACCGCCCCCGTTTTCTGATTATCGGCACCGGGAGACTTTTACGCACCGCACAGGCCCGTCGCGTCTCATTCCGCCACACGGCGGCATGGCCGAGCAACAAAAGTGGCAGCCGACGGGGGCGGCTGCCATGGGGAAACAAATCAATGCAGGAGATAGGCCGTTACGTTGCTACCGGTCAGGTGTGACGGGGGGTAGAGCGTTGTCATCATCGCGATCGTTCGCGTTGTTGTCGTTGGCGTCGTGATGCGCATTGGCATCGTTGTCCACCACACCCTGATGCTCGTTCGCATCGTTGTCCACCACGCCCTGATGCTCGTTGGCGTCGTTGCCCACCGCGCCCTGATGCTCATTCGCATCATTGTCTTTCATGTCCTTCGCGTGGTTCTTGTCATCTTGTTTCTGGCTGGTCGCCCCGGCCTTGTCGCCGCTTCCGTTGCCGCTACCGCCATGCTTGTCCGCCGCCACTGGCAGCGTCGCAAAGACCAGGCTCAACAGGAACAGTCCGCAGATACTCGCGATCCGCGCGAATCGGCGCCGCGCGCCAATATTCTTCTGTACCATCCAGGTTTCCTCCTTCGAGTCCGCGCGCTCCATGTCCCGCCGCGCCCGGAGTTCATAAGGCCTACAATCTCCCAGTACGCCGACCCCACACGGTTTGGATGGTGGTCCACCGTCGTATGTGCTCTTTTTACGTGCAATTTTGACTTGGATTTGCACGAACATTGATTGTTATACCGAAGATCAGCGTGGATGACGGGAGATGACCGCCGCGCATCGGCAGGCAACAGATAATGATTCTGTGGGACACTACCGTATCACCGGGGTTGGGCGGGATTCTCACCGAGTGGACGTCCGCAGTTGCGTGGCACTTCCCTTGCGACGCTATTCGTGCATTGAGATGTGATCACACCAAGCCGGAGGTAAGGGCGTATGCGGTTCCTACGAATATCGCTCGCGGCGATCCTCACATCACTCATCCTTGTCCTGCCTGTCGCGGCGGACGCAACCTCGCTCATCCTGCTCACGGATGCGCCGCCGACCAGCTACACGATGCAAGGCATGCCCATCGTCGCTCAGACGTGGAACCTGACGTGCGAATACGCCGCAACCTCGGCTGCGACGGCGTTCTATGGCCAGCCGATCACGCAGCAGACCTTTGTGGACGCGATCGGCTTCGACGCCAATCCTAACAAGGGGTTTCGCGGCAGGCTGAATGGGTCGTGGGGCGGCACGACCGACTATGGGATTTATCCCGCGCCGATCCTCCGCGCCTTGCAGCAGCGCGGTTTCGCGCATTCGTACAGCTTCCGCAGCAACCCGGAGATGCTTCGCGACGCGTTGAGCAAGGATCGCCCCGTCGTCGTCTGGCTCGTCGACACCTTGGGCGCCGCCTCGCGCGTGGACACGATGAGCGATGGCGAGCAGTTCTTCCTCGTCCCCTACGAGCACGCAATGACAGCGTATGGCTACACGGAGTCGAGCATCCTTCTAATGGATCCGGGCGCCGCGACCTATCGCACGGTGCCGTGGCAGACCTTTCTGGTCGCGTGGATGCAATTGGACGGGATGGCGCTAGTCGTCGCAAAATAACGCCCACACCGACGCGGCGCGACCGCGATGTGCGACACTGCGGATCGCGGATGCGTGGACGTCGGAGAGCAGGAGCGGATGGAGTCATCGGAATCTGACGGCACACGTTCACCGACCGACCGCGCGCAACGCCGCCGGAGATGGTCACCATGGCCGTATATCTTCGGCGTGATTCTCGTCGCTTACGGCGCAGCGTTTGCCTCGGTGATCGCGATCGGTGCGGGGTACACGAAGCACGATGGCACGCCGACGCCGGGAACCGCCGTGCTCGTCAATGTCGCCGCCTTCGTGCCGACGCCGACGCGCACCCCCGAACCGCCGACCGCGACCCCGCGCCCGCCTACGCCAACGCCCCAAGCGCCCACAGCGCCGCCACCGCCGCCCCCTACCCCGACGCCCGACCCGAACGTGGATTTCCGCGTGCCGCTCGCCGCTAGTAATACCGGCGTGTTCGACGGTCAACGCATCGCAATCACCGGCATTACCGACAACGCGCAATCCGCCACGGCCTCCGCCCGGCCGATCACGGGTTTCAAGTTCATCACGGTCGAGGCACTAGTCGAAAACCTCGGCGACGCGCCGGTGTCGCTCGGTGCCTGGCATCTGCACACGACACCGGCGGGGGATTTCGCGACAAGCCCGATCACGGGGTTCGGTGACCCGTTATCGGTGGGTGGCATTGTCGCGCCGCACGCGCTCATCAAGGGCGTGCTCGTCTTTTCCGTCCCTTCCAACGCCCGCGTCACCTGGCTCCAATACGCGCCCAACCCGAACGCTCGCGGCTCGCTCTACTTCGACGCTGCATAAGCATCAGGGGCGAAACCGGGGAAACCGCAAAGACGCAAAGAGCGCAGAGGACGCAATGAAGAAAAAGAGTAGGAGATGCGTAGTTGGGGCAATTTCTTGGTGGTGGCGGGCCTTAGCCTGTATCTGAGCGGCAGGCTAAAGCCCGCCACCACCGGGTTCCTCGCGCGAACTGCGTCGCTTCTAAAGAGAATGAGGTGAATCCACTCTTCTTTCTCCCTCTTTGCGCCCTTTGCGCTCTTTGCGTCTTTGCGGTTCAGTCGGTTTCGCCCAGTAACGGGCGGCGCAGATGCCAGTCGGTCGCGCGCTCGTATGCTGCGCCGATGCGGAGGACGGTTGCTTCGTCCCAGCGCCGCCCGACGATCTGCAGGCCGATGGGGAGACCCGCCGCCGTGAACCCGCATGGCAGCGAGAGCGCGGGCATGCCGGTGAGGTTGAACGGGTTGGTATTGCCGGTCAGCAGCGTCGGCGCGAAGACTTCCTCGCCGTCAATGACGATCGTCTGCCCAGCAATCGGCGGCGCGGGGATGCGCGTTGTGGCGAGTAGCAGCACGTCGTACCGCTCCATCAGGTGATTCGCCCCGACGGTGATCGCATCGCGCGTGCGGAGGGCGTTTAGCAACTCGGTGGCAGTCATGTCCGTGCGACGCGTCAGGCGGGCGCGGACATCGTCGCCGAAGTCCTCCGGGCGGTCGCGGAGCGAGGCCGCGTGGTAGTGCTGCGCTTCGAGCATCATGATGTCCGCCACGGCGGGCCGTCCGTCGCCGAAGAGCGTCCCGTCAACCTCCGCGATGGTCGCACCGAGGTCGCGGAAAACGGCGAAGGCGGCGTCGAGCGCGGCGGCAACCTCGGCGTCAATCGGGTCGAACTGCGCGCCGTGCAGCACAGCGAAGCGGAGGCCGCGTACGCCCGCCGCGAGGTCCTTTCGGTAGTCCGCGACGGGCACGGGGGCGGTCAGCGGGTCGTCGGGGTCCGCGCCTGCGATGGCGTTTAGGACAATCGCTGCGTCCTCGACAGTGCGGGTGAGCGGCCCGGCGTGGTCGAGCGTCCACGAAAGCGGGATGATGCCCGCCGTGCTGACGCGCCCGTGCGTCGCCTTCAGCCCGACCGTGCCGCAGAGCGACGCGGGGATGCGGATGCTGCCGCCGGTGTCCGACCCCATCGCCATCGCCGCCATGCCCGCCGCCACCGCCGCCCCAGAGCCGCCGCTGGAGCCGCCGGGGATGCAGTCGGGGTTCCACGGGTTGCGCGTCGCACCGAAGTGCGGGTTGTTAGTCGTCACACCGTAGGCGAACTCGTGCGTGTTCGTCTTGCCGAGCGAGATCGCCCCCGCCTCCCGCAGCAGCCGCGTCACCGTGGAATCGTGATCCGGCACGCGATCCCAGAGGATTTTCGACCCCGCCGCCGTGCGCACGCCCTTCGTCGCGTACAAATCCTTGAGCGCAATCGGGATGCCGTGCAGCGGCCCGCGATACATCCCGCGCGCGATTTCCTGCTCGACCTCTTTCGCCTCTGACCGCGCCGCCTCCGCCGTGACCGTGACGTAGGCATTCAGCAGCGGATTGTGCCGCTCGATGCGCGCGAGATAGGCGTCCGTCAACTCGACAGGCGACACCTCCCGCCGCACGATCAACGCCGCAGCCTCGGCGATGCTCAGGGCAGTCAAATCATCCTGCGCCACGCGATCCCCCCTTCAATCGAACCACCAAGACCCCCAAGAGGCGCGAAAGGAGCGTAGCACAGAGGACACAGAGACCGCAGAGTACACAGAGAAGGGAAAAGAGAAAAAGGAGTAATCTCATATTTCTCTGTGTACTCTGTGCTCAATCTCACTTCTTGGCGTCCTTGGCGTCTTGGCGGTTCGCAATCATCCCCGATTCCCGCCACCAAGTGTCGCCTCGATTGGCTCAGCCCATGCCAGCAGGTGTTCGTCGGCGTCGGCGCGGGCGACGCATTGGAAGCCGAGCGGCAGGCCGTTTGCCGCCTGCCCGGCCGGGACGGTGAGCGCGGGCATACCGGTGTGCGTCCAGGGCAGGTTCATCGCCGGGTTGCCGGTGGCGGCGATCCCTTCCGGCGCGGGGCCGGGCGCGGGCGGGCAGACCCAGAGGTCAATCCCCTGCGCGTCCATCAGCGACTGCAACTGCGCTCGCACCTGCATCCGGCTCGCGCGCCCCGCCGCCAATTGCTCCGGCGTCACCCGTTGCCCATTGCGAAACGTCTCGGCGGTGACGGGGCGATACTTCGCCTCGTGCGTCGGGAACCAGTCCTTGTGCAGCGCCGCCATCTCCGCCGTCGTCATCCAGGTATGCCGTTCGGTGATCGCCGCGATGTCATCGAGCGCCGGGATGCGCTTCACGGTGTATCCGGCCTCCTGAAGCATCGTGACGTGCCGCGCAAACGCCGCCAGCCCTTCCGGCGATGCCTGCGCGAGATATGCCCCGTCTGGCACGCCGAGGACGGGCTTTCCACTCGCCGTCGTCGGTTTCCAGTCGCGACACAGCACGGAGGCGGCAAGTTCCATCCCCGCGACATCCTGCGTGAACAGCCCCACGTGATCCACCGACTGCGAGTAGTAGACAATCCCAGCGGTCGGGATGCGGTCGTAGGTCGGCTTGAACCCGACGACACCGCAGAACGCGGCCGGGCGGATCACCGAGCCGACCGTCTGGCTGCCGAGTGCCAACTGACAGAACCCCGCCGCGACCGCCGCCGCCGACCCGCTGGATGATCCGCCCGGCGTGTGGCCGAGGTTGTGCGGGTTGCGCGTGCCGTTCTGCTCGAAGCCCGCAAACTCGGTCGTCACCGTCTTGCCGAGGATCAGCGCCCCCGCCGCCCGCAGCAGCCCGACGACCGCCGCCTCCGGCCCCGCGAACAGCTCCGGCGGCACGTCCGACCCCGCGCGCGTCACGAACCCCGCGACATGGTAAATATCCTTCACCCCGACAAGCACGCCAAAGAGCGGCGGACGTGACGCCGGATCGGGCCACCGCCGCTCCAATTCCTCCGCCTCGCCCAGCAACCGCCTGCGCCGGTTCGCCTCCGGCAGCAACGCGTGAACCTCCGCATCGGCGGATTCCAGCCACGCGCACTTGTCATTGATGTACTGATCGAGCGGCAACGCGCCGGAGCGCAGTTCTGATGCAACCGGGTTGAGCGGTGATGACATGATAAACATCCGCACGCCCTCCATATCTCAAAAACCGCGCTTACATCAGCCCGGTTCTGCCCGTCGCGCCGATTGTATTTTTTGAATCAGTTGTTTGGCGATCTGCTCAATACTATTTTCTTTGCTATGACGTACGTATCCGATGCTCGACCGCAAACCAGCAATCTCTGCATCTCGGACAATGATGGGAAGAATGTACGGTTTGCCTCGTTCTTCGATTGCCCTCGACAAGGCGTTATCGAACTCGTGAATGGTCCATTTACTACTCGCGTATTCAGGAGAAACAAGAACGATGCAAAATCGCGCCCTTTTGGAATATATCTCAGCTAGGTGGATGCCAAGATCTTGACCCCACAGGTCTTCCTCAGCATCATAGAAGACCGAATAACCAGCACCTTTGACGATTCGACTCAACTCTGCAGCGAACGGCCGATCAGCACCGGCGAATGAAATCGCAACATCATATGGAAAGTGACCTT
Organism: Thermomicrobiales bacterium; assembly: GCA_038231255.1. Lineage (GTDB taxonomy): Bacteria > Chloroflexota > Chloroflexia > Thermomicrobiales > JALYUS01 > JALYUS01. Next base: position 2,109 of record JBBRLR010000081.1, on the reverse strand, counting down.
CGCCCTCAGTTTCCACGGGTACAAAATCGAGAATATTTTCTTCAGTAGGGCGCATCGAAATCAGTGACATTCCAAATGGCTCAAAAAGACGATGCACGGTGACCAAGTCATCAATATTACGCGTAAGGTATTGCTGTTGAGCGCGAAACTGCTTCTGAAACTGTGGCCCATTGCTCGAAAACTCAGCCAGCTGATTATAATGTTGGTGTTGTGTAAATCTCCAGTGACATGGCTCAAAATCAAACTGTCCGCATGACTCGCTGTGCTGAAATCCTAGCAAAGAAAGTGCGGCCGTTTGCTGGAGATCAAAGTTGTAGAACCGGTAATGAGTGATCCAGCCCTTGGTTCCTCCAGTCTCTACATTCACCACAATGGACTTATAGTCGTGATTATCTTCCTCTAACCAACGGTTTACCTGCGTTACATGATGACCATCTCCAACGACACTGTAATCTGGCGCTGTTCCCAAATAGAGGCCAATACCGCATTCGTGAAGTTCTACCTCTACCTGCTTTAGCGTCCTATACGCGTTCTGGAACGCTTCGGAAAAGCCTAGAACGTCGACTATGCCGTTAATCTCCCTTGAATAGCAAATCCCGTCGTGTGTGTGAATGAATTGACAGGGAGCATACGCAGCAAAACCGAGTTGTTGTGCTACATTGTCAACTGTAATGCCTTCGAGCGCATGCGAACTAGAGAAAAAATGCATAGAGTACCGATCGTGTTGCGCGTCCTTGCTATAGCGTGACCGTGCAAGAACCCACGAATGGGTACGGCTAATCTCTTCAGTACGTGGTGCTTCATGCAACTCTTTGAGGTTTCTTGCTATCTTCTTTGTGACGGTGTTCGGCATCATTGAGCACTCCAACGAGGTTTCTGAGTGTAATGTCGTGTGCTTTATTAGTATTACCTGAATTATGTTTTTACCAAATTTATCGTAGTCGTGCTGGAGATTGCGAGCAGGCTATAGCGTCGTAACGCAGTGACCGCTCACAATCTCCAGCACTCACACTTACCGCCTCTTACACGTCGAGGACTTGGACCTCGCGGGCATGGGTCTGGATGAAGCGGCGGCGGGGCGGGACATCCTGGCCCATCAGCATGTCGAAGGTCTCGTCGGCGCGGACGGCGTCGTCAATCGTCACCTGCAACAAAGTGCGGCGGGCAGGGTCCATCGTCGTCGCCCAGAGGTCGTTGGCGTTCATTTCGCCGAGGCCCTTGAAGCGGAAGACTTCCAATTTCTTGCCCGTCAGCGTCTTCTCCAGCACGTCCCGCTCCCGCTGATCGAGCACCCACTTCTCTTCCTTGCCCCAGACGAGCTTGAAGAGCGGCGGCTGGGCGATGTAGATGTTGCCGCTCGTGATCATCTCCGGCATGTGGCGGAAGAAAAAGGTCAGGAGCAATGTGCGGATGTGCAACCCGTCCACGTCCGCGTCCGTCATCAGGATGATGCGGTGGTAGCGGAGCTTGTTGATGTCGTACTGCTCGCCGATGCCGACGCCGAGCGCCGTGATCAGCGTGCGGATCGCGTCGGACGAGAGCATCCGGTCGAGCCGCGCCCGCTCGACATTGAGAATCTTGCCGCGCAACGGCAGGATCGCCTGGAAGCGCCGGTCGCGCCCCTGCTTCGCCGAGCCGCCCGCCGAGTCGCCCTCGACGATGTAGAGTTCGCTGCGCGCCGGGTCGGTCTCCTGACAGTCGGCCAGTTTGCCGGGGAGCGCCAGGCCGTCCATCATACCCTTGCGCGTCACGTCGCGCGCCTTGCGGGCCGCTTCCCGCGCACGGGCGGACATCAGGCACTTATCGACGATACGCTTCGCGGCGGAAGGGTTCTCCTCCAGCCACATGCCGAATGACTCGTTCATCGCCGATTGCACCGCACCCGCCATGTCCGGCGTCGTCAGTTTGACTTTCGTCTGGCTCTCGAATGACGGGTCGGGCAGTTTGACGCTGACGATGGCGGTCAAGCCCTCGCGCACATCGTCGCCGGTCAGCGCGTCCGCCTTCTCGCCGAGGATGCCCTGCTTGCGGGCGAACTCGTTGATCGTGCGCGTCAGGGCGGCGCGGAAGCCGCTCATGTGCGTGCCGCCGTCCACCGTGTTGATGTTG